>NZ_ALAS01000001.1 GCF_000290615.1 Heyndrickxia coagulans DSM 1 = ATCC 7050
GTAGTTTTCAACAGATTCCTTGAGAGTGGTCCCTTCATTGTAATTTTCCCAGTCGAGGTGCTCAATCAAGGCATAACCATCTACGACACTTATGGCGACTTTTGAACCGAACTCCACGTTCGCTTTTGCCTTGCCGCGCACAATTGGACGGACATGCGGCTGGGAAATGCTTACAATCCGGTGGTCAACCCGGTGTGTTTTCTTTTTGTACATTTCTGCCTGTTGGCGGTAAAGTTCATGAATCACG
>NZ_ALAS01000002.1 GCF_000290615.1 Heyndrickxia coagulans DSM 1 = ATCC 7050
TTGTTTCCCCCTCTTTTTAGGGGGAAAATTTTTTTATCCTTTTTTCAAACCCTTGGGCTACAAGGAGTCTGTAACATCGCAATTACCTCTGTTCATATTGATAGACAGGACATGTTCCGTTACACGGGCACCCGGCTGCTGTTTGATATTTCCCCCGAGCACAAATACAGAGCCGCGGATATCCGCTGACTTTCGAATATTCAAATTCCCGTTGATCACAATGACGGCTGTTTTGACATATCCGCCGACGGTCGCGTTATTCCCGATCACAACGACATTTTCAACTTTTTCATTTTTCGGGATGACCGTATGCCGGTCGTGGATGATGATTCTCATTCTTTTTTCCTTTGCAAACGCAGGGTGGAAACCCGCCCCTGCGCTCAGAAAAAGCAGGAGCAAGGACAATAAGCAAATCAATGTTTTTGTGGCTTTCATTTTTTTCTCCATCCCCTAATCCTTCACCGGCTTCATGGTGAGAAGGCCGAACAAAATCCAGATACAGACAGCCAAAATCACCGCCATCACCACCATGATCCCCGCAGACAAAGCCGGGAGCGCGGAAAGAATGGAAAGCGCAATATGAAAGCCGCTTGAAAGAATATTGAAGAGGGCCTGAAAAATATTCATGCCGACATAAAACGGTTTTCTCATCACCGGGTAGGTGGCAAGCACAGAAGCGGCACAGCAAACCGCAAAGAACCAGCCAAACACGCGGTAATGCATCGCCAATTTTTCCTGCGGCATAATTTTAGCCAGAACCGCCTTTTCAAACTGGATTCCCGGCACCTCAACCGAATGGTAAAAACGGCTGATTTCCGCCTGGACCGCCTCCAATTCTTCCAGTTCGCGGCGGCAATCCGGGCAAAGGGCAAGATGGGCTTCAACCTTTTTTCGGTCCGTTTCACTTAACGCATCATCCATGAAGGCCGGCAATAAATCCCGGACGTGTGTTTCCATGTGATCACCCTCTTGAAAGTTCTTTTTTCAAAATATTTCTCGCTGTGTTGATGCGCGACTTGACGGTACCAAGCGGGATGTTCAAGATGTCTGCGATCTCTTCATAGGAATAGCCCTGGATATCGCGCAGCACGATCGCTGCCCGATGTCCCGGCGACAATTTTTCCATCGCGCCGCGGATGTCAAATCTCAAATTGGCACTGTCGATATTGGAAGTTGCCCTCCTCAGCGGCTCCTCTTCTATTTCCGCCTGAAGTGCCGCTTTTTTTCGCAATTTTTTCAGCCGGTCATAGCATAAATGAGAGACGATCTTCGACATCCAAGAAGCAAAAGCATAGGCATGTTCCAGTTTATCCAGGGCGTACCAGGCTTTCACAAACGCTTCCTGGGCGATATCTTCCGCTTCCATCCGGTCGCCTGTCATGGCGTATGCATGCCGGAACACCTCCCCTTTAAACTGGGCCACCAGCACGGCAAACGCATCTGTATCTCCTGCTTTTGCCTGCCGGATCAACTGTGTTAAATCCTGCTCCACCATTTTCAACTCCCTGCTTAAGCAACGCGGTCTTTTGCCGTTGCCCGGGCATGTGCAAAAGCGGCAAGGAAATTGCAGGTGCACACGCCCATTTCATTCCATGTTCATTATGGCATATTTTCCTTTCCGCCATCAGGAAGTTTTTTTATCATCCACTTAGCGCCCCATTTGGATAGAAGTTTCCCCATACCGGCCAGAAAGACGGGCGGCAAAATGCCGATGCAAGCTTTGGGCCGGACTGAAACATGTGCCCGGTTTTCACCGGCAGGAAATGATGATAAAAGGCCCCGGAAACGAACGGTAGCCCCTTTCAGGAACATAGACGCCCGCAAAAAATCAATAAGAGGTTGAAACAAAGTACTGGTCCTTCAGCACTTTATCCGGCGTTTGGTTTGCTTTGCGGCCGAGCAGACCGCGGATCAATACATCAAATTCTTTCCCCTGGAGTTCGATTTCGCTCCCGTATTGGCGCAGCCGCCGGTAAAACCGGGCCAGCTGCTTCCCGTCTTCCAAAATTTCCATCACCTGTTCCTCCACCGGTTTGGTGAAGTCCAATTCAAAGACAAGCCCGTGTTGTTTCAAAAAAGCAAGATTGATTTCTTCCTGGCCGGGGAGGACGGAGTGGATAAAAATCGGCAGTTTTTTTTGAATCACTTCGCTGATCGTGACACCGCCCGGCTTTGTAATGATCGCATCCGCTTCATCGTACAGCCGGCTCATTTCCTTTCTGGACTGGATATACGGAACCGGGATGATATGTTTCATCCCCCATCCGTTCAGCTTGTGATACAATTTTTCGTTTTTTCCGCATAACACATAATAATCGGCCCTGTCCGGCTGTTCCCGTTTCAACGCCTTCAGAAGGCGGTACAGATCACCGAGGCCGCTGCTGCCGCCGGATATTAAGATTTTTTTCCGGGATGTATGGCGCAAAGCCGTTCTTTCTTTAAACGCTTCATGAATCGGAATGCCGGTGACAAAAATGTTTTGTTCAGGCACGCCGTTACAGATGAGCGTCGTTTTGATCGTTTGGTTCGGCACAAAATGGATGTCAATTTCTTTTTTTCCCCACAAACCGTTGACGAAAAAATCGGTGTACGCATTGATAACCGGGACATCGACTTTTCCTTTTGATTTCAGCCGGCTGAGCAGCATCGACGGAAAACTGTGCGTGCAAATGACGAGATCCGGATTTTCCTCGGCAATCAGTTTTTCCATTTGCTTCATAAAAGAGAGTTCATAGAGTTTCATTAATGCGGTCTGGTCGGCATCCGCATAAAAAAAATGTTTGTACACCCATTGGTATGTCCGCGGTGCTTTTTGAATCCAATTCAAATACATTTTCGTGACGATTTTTTCCAGCATCCCGCTCGTATAGGAAATCAAATCAACTTTTTTCATTTCAATGGTACTGTCCATACATTTCAATTTATGCATTAACGCCTCTGCGACCTGGTGGTGGCCGGACGGCATTTTTAAAAGCGGTAATATGAGCACTTTAGCCAAGCTGTCTTCCTCCTTTTCCGGAAGCCTGTTCTTTTTATGAGCCTCTGCCAAAATAAAAATATACCCTTGAGCGAGGCTCTGGAAAATTAATTATCCCGATTTTTTTTTTGCCTTTTCATCCAGATTT
>NZ_ALAS01000003.1 GCF_000290615.1 Heyndrickxia coagulans DSM 1 = ATCC 7050
CTCCTCTCTAGGAGCTAATGAATCGTATTTACTCCAGTCCACTTCATAAGGATTATTATCACTAGGTAGCTTATCCTGTGCAATTAATTCATAGAACTCTTCATTAATCTTCTTCATGTCATGAGAAACTAATAAACTAGCTAGACCTTCTAATCGTTTTCGACGAATAATTAAATTATCTACCAACAAAAATTCTTTAATTCTTCCCGGTAAATACTTATTATAGCGCGAATATTCTACAACCCTTGGTTTATGAATCCATGTTTTAATTATTGAAAGCCATGGTAAAGCTTTTCGCTTTTTCATATATGGCCGATAGTCATCCAATAATATCTCCCCATTAGGTGAAACAATCTTTAATTGATCCCATGTTAATATCATTTGTAATTGACTATAGTTGCCACCCTTAGGGACATGAACCAACGTCTGATCCACTTTCACTTCATTATATTTGTTTACTTTAACAAGATGTTCTTTAAATACAGGATAGGGCTTTTCCGGTAAGGCTAGAAGATAATCCCGTTCTTCCTGCCATAAGTCCTCAATACGTACGTTTTTGGCATAATGAATTCTATTTCTGTCCGCCTCTAATTTATGAAATAATTGATCAGTTAAACCCTCATAGCTGTCCATTATTGGAGCTGAAGTAAAAAAGTTATAGCGTATATATCCAACTTTATTCTCAACATTTCCTTTTTCATGGCCACTTCTTGGATTGCATACCTGCACATCAAAGCCATAATAATTCTGAAATTGAACAAATTCATCAGTTAATTGTGCTTCTTCATTTTTTGTCCTTTTTTTCTTCACAGCGGGGGTTAAATTATCGATTCTTATCCTTTTAGGTACCC
>NZ_ALAS01000004.1 GCF_000290615.1 Heyndrickxia coagulans DSM 1 = ATCC 7050
GCAACAGCCGATAGTACTGGTGCATTTAAGGTAACCATTGCAAAACAAAAAGCAGGAACGAAGCTTGTCGTTTATGCGGAAGATGCGGCAAGGAACAAGAGCGCTGAAACGGTGGTAACGGTCATTGATAAAACGGCTCCGGCAGCGCCAAAAGTGAAAGAAGTAAGCGATGCAAGTACTGTGGTTACAGGAACCACAGAAGCAGGGGCAAAAGTTACTGTGAAATCCGGCTCAAACATTTTGGGTACGGCAACGGCTGATCATACCGGTGCATTTAAGGTAACCATTGCAAAACAAAAAGCAGGAACGAAGCTTGTCGTTTATGCGGAAGATGCGGCAAGGAACAAGAGTGTTGAAACATTGGTAACGGTCATTGATAAAACGGCTCCGGCAGCTCCGACCGTTAATCCGTTTGGCGATAATCAATTAACGATTACCGGTAAAGCAGAAGCCGGCGCCAAAGTGACGATTAAACGTGGCAAAACTGTGCTGGGGACAGGGACCGCAAACAGCAAAGGCACCTACTCGGTCAGGATTAAATCGAAGCAAAAAGCAGGAACGGTTCTAACAGCCTATGCGACAGATAAAGCGGGAAATACGGGTGCAGGCAAATCCTTCAAAGTGGAAGACAAAACAGCACCATCGGCCCCGTCCGTCAATCGGTTTGGTGATAATCAAACAACGATTACAGGTAAAGCAGAAGCCGGCGCCAAAGTGACGATTAAACGTGGTAAAACGGTGCTGGGGACAGGGACAGCAAACAGTAAAGGCACCTTCTCAATCAGGATCAAATCGAAGCAAAAGGCAGGAACGACTCTGACAGCCTACGCGACGGATAAATCGAGAAATACAAGTGCAGGCAAATCGTTTAAGGTTGTAGATAAAACCGCCCCTGGCATTCCAACAGCCGGAAAGGTCACTTACAAATCAACAACGGTTTTCGGTAAGGCGGAAAAATACGCGACGGTTTATGTTTACAACGGTAGCCATTACGTCGGAAAAGCAACGGCAAATTCAAAAGGAACCTACTCGGTGCATATGAAGAAACAAAAAAGAGGATCCACGCTGAAGATTTATGCAAAAGACAAGGCAGGGAATAAAAGCAAATACAGATATGTAAAAGTGAAGTAAGATGAAACGGCCTCCAGGTAGGGGGCCGTTTCTCCATATCCTGGAATGATAGATCGTTTTAGGTGAAAATTCCATCGCCTTCAGCTGGTGTTTTAAGCTGGGGATATTGGTCAATTATTACCAAATGCAATGAATAGTGTATTCGTATAAGGTATCCCAAACAAGGGAGATACTATGCTGCAACTTTTGTAGACGTCTACACTTTTTGCGTGGTTTTGTATATAATAAAGATATAGGAATAATTGAGGGAGTGTAATTCATGAATAAAGCCAATGAAGCGGCAATCAAAAAAGTGAGAGATTGGCTTGACACAGAAGGAAAATCCATTCAAGATCTTGCTGAGGAAGTAGGAATCAGTAAATCCTTAATGGGACATATTTTAACAGGAAAACGGCAATTTCTTCCAAACAGAATGGCTCAAGTCGCAAAAGTTATGGGGATTACCGTTGAAGAATTGTTAGCTGAAGATCGTTCAGAAAAACCTTATGTACTTTCTTTACGCGGGAAAGCCAATTCGAGGGCTGCCAAACGCCAGTTGGAAAATATGTTATTTGCAATTGAAGATTGTTTACGGATTGAGGAGATCAATCGTGCTACTGGGGAGAAACCATATGAGTAAGCTGAAGTTACAGTCGGAACAAGTTGGTGAAGCTTTCGCCGGGCAATTTTTAACTGATCATTTTGGCGCCGAAATATTTATCGGCCCGGGGATTGAGTTAAAACTTCAAGAAATATCACATGTTATTTTTCAAGATGTGCCGGACAACGAATATTTCGGCGCTACTGTAAATGTTGATTCGGAACAAGTTTTTGTGGCCATCAATACCCGGCAGCCTTTACGCATAAGATATTTTACAGTTGCACATGAATTTTGGCATTTATTAGGATACAAAGAAGTCATTAGTGAAGAAATTGACCATGAAAGAGCAGCTGACCGGTTTGCTGCAGCGGTAATGATGCCTGCCTCGCTTGTCCGTCTGCTATGGGGAAGACTGAAACAGGACTTTGGAGAAGAAAAAGCGATCATCATGATTGCTGACATGGCCGCAGCACCATACGAAGCTGTGGCAAGACGGATACTCGAATTAAAGTTATCAAAATCCCGCCGCTTGATAGCAATAAAAGAAAAAGAGTGGATTTCACTTCGTAAAGCACACCATCTCGCAAACAGCCCGCTTGATGAGCCTTTTCCCATTAAAAGCTTTAGCAAATATGAAAGCGTTATCGCTGAAGCTGTTGAAAAAAGATTATTAAATAAAGCAGAAGCATCTGGAAAATTGGCTCAAATCTCTCCGGAAACGGCGATAAGGTATCAAACGGAAACAAATCGTGAACGCACGATCTCACAGGAAGAGGAAGAAGATTTGTGAGAAGAGGGAAAGTCTTTATTGATACCAATATTATTCAACTCGCGGCTGTTTATAAAAAAAGCGATGTCATCGGGTGGATTAATCAGCTTTACGAGGATGTATACATCCATATCTCAGTTTTGAATGAACTCCTATTGAACAGATCAGTGGCGGAAAAACAAATTCATGAACAAAGGTGGCAACTTTTTGATCCGGATGATGTACAATGTCTTTCTCACGATGAATTTGAAATATATCGTTACTATGAACGATATATTGGAGAGAGCTTTAAGAGGCTTTATGAAAAAAAGAGAAATCTTGGAATGATACTTAAAAGCACAAGCAATCTTGGTGAAATTCACACATTGGCTGCTGCAATGTTATTGCAAGCTAGAATCATTTGCAGCAATGATTATGAGATACGAGAAATTATCCATGATGAAGAAATATGCACAGCAGCCAGTGAACACGATACCCCCGAGCTCATTATACAAGATACACTTGAAGATTTTTGTTTTTTTTGCGTACAACACAAAGTTGCAACCAAAAAGGAAGTGAGGCAACTCTTTAAAGTAGCTAATGCTGAAGATAACGAACCTAAGCGCCAAAGAAAGCTAAATGCTTTAAATGCAAGATTGAATGAACTGTCCGATTCATGAACTAGGGTTTGCTGAACGGATCTGATGTTGGCTTACATCCCATTTGTCAGCAAGCTCTGCCTTAATATATAAAAGAATACATCGGCGAAAATACTTGGTTATTCTTTATGCATTCAATCAGCTTTCAAATGCAAAGTTCTTTTAGTATTTTCTATATAACCCTTGCATTGAATATTTACTAAAGCCCTTCAAGTTTTTGCTAAGTCTAAGAGAATGTAAAATATTTTGTGTAAATGAATAAGTGAAGGCGAACTAGGGCGAAGCGGCCTCCGATAATGGGGGCCGCCCCAGTACATATAAATCAATATGCGTGGTCTTGTGCCCTGTCACCGCTTGAAAATATCCCCCCTTTGAAAATGAGGGGGATATAGAAGAAAAACCGGGTCATACTGTTTCTGCCGATTGAGAGTTAAAGATTTGACGGCGGCGTTCCAGTTCGATACTCATTTTTTCCCGTTGTTGGTCCAGTTTATAGAAACAGGTGGTGATGCCGATAAGCAGGCAGATCAACATGGGAATCCATATAAATGAAGCTTCAATATATTTTAAAGCAGTCGGGGTCTGCGTTGCGTTCGGGACATAGCCGCCCATTTTTAAGAATATCCCGATCAGCGCGCTTGCCAGCCCCATGCTTAATTTCACACTAAAGCCCTGAAAAGCAGCAATCATACCAGATATGCTTCTTTTTTTCTGATACTCCGAGTAGTCGATGACATCTGGTTGGATGGCAAATGTTGTCCCAAAAATGCCGTATATGCCGAGACCCGTTACGGCTAACCCGGCAATCAGTACAACTGGGAATGCGCTTCCAAAATAGATCATCAAATCGCCAATAATGTAAATCGCTGTGCTTAACAGCAAGCAAGCCCTTTTTGATAATTTTTTTGTAAAAATGGAAGAACGAGCAGCATAGGCAAACCGGACAAAATACCGAAAAGCCCTACAAAAGTTAACCACCCGGAACGTCCCAAATTATAGGTGAAATAATAGATGACCGTGGTATTCCGGATTACAAATAATGCAAAGTAAAGAAAGTTTAAGATAAAGAACAGGATGCTCTGGCCGGTTAATCCTTTTAAATCCTCCAAAAACGAATGTTTTTCCTGTTTGACAGCCGGGGGCACGACTTCTTCTGTGTTCATAAAGGTAATCACAAATATCAATAAGGCGAGAACAGCATATAACGACATCGTAATGAGAAAACCTTTTTGTGTGCTTCCTTGCCCGAACAGGTTTACAAGTGGTGTTGTAATGGACATCACCAATGCTGTTCCCAATAAAGCGCAAATCATTCTGGTTGTTACAAGCCAGTTTCGTTCATGCACGTCTGAAGTCAGTCTTGGAACGATCGTGTTTAACGGAATATTGACAACGGTATATGCGATATTCAGCAAAGTGAATGTCACATAGGCCCAGACCAATTTTCCAGTCATTCCGGTATCCGGCACGATAAACGTAAGGATGGTAAAAACAGTAAAAGGAACAGCTCCGATGATAAAATAAGGTCTCCCCTGGCCCCATCTCGTATGGGTCCGGTCAACGATCAATCCCATTCCGGTATCTGCAAATGCATCGATGATTTTCGTGACGAGCATTAATGTGCCGGCAGCGGCTGCTGTAATGCCAAAGACGTCCGTATAGAAAAACATCAGATAAGATGCCATTGTCCCGAACACAAGGTTACAACCTAAATCTCCTACACCATACCCCATTCTTTTTTTCCATTTCTCCATTTAACTCACATCCCCTTTTTTGAATTTCCGTTGGGCCGCTGTATCGTAATGGCGCCACAACTGGACATGATGGCGAGGCTGGAAAACCAGCCAATAAGCAAATCATGTCCGCTCTGTCTATCTTGTTGGTGATTCAACAAGGCGGGATATCGCTTTCATATCTTGTTTTAAATGTTGATAGGCAGATTGATAAACTTGATAGCAGGCATTATATTTTTCATGGTTTTCCGGATTTGGCAGGATCTTTTCATCTAACACCTGCCATTTTTTTGCGTCTTCGTAACTTAAAAGTCCTGTTCCGATTCCGGCAAGAATTACATCCCCCATATTGGCTTCAACATCATGGAGCGGGCAAATGACAGGGTAGCCGGTTACGTCCGCAAAAATTTGCCGCCAGACTTTAGATTTTGTTACCCCGCCGGCAATGTAGATGGAATTCCCCACATTTTCACCGGTTGCTTCCATGGCATTTCTTAAAGAATAGGCAACTGCCTCTAAGAATGCACGATAAAGATGTGCTTTTGTATGGGCAAGCGAGAGCCCAATAATTGTGCCCTTGGCATCTGAATCCCATATTGGGGCTCTTTCCCCCATAAAATACGGAAGGACGATAAGGCCATTACTGCCGGCAGGAATTTTCGATGCCTGTTCATTTAAAATATCATAAGCATTACTGCCGCCATGTTTCTCTGCTTCCAATTCAAACTGGCACAGGGTTTGCTTGAACCATTTGACAATCGCGCCTGCCGTATTGGCTCCTGCGAAACAATACGATAATCGTTTGGCGTCATATAAATAAGGCCAGACAATCAAACCTTTTCCTTTCGCAGGCTGGTCGGAGATAAGTGCAGCACACATCGAAGTGCCGATAGAAGCGGCGTAAATGCCGGATTCCAATACCCCCAGCCCGATGTTTGCAGCGCCGCAGTCGATTCCGCCGGCAATGACGGGCATACCTTCAGAAAGCCCCAGTTCTTCTGCTGCTTTTTTCGTCAATCCGCCAACGATATCCGTTGACTCTACAATCCTTTGCGGCATCATCGACATGGGAATTCCCATTTGATCCATTAATGTTTTGGACCATGTCCTTGTATTCATGTCAAAGATTCCGCCAATATTGCCTGCTGAGGAATAGTCAATCGCAATTTCACCAGTCAAATGATAGATGACGTAATCGTTAGGCGGAAGAAAGAGTTTCGTTTTTTTCCAGTTTTCCGGTTCATGGCGCTTCATCCATAAAATTTTTGTGTAGCCGTAATATGGATCTGCCCCGTTATAAGTGATTTCCTGCAAGTTTTCTTCCCCGATATGCTCGAGCACCCATTTCGTTTCTTCATCAGCTCTCCTGTCCATCCAGATCATGCAAGGCCTTGCAGGTTTCATGTTTTCATCCAGCGGTATGCCGGAACCTCCGTAAAGCCCGCTGATTGCAATCCCGGCAATCTTTTCTTTTGAAATGCCGGATTTTTGCACCGTGTTGCGGATAGAGGCTTTGGCTGCGTCTAGCCAAACATCCGGCCACTGCTCCGCCCATAAAGGCCTGGGGGTGATAATGTCATATTCTTGCAAGTCCTGGGCAATCAGATGGCCTTCTGTATCCATCAGCACTGTCTTTGTTCCTGAAGTTCCAATGTCTGTCCCAAGTAAATCATTCATTAAAAATAAACTCCTTTAATAATAGAATCAAAGTTTTGCAGGCATTAAATACAATGGAAGGAATATGCTTGGGCCTCCTATACAAAAACTTAGGTCCTGCCACTACTTAAACAGACTCAACATTGGATGGCAAACGATGGCGTATATTCCAAGAACGGTTACGGAAAACCCGGCACAACCGGGAATCCGCCTCCAAATTGAAAAAAAATCTCTTTATATACATAAGAATGAAAAAACATGGGTATAGGTCTGTATATAAGGGAGGTTATGGCAGTGAAGGCAGTTACATTTCAAGGTGCGAAAGACATACAGGTAAAAGAAGTTGATGATCCGTCATTAAAAAAGCGGGATGATATTTTAGTCAGGATTACCTCAACGGCCATTTGCGGATCTGATTTGCATATTTATAACGGAGCTTTGCCGGCGCGCCCGGGATTTGTGATCGGGCATGAGCCGATGGGAATCGTTGAAGAGGTCGGCCCGGAAGTGACAAAAGTGAAAAAAGGCGACCGGGTTGTGCTGCCGTTTACGGTTTCGTGCGGGCATTGCTATTACTGCCAGCACGGGATGGAGTCCCAGTGTGACAACTCGAATCCGAATGAAGAGGTCGACACAGGCGGTTTATTTGGTTACACAGAGCGGTACGGAGATATTCCGGGCGGGCAGGCTGAGTACCTGCGTGTACCGTTCGGCAATCAAATGCCGTTTGTGATTCCTGAATCTTGCGAGTTGGAGGATGAGGCACTGCTATTCTTGTCGGATGTGCTTCCAACGGCATACTGGAGTGTTGAAAATGCCGGTGTGAAGCAGGGAGACACGGTCGTTGTGCTCGGCTGCGGGCCGATCGGCTTGATGACCCAGAAATTTGCATGGCTGAACGGTGCCAGCAGGGTGATTGCAGTTGACCATGTGCCCTACCGGTTAAAGCATGCCCAAAAAATGAATAGAGTCGAAGTGTATAATTTTAAAGAATACAATGAAATGGGAAAGTATTTACGTGAGATTACCAATGGCGGGGCTGATGTGGTGATCGATTGCGTCGGCATGGACGGAAAAAAATCCGCGGTTGAAAAGATCGAGCAAAAACTCAAGTTGCAGGGCGGCACAATCAGCGCGATTCAAATTGCGATGGAAGCGGTCAGGAAGTTTGGCACTATCCAGCTGACAGGGGTATACGGTTCGGTTTACAATGCATTCCCGCTTGGCAGGCTGTTCGAACGCAATATCACCCTGAAAATGGGACAGGCGCCGGCTGTACATCTGATGCCGAAACTCTTTCAAGACATTACAGAGAAAAAGTTTGACCCAACTGAAATCATAACCCATAAAATTTCGCTAGATAAAGCAAGCGAGGCCTATCAATTGTTCAATGATCATAAAGATGGCTGCATAAAAGTCGTATTAAAACCATAAAAAATGCCGGCTCCGTATATTTTTTAAAAGCGGGGCCGGCATTTTTTGGGATGTCTGTCAGCGCCCGATTTTGCCGGCAGTTGCCAACAGAACAAGGATTCAATTGGAAAAGGCATTTATGTCGTCCTCCGTGTGAGTGCGTGGATGAAATAAGAGGTAATTGCGATGTTACAGACTCCTTGTAGCCCAAGGGTTTGAAAAAAGGATAAAAAAATTTTCCCCCTAAAAAGAGGGGGAAACA
>NZ_ALAS01000005.1 GCF_000290615.1 Heyndrickxia coagulans DSM 1 = ATCC 7050
ACAAAGGGTAGTGAAAAAAACCATTTTGTGAAGGCGGGATACGTATGCCCTTTTTTTGAAGAAAAATGACCGTTTTACTTCTATTGAATTGAAAATCTGGATGTAAATTGAAAATCTGGATGAAAAGGCAAAAAAAAAATCGGGATAATTAATTTTCCAGAGCCTCGCTCAAGGGTATATTTTTATTTTGGCAGAGGCTC
>NZ_ALAS01000006.1 GCF_000290615.1 Heyndrickxia coagulans DSM 1 = ATCC 7050
ATTTGAAAACCTGGAAGAAAAGAAAAAAACAGGATCATTAATTCTCTAGAGCCTCGTTCAAGGGTAATTTTTTATTTTGGCAGAGGCTCTGAATTAACTAACTCATGCTTTGAAATATTTAATATTAGATCTGTTCTATACGCTAATATTTTTTCTATAAGACCATATAATCGTTTTTTTAAATTAGATGTTTCCATTAAAAAACTCCAACCATGGGGACAGTAAACAATTTTTATATTCTTTTTTGAACAAAAAAAGAATGGTATTCTTACTATTATTCCAGCAAAAGTGCTGTGCACGTGAACTATATCTGGTTGTATTTGATTAATTAGCCTTTTTATAAATAGCATGGCTTTAATTATATAAAACGGATTTCTTTTATATTTATAAAAGAATATATTATTTTTGCATATTGGGAATTCCTTTTCTGATTTACTGTCACTTAAAGCTAAAAAAACACTATCAAATTCTTCACTGTTTTTTTGATAACGAAGAACATTATATAAATAAGTATATACCCCCCCTTTTACGTATTCTCCAACATGTAAAATTTTTTTCATTAAATCTCCACCGATTCATTTCATTTTAGTAGGCATTATTTGGTATTATCATAATTTTCAAAGTTTTTAATATTAATTTTATGTCTAACCAGATCGTTCTATTTGTAATATAATTAATATCCAAATCCACCATTTCACAAAAACTTAGTTCGCTTCTACCACTTACCTGCCATAAACCTGTGCATCCAGGTTTAACAAGTAATCTTTGCATATCATACTTAGTATAGTCAGCAACCTCTCTTGGCAACGGTGGCCTTGGCCCCACCAAACTCATTTCTCCCTTTAGTACATTCCATAGTTGAGGAAGTTCATCAATACTTGTTTTTCGAATAAACTTTCCTATCTTGGTAACACGCGGATCTTCTTTAAGTTTAAACATAGCACCTTCAATTTCATTATATTTCAAAAGGTCTTTTAGTTTTTCTTCCGCATCGGACACCATGGAGCGGAATTTATACATGTAAAAGGTCTTGCCATTTTTTCCAACTCTTACTTGTTTAAAAAAGACTGTCCCTTTAGGATCTTCAATTTTTATGAGAACAGCAACAATTAAAAATAACCATGATAAAAAAATGAGCCCCATACTCGCACCAATTATATCCATCCCACGTTTTATCATTGTATAGGTTTTTTTCTCTTCAAATTCAATCTTTTTTGTGGTCTCTATTTTCTGGGTAGCAGAGGGCCTTACAACCGAACTGGAAGCATAACTGGTGTCAGCCACTTCAAATACCCCCTATTTCGTTTCCAATACACTTGTATTTGTTTTTTCAATGATTCCTTTCATCATTTTTAACAAGTCTTTGCTCAATGTCTCATCCTGTAAAGCCATTTCAATTTGGGATTGAATAAAGCCAAGCTTTTCCCCTACATCATACCGCTTACCCTCAAACTGATAAGCAAATACTCTTTGAATTTGATTCAACTGCTGAATCGCATCCGTCAACTGAATCTCTCCGCCGGCACCCTTTTCCTGCTTATCCAAAAACATAAATATCTCAGGCGTCAGCAGATAGCGCCCAATAATCGCAAGATTAGATGGTGCCGTTCCCTGTTCTGGTTTCTCAACAAACTTTTCTACTTGATAACTACGTCCGTTTTGGGAAGCTGGTGCAATGATCCCATAACGGTGCGTTTCTTCTTCCGGTACTTCCTGTACACCTATTACAGAAGAATGGGTTTTTTCATATTCGTCAATGAGTTGTTTTAAACATGGCGGGTCATTCTGCACGATATCATCACCAAGCAGGACCGCAAATGGCTCGTCCCCAATAAAATTTCGTGCACACCAAACAGCATGTCCCAAACCAAGAGGCTCTTTCTGTCGGATATAGTGGATATTGGCTAAATTGGAAGAATAGCGGACTTTATCTAAGAGGTCGAACTTCCCTTTTTCAGCAAGGTTTTGTTCGAGTTCCCAAGCGTTGTCGAAATGGTCTTCAATTGCGCGTTTCCCTTTTCCGGTTACAATGATGATGTCTTCGATGCCGGATTCAACGGCTTCTTCGACTATGTACTGGATCGTAGGCTTGTCTACAATCGGCAGCATTTCTTTCGGCATGGCTTTTGTTGCAGGCAAAAATCGTGTTCCGAGCCCTGCAGCCGGAATGATCGCCTTTCTCACTTTTTTCACGTAAATTCCTCCTTATTCTAATTGATTTTTAAGATTTGCGCAGTGCGATAAAAACAATCGATGTTTGTTCTTCCAACATTCGGGTATAAAAATAATTATCGGGCATCTAACCCGCCCTCACACCACACTCTTGACGACAGGCGTCTAAGGTGCACGCGCACCCACAGCATGGCCGAGTGCCTCGCACGATAACGGATGAGAGACATACCCGAAAATAGCTGTTCCAAAATCAAACAATGTTGGATAAAACTGTTTGCTAAAAACAGCGGAGCAGCCCACATAGCATCATTCATCTACCCGGAATGTTAAAAAAGAAAGCCGATTAAAACAAACCAAACAGTTTCTTTTGTTTTACCGGCTGCGGAATTTCTCTGTAGATAGCTTGGCCTTTGGCAAGCAGTTCGGCGTTTTCCGTAAAGAAATAGAGCATATCTGTGCCGTATTTCTTTTCGAGTTCATCCGTTGCTTCATCCATTTTAAAAGCACGGGTTTTCACATTATGGGCGTCTGATGCAAGAAAATGGGTGAGATTTGCTTCTATCAGCTGTTCAGTGAATTTTTTAATCTTTTTCCCGAAAGCACCCGTTAAGCTTGCGGCTGTAATTTGTGTTGCCACACCATTATTCACCATTTCATACAACCGATCCGGATGCTGGATCAATTCCGCGTTCCTTTCCGGATGAACAATAATTGGCATTAAGCCCTTCACTTGTATCTCATATAAAAGGGTTTCCGCATAGCGCGGCACATGCCCCGAGGGGAACTCGATAAACAGGTAAGAAGTGCCGGCCAGCGTTTGAATTTCTCCTTTTTCATAGTCTTCCAAAATTTCGCCATAAATCCGGTTTTCCTGCCCTGGCAGAATCTCCAGATCAATTTGTTCTTCTTTCAATCTTTCATTCAGTTCATTGACTTTTTGAACGATTTCTGTTTTGCGGTTTTCATATTTTCCGTTCATATGATGAGGGGTAGCAATAATCTGCTTGATCCCCTGGGAGACGGCTTGTTTTGCCATATCAAGGCTGTCGTATATCGTTTGCGCACCGTCGTCAATGCCTGGTAAAATATGGCAATGGATATCCATCATCCCGAACCCCTCCAAACCTGTCAAGAAATGAAATTTCGTTTCAATTAAAATCAAACCCTATACAAAATTATAGTGCATTTTTACCATTTTTCAATAGTTATTGGAAAACTTACGTGCAAATGGTGTCAATCTTTTCCGTAATAGTAATAATAATGCGTGTTTTGGGTTTTCTTGTTGTTCAGGACAACGCCAAGCAGATTGGCATTGGCAGATTCCAGCAATTCTTTTGCCTTTTTGACAGCTTCCACTTCCGCTTTCCCGCTTGAGACGACAAGAATCGTGCCATCACACTGGTTGGTCAGCACCTGCGCATCGGTCACAGCCAAAACCGGCGGGGTATCCAGTAAAATAATGTCGTACTGTTCTTTTGCTTCTTTTAAAAATTCCTTCATTGCCCGTGAGCTTAACAGTTCTGCCGGATTTGGCGGAATTGGGCCGCTCGGCAGGAGATGCAGATTTTTCACATCACATTTTGAAACAGTCTCCAGCAATGTCCCCTGCTTGGTCAAAACCGTTGTCAGTCCGAATGTATTGGTCATGCCAAACGTATAATGGACGGTCGGACGCCGCAAATCGGCATCGGCGAGCAGCACCTTTTTTCCTTGCTGGGCAAAAACGACAGCGAGGTTGCCGACAATCGTCGATTTCCCTTCTCCAGGCCCGCTTGAGGTAACCATCAGAATCTGCAGGTCATTGTCAACGGAAGAAAAACTGATATTTGTACGGATTGTCCGGAACTGTTCGGAAATCGGTGACTTTGGATTTAGCTTTGCGATTAATTTTCTTCTCGTGTTCAACAGCTTTGTTTTTTTAGGCGCCAACCGTCTCAACCTTTCCTTTTGTTTTTTTTCCTGCACGGTGCAAACCATTCAGTTCCTGATCATCAATCTGCCCGATCACGCCGAGGACAGGCAATTGCAAAATTTGTTCAACATCTTGCTCATCTTTAATCGTATTGTCGAGGTATTCAAGCAGAAAGGCAATCCCGACACCCGCCATCAGGCCGACCACAAGCGCAATTGCAATATTTAAAAGCGGTTTCGGGCTGACAGGTCCCTCGGGCACTTGTGCTTTTGAAATGACAGTCACATTGTCGACTTTCATAATGGATTTGATTTCTTTTTTGAACACTTCCCCGATTTTATTGGCAATTTTGGTTGCTATATACGGGTTTGTATCTTTTACCGTCAAAGTAAAGACTTGTGAATTTTGCTCTGTGCTGACTTCAATTTTGTCGTTCAGTTCGTCCGTTGTCATGTTGAGTTTCAGTTCGTCAATCACTTTATCCAGGATCGATGGGCTCTTAATAATCACATTATATGTATTGACCAGCTGAACGTTTGTTTGTACGGCATTGGTGGTATACATCGATTGGTCATCGCTTGCTTTATTGACAAGGATTTGTGTCGAAGATTCATAGACAGGCGTCACCACAAAATAGGTCACAATGGCCGTCAAAATCATCGCCCCCAGTGTAATCAGTGCGATCATGGAAAGGCGTTTGCGCAGCACCTGCATCAATTCTTTTAAACTAATTGTGTCTTCCATAAGTTCCTCCCCTAAAATTTGCAGCACAAATGCGAAATAGATAGAAAACTATCATACATTATATCATAGATCATCCCGAAATTTGCGGGAAACTGAAATAAATTTAAACAATTTGATACACTTTGTATTAAACCACAATATTTTGCAGAAAGAAACCGGTTAGATAATCTTCCTGTATTTACCTTTGGCGGATTTTCTTTCAATTTTGGTTGTGTAATTTGTCTTTTTTTGTCATAATTTTTTATAGGTTTGCACGGGCGTTTCATAAGTGATGATGAGCGGAGGTATGATGTATGAAAATATTCACGGCGATTTTGTCGGCTGTTGTCGTCATTGCCGTATTGGTAGTTGGGCATCTGTACTGGGGGTATAAAACGGATCCAAGCCGGTTCAAGCCGGATTCTGTAGCAGTAAAAGCGGAAAAGACAAAGGCAGAACCGACCACGGGGAAAAAGCGCGACGTAAACAAAACGGGCCAGCCGGAGACTTCTCTAGTGGCTTACACGAAAAACTGGCCGAAAAAAGCCCGCGCGGATTTTGAAAACGCACTTTCCAAGAAGCGAGCCTACAAAATTGCGATTGTCGGTTCGGACGCGATGGGTGCGAATACGCATGGCTGGGGGCCACAGTTGAAGCAGGCGTTGAATGATACGTACGGCAGCCATGTGTCGGTTTCCCTTTTTTCCTATCATTTAAATTCCGATGAGTTTATCCGTGAAGGCAAGTATAAAGACGTCGCCCATTTCAAACCGGATCTCATTTTGTTTGAGCCGTTTATTTTAATCAACAACGGGGCTGTGGCGATGGACAATCAGCTTGAGGATATCAAAACGGCCGCTGCTGCCTGGGGTGATGCAGTGCTTGTGATCCAGCCGTCATACCCGCTCTATAAGGCGGCAAACTATCCGGCGCAGGTGAAAGAGCTTGAATCGTACGCAAAAAAAGAAGGTTACACGTATCTGGACCATTGGAAAAACTGGCCGGATCCGGACAGCGACGCATTTAAATCGTATGTCACCTTTCAAAACGGCGAGCAAACCGCCCCGAGCAAAAAGGGCACAACAGCATGGTACGACTACTTGCGCAAGTTTTTTATCGCAGATTGAGGAAACCGTTCGGCAGCCTTGGGAAACCGGGGTGTCCTGGACGGGGGAGGCAAGGGCAAAAGCGGCGAACACCCAATCATCGTGGATGCTCGCCGCTTTTTTAGTTTATCAGTTTTTAGTTCGTTTCATGTTGCTTTCGCTACCCCGGATGTATTGCCTTCACGGGCACGCATTCAGTGCTGCCTCTCTTTTTGTTCCATATTTTTTTTGATTTTCTCGAGGGCTTGCCTCCGCCATTTTTTTACCGCCTCGGCGGACTTGCCTTCGCGGGATGCGATTTCGCCTTGTTTCAGTTGTTCATAAAAGGCAGCCACTACCCACTTTTTCTCTTTTTCCGAAAGGCCGTCGCAATACGACAGCAACGTTTCAAGTTCAAGCGGGGGGCGGAGCGACTCGTCCACTTTCACATTCCAAAATTCATCTTTCGGGCACGCAAACATTTCTTCCTCCCTCCGCTTTTTCGTAAGTTCGGTCAGCATTTTCCCGCGGATCGTGTTGTATGCGTAACTTGTGAATGACCCTTTGTCATCCTGCCTGTTTTGATACGCTTCCCACAGTGCAATCATGCCGATCTGCTCAAACTCATCGATGTTTTTGTAAATGCGGAGTTTGCGGATCATATGAAAAATCATCGGCCGGTATTGCCGGAGCACTTCTTCAAAACTTTCCATTTTGCTTCCCCTTTTGGAAAGCGCGCTTTCCTTGAATTCCCGGGTTGATTGTAAAATAACAGGTTCAAAGGGAGAGGGCGAACCGGCGATGTGCATCTTTTCGTTTCCAAAACATCCAGTTTTCCGCACGAAAATTTAATGTTTTTTAAGGGGAAACGTGAAATTTTGCCCAAAATTTACACGGATTATAAATAATAACAAAATTGTAAATTCATACTTTATTTTTTAGAGATTTATAGTATAATAGGACCAGGGAACAAATGATATCCCTCTCTTTCAGGGGAAGGATATTTTGGCAGCAGCAAGACACGGCACCCCTGGCCTCCTGCCCTTCATACAGAAGAGAGGGAATGCACAATTGACAACAGGGGGGAGTTTTTTAGATGAATAAAACAGATTACCTCATTAGAGAAGAAACGATGGCGCTGGATACCGCATTTGACCCGGAATATCAGACAATCATTTATGATCAGGACGGCGTTTTTCACTCACGGAAGAGCAAGCTTGAATTGTTGCGGGAAGCTTGCATTCATTACCGGATGTGCGATTTTGAAGGCGTTCTCAAAGGCACAAAACAAATTTTTAACTTTAATAAGGCACCGGTTGTGTTGGGGGATGGTTTGATTGCAACGCCGACAAAATCCCCGAAATCGTATGACTGCCAGTTCATTTTCCTTGCGAATGTGGTAGACTTTAACGCCACAGCGGACGGCCTTTATGTGACTTTTTCCAACCAGCAAAAGCTAAAGCTGAACTGCTCCATGCATACATTTCAAAAGCAATTCAGCCGCACAATGATTTGTGCCGGCTATTACCATGGCCTCGGCAAATACATACCATGGAAGAAAATGATCTAGGGGCATTCCGGGGGCTTTGAGAACGGGCGTGCAATTCCTGAAGTTGGGCGATACAGGAATAAACGAAACGAACATTCATCCACTCTGCAAAACCATCCAACCAATGTACGCATGCGTTTCCTTCCAATTTTGCCGGACGGAGAAATGATGCGCATGCGTTCCCTTTACCTATGTTCCGCTTTATGAATTTTAAATTTACCTGTCCCCTACTCTTGTTGCGAATCTACATATTTTGGGTTATGGCAGTTTTTCCTATCTGATTTGGCCAGGATTGTGAAGTGCCGATCCTGTATTTTGGCGCGGCTGTCCAAATTTTGCGCATGGCTTTGATTTGGTTTTGCCTCAATTTGCGCCATTTTGGATGTTGATCCTCTCCATCGATTTCTTTTGCATTTTTCGTTTATCGGCCTGAGATCAGGGAATAGGAAAGATGAACAATATGAATGGGAGGAATGAAAATGGATCAAGACGCCATGAAGGACAAGCTTAAAGGAAAAGGGAACAAATTGAAAGGCGAAGCAAAAGATACATGGGGTGACATTACCGGCGATGCGAAGAAAAAAGCTGAAGGCAAAATGGACAAATTGAAAGGCGAAGCCCAGGACTCGGTCGGCGATGCAAAAGACCGCCTCTCCCGTAAGTAAGCACTTTGCTTTTGATAAGACACTGGAAGATTGGCTAATGTCAGAACAGGACAAAACAGTTCAATGCGGATTTGACGCCCGTGCCACAAAGGATACGGCAGGGGCGGAAGGATGAAAATCCGCCGCAGTCGCCGCACATTTTCAGATAGATTTTTAAGCTCGGATTCCGATATCCGGGCTTTTTCATGTGGGTATTTCCGTGGAAATATTGCTGGTTTTGTCGAAATTAAGCCTATCATGTCATCTTGTTAGGGCAGCAAAAAAGCCAATATTCGCAGCGTTTGAGAATGTTAGGCTGGATGAGGAAGCATATGTCTTGGCCTTGGCAAGGGTTGTAACAGCACTGGCTGAATTTTAGATGTAAAGGTTGCACCCGGAGCTGATTTAATGTAGGCGTTCATGCCACAGGGAACGTGGCAGGTGAGTAATTTTATAGAAGGAAAACGGGGTCAAGCATTTTCGGGCTTGCTGGCAAGTGGTATTTGTTCAAAAAAACCTGTTCAACATGCACGGTTGCACAATTTTCATTGGAATGTTTCCCGTGGAACATTGAGGGCGGAACAGAAAAGCCAGTGCAAATTTTGTCGATTAATACGGTTTTTTGCAGAATGGTATATGGGTCCGGGTTCCGCATTCTTCTGTCGAAGCCGCAAAAATGCAGCATGGCGCCTATGGTAAGAAAGTGGCGGGTAAGCTACAAAATTTTCGACTGATTGTTAACATGGACTGCTCTACGGTAAGATTTTTGCCTGTCAGTTACACGATTAGGAAAGCGATGGAATTTTCAGCCGCTTGTTCACGTAGAAAACGTCCATGTTTTCTTGATGTATGGCCGTTCCTTGCTTTAAAAAACCCAAAGCGGTCCGGGGCCCGCTTTGGGGGTCATACCGCAAAGTATCTTGCCTCCGGATGGGAGAACACGAGCGCGGTGACGGCGGCTTCGGGTTCCATCATGTAGCCTTCGGTCAAGTGGAGGCCGATTTTTTGCGGTTGCAGCAATTTAAACAGTTTGGCCTGGTCTTCGAGGTTCGGGCAGGCCGGGTAACCGAAAGAGTAGCGCTGGCCCTGGTATTTGGCGGCAAAGCGTTGCTGCATTGTGAAACCGGCCGGGTCCGGGAAGCCCCATTGGCCGCGCATCAGTTCGTGCAGCCGCTCGGCGAAGCCTTCTGCCGTTTCGAGGGCAAGCGCCTGGAGGGCATGGCTTTTGAAATATTCGCCTGCCTCTTTTAAATAGCGTGCGTGGTGGCGGATGTTTTTGCCGGCGACGACCGCGAACATGCCGACATAGTCAACGACCCCGCTGTCCACGCTCCGGACATAATCGGCAAGGCACAAATACGGCGGCTTTGCCTGGCGCGGGAACGTGAACCGCTCTAAAATGGATAAAGATTTCGGATCTAATACTCCAGGCTCTCCAGCCGGTTCATAAACAATCAAATCATTACCATCCGCCTGGGCCGGGAAAAACTGGTATACGGCGGATGGCTGAAGCAGTTTTTCTTTCATCACCCACTCGCGCAGTTCATCCACCTGCTGCTTCAGCTTACTGGCGCGTTCGTCTCCCTCCGCAAGCAGTTTTTCGACGCGGCCTTTCAATCCTAAATGGTGGCCGAGGAGCATTTGCATGTTCACGTAGGGTTCGATATGGGAAAGCGGATAATTGCGCAGCACATGCCGCTTCAAATCCGCCGGCTGGTAAACGCGCGCATCCGGGGATACCGAAGAGCGGCGCGGTAAAGTCGCAACCGGCGCACCGCCGGCATTCGCCGCCGCCACCCTTGTCCCGCCGCTGCGCTGGTTGGCAAGTTCCGTTTCGAGCGAGCTGCGTTCCGATTCATCCTGCAATTTGTTTGCAAGCGTGAGGCCCTCCATTGCGTCTTTTGCATACAGCACAAGCCCCTCATATTGCGGAGCGATTTTATTTAACGTGAATTTTCGCGACAAGGCTGCACCGCCGACCAGTATCGGCTGGCGGATGCCCGCTTCCCGCAAATCCTGGGCAGTGACAACCATTTGCTGGGCGGATTTGACAAGGAGGCCGGATAGCCCGATCACATCCGGTTTCTCTTTGCGGACAGCGTGGATAAGATCAGCCGGCGCCACTTTGATGCCAAGGTCCACCACTTTATAGCCATTATTCGACAAAATGATGTCGACCAGATTTTTGCCGATGTCATGGACGTCGCCTTTCACGGTTGCGAGCAGCACTTTCCCCTTTGTGCTTGTTTCATTTTTTTCCATAAAAGGCTCAAGGAATGCGACAGATGCTTTCATAACTTCCGCACTTTGCAAGACTTCTGCGACGATGAGCTGGTTGTCATTAAACAGGCGGCCGACTTCCGCCATCCCGTCCATAAGCGGGCCGTTGATAATGGCGAGCGGATCCGGGTATTCTTTCAAGGCCTGTTCTAAATCCGGGATGAGGCCTTCTTTCGTCCCTTCGACAACATCATTCGCAAGCCGTTCGGCAAGCGTCATCGTGCTCTTTGGCGCTTTTTTCTCCTGCACTTTGCCGCGGTAATATTCGGTGAACGCGGCGAGGGCTTCGTCACTCGCTTCAAACAACAGTTTTTCGGCCATTTTCACGTTCTCTTCCGGGATGGACGCAAAGCGTTCAAGCTTTTCTGTATTTACGATGGCGTAATCCAGCCCGGCTTTCGTACAGTGGTAGAGAAACACGGAGTTGAGCACTTCACGCCCGGCAGGCGGCAGCCCGAATGAAACATTGCTGACGCCGAGGATCGTCTGGCATTCCGGCATCGCTTCTTTAATGAGCCGGATGCCTTCGACTGTTTCTTTTGCTGCGCCAAAATACTGCTTGTCGCCGGTGCCGGCAGGGAACACGAGCGGGTCAAAAATGAGATCACGCGGGTTGAGCCCGTACGTATGGACGAGCAGGTCATAAGAGCGGCGCGCAATCTCAAGTTTCCGTTCGGCAGTGACAGCCATCCCCTCTTCATCGATCGTGCCGACGACAACGGCACCCCCGTATTTTTTGAGGAGCGGCACGACTTTTTCAAACCGTTCCGTCCCGTTTTCAAGGTTAATGGAATTGACAATGCTTTTTCCTTGGCAGTATGTAAAAGCTTTTTCGATCACGTTTTCATCCGTGGAATCGATCATAAATGGCACTTTCACTTTTTTCACGGCGATTGAAATAAAGTTTTCCATGTCGCTGATTTCATCGCGGTCCGGGTCGGCGAGGCAGATGTCGATGATCTGTGCGCCGTTTTTGACCTGGGTGCGGGCAATTTCGCTTGCTTCTTCCCATTTGCCTTCTGCGATCAGGCGCCGGAACTTGCGCGAACCGATGACGTTTGTGCGTTCGCCGACAAAAATCGGGCGGGTGGACGGGTCATCGTAAATAAAAGGTTCGATGCCAGAGACGGCGTGGTGCTCTTCTTTTGCAGGCTGGCGCGGCGGGAGCCCGGCTAGTGCTTCATTCAGCGCTTTGATATGGGCAGGTGTTGTACCGCAGCAGCCGCCTGCGATGTTAAGCCAGCCTTTTTCGGCGAAGCCTTTCATTTTTACAGCGAGCGATTCCGGTGTTTCGTGGTAATGCCCTTCTTCGTCGGGAAGCCCGGCGTTCGGGTAGCAGCTCACTGCCGTTTTGGCGAGCCCCGCGAGTGTGCGGATAGAGTCAGCCATGAACTCCGGGCCAGTCGCGCAGTTGAGCCCGACGGCGGCCGGCTGCATATGCGCGACGGAAATGTAAAATGCTTCGATGTTCTGGCCGGCAAGCGTTGTGCCCATCGGTTCGATGGTGCCGGAGATGAGAAGCGGCAGTTTTTTTCCGGTTTCGTTAAATGCATCCGTAATGCCAAGAAAAGCGGCTTTGACGTTCAGCAAGTCCTGCGATGTTTCGAGGAGGAGCACGTCGGCCCCGCCTTTTATGAGCCCGCAAGCCTGTTCCTGGTAGGCGGTTTTGAGCGCGCCAAAAGTGGTGCCGCCTGTGACGGAGAGCGTCTTTGTTGTCGGGCCCATTGAACCGGCGACAAACCGCGGCCGGCCGGGTGTGGAAAATTTTCCGGCAGCCTGCTTGGCGATGCGCGCAGCTTCGATGTTGATTTTTTCGGCAAAGTGCCCAAGGCCGTACTCGTTAAGGACGATGGACGTTGCGCCAAATGTGTTCGTTTCGATGATGTCGGCCCCCGCTTCGAGATATGCTTCATGGATCGAGCGGATTAGATCGGGCGCTGTGAGATTCAAGTATTCATTGCAGCCTTCGTATGCTTCGCCGCCAAAATCTGCCGCGGTGAGGTGTTGCTGCTGGATCATCGTGCCCATCGCCCCGTCGAGAATGAGAATGCGGTTCGCAAGCTGCTGTTCAAATATCGTTTTCCCCATGAAAAATGCCCCCTTTGGTTGTGCGTTTGATCGGTTAAATTCAGGTTGCCGGGTAGCCAAAGAATCTCCTATACTTTTAGAAAATGCCCGCGCTGCGCACTGCTGTTTTTTCGTGGATGTAGCGCGTGCATTCCACTGTGAGTTCATAGCGTTCAAGCGGCGTAATCAGGTAAATGCCGTTGAAATAGGCGAGGGCCGCATCGATCAGGGTACGGCTGATCGCAAGGCTTTCTTCGCGCGCTTTCACAGGGTCGCCGTTTGTTTTTTCCATCGCTTGCAAAATATCATCCGTCAGTGTGATGCCCGGCACTTCATTGTGCAGAAAGACCGCGTTCCGGTAGCTGGTAAGCGGCATAATGCCAAGATAGATCGGCGCGTCCAAATGCTTCGTGGCTTCATGGATTTGCTCGATTTTTTCCGTGCTGAAGACAGGCTGGGTGATAAAATAATCAGCACCGTGGCGGATTTTGCGTTCCAACCTCCCGACCGTTTTATCGAGATTGCGGACGTTCGGGTTAAATGCAGCTGCGACGGAAAAATTTGTTTTCCGCTGAAGCGATTTGCCGGAATGGGAAATGCCATCGTTAAATTGCTTGATCATTGCGATCAGTTCCATTGACGACAAATCGTATACGCTCGTGGCCCCCGGGAAGTCGCCGATTTTCGACGGATCCCCTGTGACGGCAAGCACCTGGTCAATCCCGAGCGCGGCAAGGCCCATTAAGTGCGACTGCAGCCCGATCAAATTGCGATCACGGCATGTAATATGAACGAGCGGCCGGATGCCCTGTTTCTCTTTTAAAATCGCGGCAATCGCTGTGTTGCTGATGCGCGGGCTTGCAAGCGAGTTGTCGGCCATTGTCAAGGCATCGATGCCGGCGTCGTGCAGCGCTTTTGCCCCTTCGAAAAAGCGGGCTGTGTTCAGCGTTTTCGGTGTGTCCAATTCGACAATGACGGAACGGCTTTTTTTTACAATTTCATGCAACGGCGGTTCGTACTGCGCCGGGGCGGCCGCGATTTCGATTTTCGGCGGGCGGACCGTTTTTTCTGTGACAGGCAAAAGCCCCTGCACCCCTTCTGCGATTGCTTTGATGTGGGCCGGCGTTGTGCCGCAGCAGCCGCCGATCAGGCGCACACCCTGTTCGACAAGTTTTTCGGCGCATGTTTTAAAATAATCGGCGTTATTCGTAAATGTGAACCGGCCTTCCTCGTAATCTAAAAGACTTGCATTCGGGTATGCGGACAAAAAGGCACGCTTCGGTATCGGGATTTCTTCGAACGCCTGGATCATGTGGTGCGGACCGAGCCGGCAGTTCAGGCCGGTCACATCGGCGCCGCGGTTTTCAAGTTCCTTGAAAGCATCGCGGACCGGGGTTCCGTTTTGGAGCACGCCCGGTTCGATAAGCGAGAACTGGGCGATGACCGGGACATCCGCTTCTTTTTTCGCAATGTCAACGACCGTATACAGTTCTTCAGCGTCAAAATACGTTTCCAGAAGCAGGGCATCGACTCCTTCGTTCAGGAGGTGAAAAATCTGTTCGCGGAACGTACGCTTAATTTCGGCAAGTGTTGCTTCGGTTTTGCGCTGGCCGCGGATGCCGCCGACCGTGCCGAGTATGAATGTATCGCGGTTTGCCGCTTCTTTTGCAATCCGGACGGCCGCTTTGTTGATGTCTTTTACTTTTTCTTCCAGTCCATACTGTGCAAGCTTGATATAGTTGGCACTGTACGTGTTGGTCTGGATGACCGATGCGCCAGCTTCGATATAGGCGCGGTGGATCGCGTGGATGTCTTCCGGGTGGCTCAGATTGAATGACTCATAACATGTGTTGGCGCCGTATGCATACAGCAGCGTCCCCATTGCCCCGTCCGCAACAAGGATGCGGTTTTTTAACGTTTCGAGAAAGTCCAACTTTTTACACTCCCTTTGCATGATATGAAAAAAGCCTCCCGGAAAAGGAGGCAAGATGACAACATTCTCCTTATCTTTTCAGGTATACCTGTTGGATTTAGCACCGTGCCGTATGGGCTGGTTGCTGAGGTTTCATCGGGCCAAGTCCCTCCGCCTCTCTTGATAAGGCTATTCGATTGAACGTACTTAAAATTTTGACTTATTTATACTTTACACTTTGCCGGGTGACATGACAAGGGGGAAATTGAAATTCATATTGGATGCGGTTTCGTCCCTTTTGTCTAATTGGCTTTCTTTTGCCTTTTTGAGCCCTCCAAAAGGACAATTTGCTCCCGGTACGGCTTTCTTTTGTCTTTTTGAACCCTCCAAAAGGACAATTTGCTCTTGGTCCAGCTCTCTTTTGTCTTTTTGAACTCTCCAAAAAGACAATTTGCTCCTGGTCCGGCTTTCTTTTGTCTTTTTGGGCCCTTCAAAAAGACAATTTGCTCTTGGTCCGGCTTTCTTTTGTCTTTTTGAGCCCTTCAAAAGGACAATTTGCTCTTGGTCCGGCTTTCTTTTGTCTTTTTGAACCCTCCAAAGAGACAATTTGCTCTTGGTCCGGCTTTCTTTTGTCTTTTTGAGCTCTCCAAAAGGACAATTTGCTCTTGGTCCGGCTTTCTTTTGTCTTTTTGAGCTCTCCAAAAAGACAATTTGCTCCCGGTACGGCTCTCTTTTTTCTTTTTGAACCCTTCAAAAAGACAATTTGCTCTTGGTCCGGCTTTCTTTTGTCTTTTTGAGCCCTCCAAAAGGACAATTCGCCCCTGATCCGACTCTCTTTTGTCTTTTTGAGCTCTCCAAAAGGACAATTTGCTCCTGGTCCGGCTTTCTTTTGTCTTTTAGAGCTCTCCAAAAGGACAATTTGCTCCCGGTACGGCTCTCTTTTGTCTTTTTGAGCTCTCCAAAAAGACAATTTGCTCCTGGTCCAGATCTCTTTTGTCTTTTTGAGCTCTCCAAAAAGACAATTTGCTCCCGGTACGGCTCTCTTTTGTCTTTTTGAGCTCTCCAAAAGGACAATTTGCTCTTGGTCCGGCTCTCTTTTGTCTTTTTGAGCTCTCCAAAAAGACAATTTGCTCCTGGTCCAGATCTCTTTTGTCTTTTTGAGCCATTCAAAAAGACAATTTGCTCTTGGTCCGGCTTTCTTTTGTCTTTTTGAGCCCTCCAAAAGGACAATTCGCCCCTGATCCGACTCTCTTTTGTCTTTTTGAGCCATTCAAAAAGACAATTTGCTCTTGGTCCGGCTTTCTTTTGTCTTTTTGAACCCTCCAAAAGGACAATTTGCTCCCGGTACGGCTCTCTTTTGTCTTTTAGAGCTCTCCAAAAGGACAATTTGCTCCCGGTACGGCTTTCTGTCTGCAACAAAAAAAAGAGCCGGAACCGGCCCCTGTTATTCATCCAAAAACTGTTTGATGGCTTCGGTATTTTTTTCTTTGTCCACTTCGAGCGCGGCGCCGACGCCCGGATAATTGACATTGGTATAGGTACCGGCAACCGGTACGGTCATTGTTTTGACCTTAAGGTTGCCATTGACCATGGCGTCTTTGACGAGCGCAAGAATGTTCATTTTGCTCATGTTGGTGGCCATATACGGCTGGATGGTTCCGAGCAGTTTCGGTGCTTTGGCGATGCCGTTCACGCTGAAGACTTCAGATTGGAGCGCTTTAAGCACTTTTTGCTGGCGAGCAACCCGGCCAAAGTCGCCTTGCGCATCATGTCTGAACCGTGCGTAGGCGAGGAGTTGTTTCCCATGCATGAGCTGTTTGCCAGGATAAAGCGTCAAGCCGATGTTTTTCGACATTTTATGTTCGACGTTCATTTCAATGCCTTGAGGCGCCAGGGTATCGACAATTTTAACAAAGCCTTGGAAATCGACGAGTGCATAATATTGCACATCAATGTCAAAATTGGTTTTGAGTGCTTGGCGGAGCAGTTCAACGCCCTTCTTTTGATGGTTCAAATTGCCAAGATAATAGGCAGTGTTAATTTTATAGTTTCTATACCCCGGGATTTCGGCATAAATGTCACGCATAATCGAAATGAGCTTCACCTGGTTATTCTTCGGGTCATATTGGGCAATCATGATGGTATCGGTTCTTGAATCTTCTTGCCCGCGCCGATCAATTCCGAGAAGGAGAATATTGGTGCGGCCATTTGCATCCTTTTTACCGTTAAATTCCAGATTGTCCATATTTAAGGCATCATTCGGGTCTGTCTGATGAACGCCAGCGTAGTATTGATAGGCTGTGTAACCCGCGCCGGCGACGATGAGCAGTAAAAAGAGCATAAGGAACACTCTGCGCCAGCGGACTCTTGACCGTTTTTTCTTTTTTTTCGCTACTCTTGACTCCATAGAATCCCTCGTTTTAGTAGTCTGTCTTCATTATTATTATCTAAAAGCGGCAATTTGTCACGAAGATTTTGATGAAATTTTGTTATTTTTGTCGAGATCATAATTTGTGGGGGATTTCACATAACTTTCATCCAAAGTTAAGGCGTTTTTTATTTTCCAGCGGTATATTGATGTTTGTCATCAGGTAAGAGCTTTTGTTGGTTCGTCTGCTTTGTGCAGGCGTTTTTTTATGGCCGGAGACGTGGAGGCCTTAAGCATTTATTAAGTTTCGGCAGGTATCTTTTTCTTTGCAAGAGAGCTTACAACCTACTTTTTTCATATGCCCCTTTTTTAGGCCGCCGCCCTTGTGCAGGCGGTTTTTTTCTGGGCATAGTGGGCAAGCCTGCCTCTTTTCGGAATTTCGGCCTGTTAAGGTTGTTTTAAGCTTTCGGCGTTATCCTTTTTCTTGTAATCAGGCAAGATGAAAATCCGGCTTGCTTTTTCATCCATGTTAACCCCCTTTTTTGGCCGTCTGCTTTGTGCAGGCGGTTTTTTTCTGGGCAAAGTGGGCAAGCCTGCCTCTTTTCGGAATTTCGGCCTGTTAAGATTGTTTTAAGCTTTCGGCGTTATCCTTTTTCTTGTAATCAGGCAAGATGAAAATCCGGCTTGCTTTTTCATCCATGTTAACCCCCTTTTTTGGCCGTCTGCTTTGTGCAGGCGGTTTTTTTGGTTAAGGATTTTGAACAATTATAGCAGCTAATCCCCTCTGTATCTTTGATTTAGTGGGAGTTAGCCGTTCTTGGGATCCGAACCCCACCGTTTCCACTCTTCCCTCATCTATGGAAAAAGCCTGCCCCCCTAATCAGAGGGTCAGGCTCTTTTTTTCTTGCGGTACATCGAGTAAGCGATATAAAGCACAATGATGATGATCGCGATAATGGTAACCGGCTTGACATAAGGAGCCGCGACGTCATCAATTTGTGCCCAGTTTGATGCGAGACGTTCACCGAGAAAGATAAACAGCACCGCCCAAGGAATGGTCGCAAGCAGCGTGAAAAAAATAAATTTGAAATACGACATTTTGGCAATGCCGGCCGGGATCGATATGGCCTGGCGGATGACCGGGATGAAACGGCCTGTAAAAATAACGCCGGCGCCGTACTTGTTGAACCATTCTTCCGCGAGATCGAGATGCCTTTCGTGAATCAGCAAATATTTGCCGTACTTTAGCAGGAACGGGCGCCCGCCGTATGCACCGATCCAGTATAAAATCAGTTGGGCAATCAAAATGCCGAGTGTGCCTGCTGCAATGGCCCCAAAATAATTGATCTCTCCGCGGGAAATTAAATAACCTGCATAGGCAAGGACAATCTCGCTCGGGATAATCTCAATCGCAAGCCCGAGTGCAACACCGAAGTAACCCAGATCAGCGAGTGCTGTTAAAATTTGTGTGACAAAATCTGAGAACATGTTTCCCCTCCAACATTTGCTTTCTTATCCATCATATCATACGGAAAATTTCCAGCAATAAAATATTTAAGCCAAGCCAGACGCCACCGAAAACGTAACCGCCCGCAATGTTGCTCGGCACTTCAAGGCTGAAATAAATATGGCTGACAGCTGCGAACAACAGAACAGCTAAAAGAAGCACATCCATAAACGTATGGACCCAAAACATCTCAGCGTGCCGGACGACGAGATATGTAAAATAGCCGTAAATGATCAGAATCATCATCGCCTGGTCGCTCGGAAAAGAGAAGACAAAGTGGGAAAACGTCGGAATTTCCGTTTCCGTCATACGGTGGAACACTTCATGCAGCACGTTTTGATAGAGTTCCCCGCCGATTGTAACAAGCAGCATAATCAAAAATTCGTGCGTGCGGTCTTTGCCTTTCCAAATGATCCAAAGTACCGACAACACCATGACGAGAATGAGCGCTTGCCGCGAGCTGAGCGCCAGCATTCCTTTCAAGGCGCCTGCCCAATGGTGTTTGAACAAAAGCGATACGATTAAAGCGGTCACCTCGTTGAAGTCGCTGAAATCTTCGCTGAAAAGGTTTTGAACCATTGTGATCATTAACACAATCAAAAGCAATGTCGCCAGCGTGGTGCCGATGATCACAAACTCGGCGCGCACCCGGCTGCGGAAAATCAGGAAAAGACGCCGGAGCACCGCCATCATTACCCAGAAAATCTGCTTATGGAAATAGCGGAACACATAATACGCGATGATTAAACCGGCGCTTACAATGCCTCCAATGACGAGATATTTTTTCACAGCTTCGTGGAACTGCTCCCACTGCGGGCCAAGCAGCTTCCCGAGGGAGATAAACGTGCTTGTCCAAATCAAAGCGCCGGAATAGGCAAAAATGGCAAATGACCGGAATGGCAGTTTCGTAATTCCGGAAAAATAGCCGGTGATGTGGCGGACACCTGGTATAAAATACGCGACGAGAAGCAATTTATTCCCGTATTTATTAAACCAGCGCGATTGTTTTTCAAGCTGTGCCGGGCCAAGATGGATAAAATGGCCGTATTTATGTAAAAACGGGCCGCCGAGCCGCTGCCCGATAAAATAAGCCGTTGTCATGCCGGCAGATGTCCCGGTGGCGGCAATGAGGATGCTCAAAATCCAGTTCAGCTGCCCCTGGTGCACCATATAACCGGCGTAGCTCATCAACACTTCGCCTGGAAGCGGAACTGCAATCATTTCAAGCAGAAGTGCCAAAAGCAGCACAATATATCCATATTGATCGACGTAGGATGTCACCGACATTTGTATCCCTCTCTTAAACGGCGTCAATGAAAACGACCGCTTTTGTTTGCAAAAAGTTCACCCCGCTTACAGCCATTTTCGGGCATCAGGCGGAGGTTTGTCAAAAAGGTTAAGACTTGGTATTTGTCCTATTTTAGGATAGGCACTTCGCAGGGAATCATTCAGTTTTAAAACCAGCTTTCTTCCCCAGGACAGGCGCGTTTTTTACACCCGTTTTGCGTCAAGTCGGGTATGGCGTTTTCTGCTTTCGGCTGCTATTCACCAGGCCTTGGGGAATTTTTTACATGAGCTTATTGGTTCGGTTTCCGTATTTTGCCAGGGAACCTTCAAGATTCAGTGTTTTATTTTCAAACTCATTTTATCCGCTTTCGGCCGCTATGCTTCACCCGGATCCGTATGATTTTTACACCTGTCAATCTTATTCGGGATTGGAAAGTTCACAACCTCCTTGTTGTTTTCGGCCAGGAAATTACATTTGCGGGTGAACGGGGGTTAGAAGAGGGCTTGATTGACCAAGTCCATTTTAACAGATTTTTGAAAGAAGCCTCCCATCCTCATGGCCAAAGTGCAGGCGGGAGATGACTTCAAGCGTTCGCCTGACTGGTCACATTTGGCAATCGCAATTGCTGTCTGTCTTCAGGATGGTGTACCGAATTGCCGGTTTTCGCTGCGGTTTGATGGCTGAAAATTTGAGAGCCATTTTTCCACGTTCCCATAAAACTTGTTCAGGGCTTGAAGTATTGGTAGCCGGCAAAGCCTACAGCTGTATAGAAAAGTAATTTTTTCACCTTAAAAACCTCCCTTTCTTTACTCCCTTTATTTTATATGAAAATTCAATGGATTGGAAGAACTTTACCCGGACAGGACTTATCGGAGCATTTCCTTTTTCGTTTTTTGTTTGGAGGCGGCACTGTTTCACTGAGCATTTCATCCCATTTTTTCCCGGGGATTTTTCGGTTCGTATGGGGCCATTTCCGTCCCGTTTTTGCCTGTCGCGGGTTTGCCGGCTTTTCCGCCGAACACAGCATTTCCCCTGGATATTTTTACAACAGGGATTGTTAGCTAGTTACTTTTAGTAAGTTTACAATTCATGTATAATGGTTAAAAAGGCTTTTGTTGATATAGCCCCGGAATGCAGGGTTGATGAGAAAGGTGCGTTTCAAAAATGGGAAACCAAAGTTTATGTCCGCGTTTCGAAAAGGCGTTTCAGCTATTGGGAAAACGCTGGGTTGGCGTGATTATCCGTGTCCTGTCTGATGGGCCGATGCGGTTTAACGAAATGGCGGAGCGTATCCCGCATATCAGCCAGAAGGTGCTTTCGGAACGGCTGAAGGAGCTGGAAGACCAGGGCATCCTTGTGCGGGAAGTGTACCCGGAAAGCCCTGTCCGGATTGAATACCGGCTGACGGAAAAAGGCGAGGCCATCAAACCGGTCCTTGATGAAGTGCAAAGTTGGGCAGACAAATGGGTTGATCTTGAAAGTGAATGATAAAAGGGGTTGCTTCCATTCTCTGGAGCAGCCCCCTTGTTTTTTTAAGAAAAGAAAACAGCAAGCAAAAGCGGAATCAGAATGATAAGCCCGATGATGGCCCAGCCTGCCGGATGCGCAAGGTTCAGGGTCCAGCCGCTTCCGAACCTTTTTTCCACCCATAAAGAAGGATCGTTGCGGTTGAAGTAAAAAACACCGAGTTTCCAATACGCATCGTCATCATACTGGAAGCGGCCCTGAACGGCACCATTGCCCACGCGGATGCGGCTGCCGCCCTGCCCGGTGGTAACCGAGAGCACGACCGCCCCGGCCACAATCAACAATACCGCGCCCATGCCCCCGTATGAAAGCAAGAAGATCGGGACCGGCACAATAAAGGAAAGCTGAATCGCAAAAAACAGTAAAATGAGAAGCAGGCCTGCGATGATCATAAATGCTGACCATCTGCGCCGGAAACGGACATTTTGCTCGAGGGAAGTTTCCGGATTGGCGGCATTGAGCTGCTGCTTGCTTTTGGCAATCATTGTATTCAGCCAAATGAACAAGATGAGCAAAAGCAGCTGGACAGTTGGCAGTTCGAACACGCTCCGGTACGATTTTTCCACCCAGTCTGTCGGTGTACCGTTAAAATCGTAATGCATCGCAATCCGGTCCGGAATCCGCCCGTAGCACAACCATGTCACCAGGAAAGTGGCTGCTGTCACGCTTGCATGGATCAGAAACCATGCGTTGGAAAAAATGAGTTTCTGGCTCCGGAATTTCGGGTCGACCATGACCGCCTGCTTTTTCCCGGTTGCCCAGTTCCGTGCCGCCTTGACCGCTTTCATTTTCCGGTGAAAATAAAGATAGATGAGAAAATCGCCGGCAATGTCGGCAAAGACTTCGAGAGCGAAACCGGTTTGAAGCAACCGGCTTGTGCGCACGGCCATGAGCAAAGCGGCTGCCAGAAGGATACTGAAGGCAATAATGGCTGCGGCGTATTGTTTTCTTAGTTTTTTCAGTTCAGGATCCGGGTAGGCTTCTTCCGGGATGGTGACCCCGAAACTTTCCGTTCTTCTTGTGATATACGGTGTCACTGCCATCATGGCGGCAACCAGTCCGAAAAAGATCAATACGATTACGGTTTCCATTGTTCTCCCACCTTTTGAATATCGTTGTATAGCTTTTCGCACATTTTTAAAAAATGCTTGTCGTCCAGGCCGCGGCAGATCGCTTCGCTGATAAGCGGGCGCAGTTTTTCCGCAAGGCTTTCAAGATACGGTTCATCGGCCGGGGGCATCTGTTCAGGCTGGATGACAACCCCCTTTTGCCGGTGGATCTGGATAAAACCTTCCTGCTTCAGGATTTGGTAGGCTTTATTAACCGTGTGCATGTTGACGCCGAGGTCGGATGCCATCGCCCTCACGGATGGAAGCGAATCGCCCGGTGCCAGCTCTTTTGACGCAATGCCTTCAATGATGCTGTTGTGCAGCTGCTGGTAGATAGGAACATCAGACTCAAGATCGATTTTAATGAGCATGAACATCATCTCTTTTATTTGGGTTATTTGTTATATATAATGTATAACAGTTAACACAAAAAAACAAGGGATATTTGGTTTGTTTTTCTTTTTTTCGGCCTGGGATATAGAAGGCAAAAAATGGCGAGACACTGCGAATGGTGGTGTCTCGCCGTTTTTATGTTTGCCTCGGGCCACTTTTTTTCGTTTTTTAACTTAGACTGCTGCAAGTTTTTCATCCTGGGCAGGGCTAACGAACCAATATTTTCGTTATAAGTTAACGCAGACCGCAGCTTAGGTATAGGAAGCCGCCCAAATTTTGAAATCGGCACCCCGCAGAGCAATTGCAAACGGCTTATTCAAGAAAAAAGCGGGAAAAAAAAGAGGAACCTCGGGACGGGTTCCCCTAGAGCAGATTTTCTGTTGTGTTCACAAGCTGTTTGGCAGCGGAGCGGTCCGGGTCGAGGCGTTTTTCGAGCCGGCGCGCGAGAATGGAAAGCAAGTAGTTGACAACAAAATACATAAAAGCTGCCATGAGCAGAATCGGGATGATGTATTTTGATCCGCCTTCCCCGTTATAAATCCCTTTTGCATTATGCAACAGTTCCGGCAGCGAGATGATGATTGCAAGCGAAGTGTCTTTTAACAGTGAGATGAACTGACTCACGAGCGGCGGGATCATTTTTTTCAAAGCCTGCGGCAAGATAATGTACCACAGCGTTTGGATATAACTGAGGCCTGACGAACGGGCAGCTTCGATCTGGCCTTTTGGGATGGCGTTCAGGCCGCCGCGCACAATTTCAGCGATCATCGCGGATTCGAACACCGTCAGCGCCGAAATGGCTGCAGCCGTGACGCTCATTTTCACGCCAACTTCCGGCAAGGCAAAATATGTAAAGAAAATAATCAAAATCAGCGGCAGGTTCCGGGTGATTTCCACAATAAGTGCCACGATTGGCGATAAAACCGGGATTTTGGCGTAACGCAAGATGCCGAGGATACAGCCGATGAGAAAGCTCAGCACGATTGCAACAAAAGCCACTTCCAATGTTACCGCAAAACCCTTTAGCAAATAAGCCAGGTTTCCGCTTGAATAAGCTCCGGCAAAATCCATCACATTTCCCTCCTTTAAATATGATTCAACTGCTTCTGGCCAGCCGGCGTTCAAGATAGTTGACAAGCAGGCTGAGCGGGATCGTCAGAATGAGATAAAACATGCCGACGAAAATATACGTATCAAAAGTGACCCATGTTTTTTCATGAATGAGATCGGCGTAATACATGAGGTCGAGTCCCGCAAAAACGCCGAGGATCGAAGAGTTTTTGACCAGGTTCAGGAATTGGTTGCCGATCGGCGGAATGACGATTTTGATTGCCTGCGGGAGGACGACGTAACGCATCGCCTGGATATACGTCAAACCGGTTGACCGTGCGGCTTCAAGCTGGCCCTTGTCCACCGATTGAATGCCGGCACGCACGGCTTCCGCAATAAAAGCGGCAGTGTAAATGGAGAGCGCAATGGTGCCCGCGATAAAGCCGCTTAAATTAATATGAAAATAGCTGAGCCCGTTATAGAAAAAGAACCCGGTCAGGATTAACGGAATATTGCGGACGACTTCGACGTAGACTGCGCCGATAAAATTCAGCAGTTTCACGGGGGCCAGCCTGAACACGGCAATGATGTTGCCGAGAATGAAACTGGCGGCAAGGCCGATGATGCTGATTTTAATCGTATTGACAAAACCTTTCATGTATAAGTCGATATTGTCGGTGAGGATGGAAAAATCGAGCACGCTGTTTCACTCCTTTGCGGTTTAATCAGGAGAAAGGGATGGGCGATTTTGCCCACCCCTTATCCTTATTCTTTGATCCATTTGTTTTTGATTTTGTCGTATTCCCCGCTGTCTTTCAGTTCTTTCAAAGCTTTGTTGACGGCTTTTACGAGTTTCGTATTGCCTTTTTTCATCGCGATGCCATACGGTTCATTTGTGAATGTCCCGCCAACGACTTGATAGTTCGGATCCTGGGCAGCCATGCCGTAAAGGATCGAGTTGTCGGTTGTCAGCGCATCCCCTTTTCCGGATTTCAAAGCCGTGAACGCCTCCTGATAGTTTTCATATTCCAGCACTTGCGTATCCGGTGCGGCTTTCTTGACGTTGTCCCCGGAAGTTGCACCTTTTACTGTCAATACTTTTGTGCCTTTTGTCAAATCTTTGACGCTTTTAATCTTGCTGCCTTTTTTCACAAGGAGCGACTGGCCGGCATCAAAGTAAACATCCGAGAAGTCCACCACTTTTTTCCGGTCCGGCGTGATCGTCATGGTCGCGACAACCATGTCAACATCGCCGTTTTGCAGCATCGGAATCCGGGTTTTCGATGTAACTTCTTTCAGTTCGACTTTGACTTTGTCACCGAAAATTTTCTTGGAAATTGCTTTTGCGATGTCTACATCAAAGCCTTCCACTTTTCCGGTTTTCGGGTCTTTGTAGCCAAATAGATATGTATCATATTTGACTCCGACGACCAATTTCCCTCTGTCTTCGATTTTTTTGATCGGATCATCGCTTGCAGAGCCGCCTGTCGTTTTTGATTTGCCACAGCCTGCGACCAGTGCTGCTGCCAAAACAAAAATTAATCCTGTTGCTAACCATTTTTTTACTTTTCCCATTTGAATCCCCCTTTTTTATTTATGGCCACCGCGAAAGCAAGCGCTTTGCGGAAGTCCCCAATGATGAATGATTTTGTGCTGGTGCTGCCTTTGGATGAAGCCCGGGTATTCCCGCGGGCCGAACCTGCGGATGACGCACGCGCAATTCCCTGGCTTATGGCCGCTGCTCCCACGCGCCATCCCCGGATACGAATGTATATGCAGATGCAGATGGTTTATGACCGCGACGGGTACCGGCTTTCCGGCGATTGACAGCCGCCATGCATGGACCAATAGCTGCACATGGTTTTCACCCGATTTTTGGCATCCTGCCCGGGCGTGGCGCAGGATGTTTGGCTGCCATTCGTAACCGGCATCCCAGCGATTGATGCCGCCATACATGGACCCGATTGTCGCACATGGTTTGCACCCGATTTTTAGCATCCTGCCCGGATACAAATATTTTGCCCGTGGCCTCATGATTAATGGTTCAGTACACGGTTTAAGAAGGTGCGGGCGCGTTCTTCACGCGGGTTTTTGAAAAAGGCTTCCGGTGTATTGTCCTCGATGATCCTCCCCTGGTCCATAAAAATAACGCGGTCCGCCACTTCGCGGGCAAAACCCATTTCGTGCGTGACGACTACCATGGTCATGCCGTCTTTTGCAAGTGATTTCATAACGTCGAGCACTTCTCCGATCATCTCGGGGTCCAGGGCGGAGGTCGGTTCGTCAAACAGCATGATGTCCGGCTCCATTGCCAGCCCCCTAGCAATGGCGACACGTTGCTGCTGGCCGCCTGATAACTGTGACGGGTAGGCGTTTGCTTTATCCGGAATACCCACCCTTTCTAGGTAGTGCATCGCCTTTTTTTCCGCTTCTTCCTTGCTTTGGCCCAGCACTTTGATCGGCGCCAGCGTGATATTTTGCAAAACGGTTTTATGCGGATACAAATTGAAGTGCTGGAAGACCATGCCGATATTTTTGCGAAGGTCGTTGATATCGGTTTTTTTATCATTGACTTTCATATTGCGGACGAAGAGTTCGCCGTCCGTGATTTCTTCCAGGCGGTTGATGCAGCGGAGCATTGTGCTCTTCCCTGATCCGGAAGGGCCGATCACAACGACGACTTCCCCTTCTTTTACTTCAAGGTTAATATCTTTTAAAACGTGAAAATCACCATAGTATTTGTTGACATGATGGAATGAAATCACATCTTCACCTCCCGGCTGCTCATCTTTTTGGTGTGCGCTTCCAGAATTTAGAAACCTTCCATTACTCCCTATTTTAGAGTATATCAATCTATTCAGATAACATCAATATTTTTATTGGAGGTATTTTTCTGTTTTTTGAAATGGATTTTTGGGTGAGGTATTTTTTAAAAATATTAACAATTTCAGAAATCCCTTTAGAAGAAGCCTATAAAATTTCCCGTGAAGAAAGCAGCCTGTTTCATTTATTCACTAAAAAAGCCATTCCAAAATGCTTACCCATTTTGGAACGGCTGGCGCACATTGTACACATTATGTTTTTTTCTTTGGCTCCGTACTTTGGCCGGTAACTTCAAGAACATCAAGGAAGAACATCACAATGGGAATACCAAGAATGAGCCCCCACAAACCGAAAAAATGCTCACAAAAAATTAAAATGAGAAAAGTGTAAAAAACAGGCATATTCGTTTTTGAGGACATCAGCTGCGGATTCAGCACATAGGCTTCCACGGCATGCACGATGACAATCAAAATGAGGACATACAGTACTTTCATTCCGCCACCGATGCTGTAAGCGATGATACAGAGCGGAATGAGCGAGATGAAAACGCCGGCGACCGGGATAAGGCCGAGAGCAAAAATGAGAATGGCGAGCCCGAATAACTGCGGAAAGCCGAGAATCCAGAGACCGATCGTAGTAAGAACGGAATTCACAACGGCGATAATGAACTGGGCCTCGATCACTTTCCCGAATGTCCCTACAAATTTGACACCGAAATACTCGATTTCATCGTAAAACGCTGCAAGTTTGCTCTTTTTAAACTGTTTTGTAAAACGGATGATCCGCTCTTTTTCAAGCAGGAAAAACAAACTCAGGATAATGGCCATGAAGACCTGGATGCTGACTTTGCTGATGCTTGTAAAATAATCGAACAGGATAGAAACGCCTTTTTGTGCGTAGTCGACAATTTTCTTTTCCTGGATGTTTTTCACAATATAATTCAGTACTTCATTGTGCTGAGGTTTTGTGTAAAAATCGGAAATCTGCATAACAAGCTGGGTAATTTCATTGACCAGGATCGGAAAATATTTGATCACGCCGAGTGTGAGGCCGCCGAGAATCAAAATATACACGATTAAAACAGCCAGTCTGCGTTTGATCGGAAACCATCTTGTCACAATTTTTTGCAGTCTGTTGACAAGATAGGAAAAAATAAAGGTGAGCAGCATCAGGTCCATCATGCTGCGCAGAAAATACAGGATAAGTGTGATCAGCACAAAGATAAGAACCCTTCTGACCCCCCGTTTTTGAAATAATGAAAACAGCCGGTCTTCCATCGTATTGTTATTACCCCCTCCGGATTCAAAGGAACCATTTTTCTGTTTACCCTTATCTTAACACATTTATAGCCGGTTCAAGTAATTTAGCCGGCGAGGGATGTGTAAAATTTTTTCCTGCCATAAAAGGAAATAAACCATACAGATGAATCAGCCCATGGGGAGCCCTCCGTTCCTGCTGCTATATAAAAAGAACTTAAGTTTTTCGCGTCAAAATCAATTACGATCAGGAAAATTGAATCCGTCCCCGGGGACAGGGCGTTACGGTTGCATTTTCGGCCCGTGAAGGTGTCAGGGGCGGATGTTTTTCGCTGTTTTACCGTGAAAAGCGTTTGGAAAATGGCGGGGGGAATGCAAAAAACGGGCCGCTGTGTTTTACAGCGGCTTATGGTTATGATTTGCTTTTTTTCACTTGTGGCTTTTCTTCTTCATCAATGGCGTCGCGCACGCCTTTTTTGAATTCGCGCAATGTTTGGCCGGCTGCCCTTCCAAGCTGCGGGAGTTTCGACGGGCCGAAAATTAAAAGTGCAACAACAAGGATAATGAGAATTTCGCCAAAGCTGAGATTTCCAGGCATTTTTTCCCCTCCCCGGGCTTCTTTATCTTTATCTTATAGTGTATTGTAAACATTTTCAACTTATAATCACCGGAATACAGTTTATTTTCAGATTAGGCAAGGCGGGGTTCGTAAAAAAATTTATTCGTTTTGGCCGGCGTCCATGGTAGAATAATGTAGTCTGGAGGTGACGTTTTTGCATTTGTGGAATTTGTTTGTGGCCGCAATTCTCGGTCTTGTGGAGGGGCTGACAGAGTTTGCCCCGGTTTCTTCGACGGGCCATATGATTATTGTGGATGACTTGATTTTGAAATCGAATCATCTTTATGGCACTGAAGCGGCAAATGTATTTAAAGTGGTGATCCAGCTTGGGTCCATTATGGCGATGGTGGTCGTATTCTGGGACAGGTTTTTAAATTTGCTCGGCCTGAAGAAAAATATTACGAGAGAGCAGATGTACGGTGAACGGCTGAAATTGACGCATGTGATTACCGGTCTCGTTCCGGCGGCTGTGCTCGGCTTTTTGTTTGAAGATTATATTGACGCCCATCTGTTTTCGGTGAATACGGTACTTGTTGCCCTTGTGGCCGGGGCCGTTTTGATGATTGTGGCGGATCTCACGCGCCCGCGCCGGCCGAAGACGGAGACGGTCGACCAAATTACATATAGACAGGCGTTTGTGGTTGGGCTTTTTCAATGTCTTGCCCTGTGGCCGGGTTTTTCACGTTCCGGTTCTACGATTTCAGGCGGCGTCCTGCTTGGCATGAGCCACCGTGCTGCAGCGGACTTTACGTTTATTATGGCTGTGCCGATCATGTTTGGCGCGAGCTTTCTTTCGCTTGTAAAGCACTGGGGCGCCGTGACGCCTGAGACGATTCCGTTTTTTATTACCGGATTCATCAGCGCGTTTATTTTCGCCTTAATCGCGATCAAGTTTTTCCTCGCATTGATCAACAAAGTAAAGCTGATCCCGTTTGCGGTATACCGCATCCTTTTGGCGATCATTTTGCTTCTTTTGATTTGGAACCGATAAGATTTTGGCTGCGCAGCGTTGCGTGGCTTTTTTTTTGCGGGGATGGGCCGGGGAGCCGGGCATGCTTTGGCAGAAAGGGACTGTGTGATGATCCGGCTGTGTATCTTGGAAATTGCGCGGCGCTGATTTTCATTCTTCTGCTGGTGCCGCGTTCATTGCGGCATGGGCGTCTAATTGGACGAAGCAGGAATGCGGGGCCTTTGCTTTGTCTATCCTGAAAATATGCGCCGGCTGGTTTTCATTCTTCTGCTGGTGCCGCGTTCATTGCGGCATGGGCGTCTAATTGGGTTTTCCAATTAGACAAAATGGGCGGGCGGGGCCTCTGTTTTGTCTAATTAGGCATTCTAATTAGCAGTACGCAGGGGACAGCTCTTCCTTTTTGTCTGTATTAGACTTCCCATTTAAACATTCCTGGCACGCCCTTGCCCTAAATATTTTCGATGCTGTACGAAAAAAGCTGCCAGATCCGGCAGCTTTTTTACTTTTTAAAATGGTAGGGCATTGTTGCAACGACAACGTCTTTTTCCCATAGAAGGCGCATCCGGATGAGGAGCGCAGACTGGTTGTGCAAAATGTTTTGCCAGCGTTTTTTCGGGATGAATTGCGGAATGAGCACCATGACCTGGTACTCGTTTTCTTTTGCTTTCCGCTGGATAATTTCCAAAAATTTTGCAAGTGGCTGGACAATGCTCCGGTAAGACGAGTGCAGGGTGACAAGGCGGACATCACAACCCCACTCTTTCCACTTTTCTTCCATTTTCTTCTCGTCTTCATGATCAAAAGCGACATAAACGGCAATGACCTGATCCGAGAGCGATTTTGCATAATTAATCGTCCGCTCCACGACCGTTGTAATGCCGGCCACCGGGACAATGATCACATTGGAGTGGATTTCTTCCTGAAACATGCCTTTAATCCGCAGCTGCTCGCCGACCGCCTCGTAATGCCGGTTCACTTTCCGGAAAATATGCATGACAATCGGCAGGAAGATCAAAACCGGCCATACTTGCGTAAATTTCGTAATGAATAAAATCGCAAGGACACTAAATGTAATAATGGCACCGACAAAGTTGACCGACATTTTGCCGGCCCAGCCCCTCGGCCTTTGAGTGACCCATTTCACAATCATGCCGCATTGCGCAAGCGTAAACGGAATAAACACACCGACTGCATACAATGGAATGAGGCGCTCGGTATTGCCCTGGAATGCCACAATTAAAATCATGGAAGCAACGCCGAGAAAAATAATGCCGTTTGAGTAACCAAGCCGGTCACCGCGGATCGTGAACATGCGCGGCATAAATTTGTCCCTTGCCAGGTTAAAAGCGAGCTGCGGGAACGCTGAGAACCCGGTGTTCGCAGCAAGCACGAGAATTAAAGCCGTAGTTGCCTGGACGAAATAGTACAAAACACCGTTGCCAAGTGTCCGGTGGGCCATTTGCGATACAACGGTTTCTGTTTCTTTCGGTGCAATGCCGAGCCAGTATGCGAGAAAACTGATGCCCGCCAAAAGCGATGCCAGAATGATACCCATCATGGCAAGCGTGCGGGCTGCGTTTCTCGGTGCCGGGTCGCGGAAGTTCGGGATCGCGTTGGAAATGGCTTCGACCCCTGTCAATGCCGAACAGCCGGATGAGAAAGCTTTTAACAAAAGAAACAGTGAAATGCCGGCGACCGGCGTACCGATATGCGGATGCAGGTTTTGCGGGATTTGCCCCGTTACTGTTTTGAATAAACCGACAACAATGATGACAAACAATGAGAATACGAACAGATAAACCGGGTAAGCGAGCACATTGGCCGATTCCGTCAGCCCGCGCAAATTCAGAATCGTAATGATCAGAACGAGAAAAACCGCAATCTGCACACTGTACGGATGCAAGCTCTGAAACGCGGAAGTAATGGCATCTGTTCCGGCTGAGACGGAAACGGCCACCGTTAAAATGTAGTCCACCAGCAAAGATCCGCCCGCAAGAAGGCCAGGGGTGACGCCGAGATTTTCTTTCGAGACACGGTATGCCCCGCCGCCTTGCGGATAAGAGTAAATGACCTGGCGATAAGATAAAATAAGTGCAGCCAATAAAATTAAAATGCCGACTGTAATTGGAATAGAATACCAAAATGCCAGCGCCCCCACTGTGGCAAGTACAATCAGCACCTGTTCAGGCCCGTACGCAACAGATGAAAGCGCGTCGGATGAAAGAATGGCCAATGCTTTTAACTTGGTCAGCTTCTGCCCTTCAAGTTCATTTGAACGAAGCGGTCTCCCAATTAACAATCGTTTTATCGTGGTGAACATTTGAATGGTCTCCTTTTATCTGCAGTGTTTCAAAAATGCTTCCCCTAAAATAAGAAAAACCACAAAGAGAATTCATCTTCCCTGTGGTCTATTGCCCGATCACAGTTTCACATCCTCTCTTATAACGCTGACGGGGTTAGCTGTCGGGTTCGGGCATAAGAGTGGCCCTGCCTTTTAAAAAAAGGCTTCACCCCAGAGCGGCGCGCGGCCGCCAACCTGGTTCCCCCGTTCCGTTTCCGGATTAAGCGGTTCAGTTATGAAACACAAATTTTTCATACGACATCCTATCTTACTCCCGTTGCCATGGTTTGTAAAGACTATTTCGCAATTGCGTTTCGGTATGTCCATCTTTACCCGCCATATCCCCGGGCAAACTGTCTTTATTCACAGTACCTAATTTTCGATCATGCTTCTTTTGTAGAATATCCGAATGTGCCTAAAGCACGCAAAAAGCAAGGTTTTTCGGCAAATCCGGAGTAAAGAGATAAACAGAGTTAGGAAGGTAAAACCTGAGGATGAAAAGATGACCTCTTGGGGCAGGCGGATCAATTGGAAACATAAGACCAAAAGAGGCGCGAACCCGGTGGAATTGTCTAATTAGGAGCTCCATTCGGGCCCGAAATGTCCTTTTGAAGCCGTCAAAAAGACAAAACGAGCGGCATCAGGTAACGAAATGTCCCTTTGAACCTGTCAAAAGGACAAAAAGAAGTTGCATCCGGGCCCGAATTGTCCTTTTGAAGCCGTCAAAAAGACAAAACGTGCGGCATCTGGTAACGAAATGTCCTTTTGATCCTGTCAAAAGGACAAAAGGAGTTGCATCCGGGCCCGAATTGTCCTTTTGAAGCCGTCAAAAAGACAAAACGTGCGGCATCAGGTAACGAAATGTCCTTTTGATCCTGTCAAAAGGACAAAACATGCCGCATCCGGGAATGAAATGTCCCTTTGATCCTGTCAAAAGGACAAAACATGCCGCATCCGGGAATGAAATGTCCCTTTGATCCTGTCAAAAGGACAAAAGGAGTTGCATTCGGGCCCGAATTGTCCTTTTGAAGCCGTCAAAAAGACAAAACGAGCGGCATCAGGTAACGAAATGTCCTTTTGATCCTGTCAAAAGGACAAAACATGCCGCATCCGGGAACGAATTGTCCTTTTGAAGCCGTCAAAAAGACAAAACGAGCGGCATCAGGTAACGAAATGTCCTTTTGATCCTGTCAAAAGGACAAAACACGCCGCATCCAATTGGACAAATTAGGCGAAAACCCGTTGAAAATGTCTAGTTAGGCGTTCTAATTGGACAAATCCAAGCGTAAAACCCGTTAAAAATGTCTAATTAAGGTCTAATTAGGCGTTCCAAACGCCAAAATCCATTACGATCAGGATAGATTTGCTTATGGCTGTCCGGCGCACCAACAAAGAAAAAAACCCGCAAGTTGCGGGCTTTTTTTAAAACTTAATTTTTTCTTCCAAAAAGGCTTTAAGTTCCGTGATTGGCACGCGGGTTTGCTCCATGGTGTCGCGGTCGCGGACGGTCACCATGTGGTCATCGCGCGAATCGAAGTCGTATGTGATGCAAAACGGCGTGCCGATTTCGTCCTGGCGGCGGTAGCGCTTGCCGATCGACCCGGTTTCGTCAAAATCAACCATAAACGTTTTCGACAAATCCGCAAAAATGTCGCGTGCTTCATCCGATAATTTTTTCGATAACGGCAGCACTGCGGCTTTGTAAGGCGCAAGGGCCGGATGCAAATGCATGACCGTGCGGGTTGTGCCGTCTTCGAGTTCCTCTTCTGCATAAGAGTCAATCAGGAATGCCAGCGCTACACGGTCCGCCCCGAGCGACGGCTCAATGCAGTACGGAACAAAGCGTTCATTCGTTTCCTGGTCAAGATAAGTGAAATCCTCGCCGGAATATTCCATATGGCGTTTCAGGTCGTAATCAGTACGGGAGGCAATGCCCCACAGTTCGCCCCAGCCGAACGGGAAGTTGTATTCAAAGTCGGTTGTCGCATTCGAGTAATGGGACAGTTCTTCTTTTTCATGGTCGCGCAGCCGCAAGTTTTCTTCCTTCATGCCGAGATTCAGCAAAAATTCGCGCGCATATTGTTTCCAGTAGTCAAACCATTTGAGCTCCTCGCCCGGCCTGCAGAAAAATTCAAGTTCCATCTGTTCAAATTCGCGCGTGCGGAAAATGAAGTTCCCCGGGGTGATTTCGTTCCGGAAACTTTTGCCGATTTGGGCAATCCCGAATGGCAATTTTTTGCGCATTGTCCGTTGCACATTTTTAAAATTGACGAAAATGCCTTGTGCGGTTTCCGGGCGCAAATACAGTTCATTCGTGCTGTCTTCGGTTACGCCCTGGTATGTTTTGAACATCAGATTAAACTGGCGGATGCCGGTCCAGTCTTTGCTGCCGCAATCCGGGCAGGCGATGTCATGCGTTTTGATCAGCTCTTCCATTTTTTCAAACGGCAGGCCGTCGACAATCATGTCGATCCCTTTTTCATGCAGGGCATTTTCGATCAGCTTGTCGGCACGGTGCCGGGCTTTACAATGTTTGCAGTCGATCATCGGGTCATTAAAATTGCCGAGGTGGCCGCTTGCTTCCCATGTGCGCGGGTTCATCAGGATCGCAGCATCGAGGCCGACATTGTACGGCGACTCCTGGATGAATTTTTTCCACCAGGCTTTTTTGACGTTGTTTTTGAATTCGACGCCGAGCGGGCCGTAATCCCAAGTGTTGGCAAGCCCTCCGTAAATTTCCGAACCCGGGAAAATAAACCCGCGGTGTTTCGCGTGCGAGACGATTTGATCCATCGTGACGCTCATTGTCATCTCTCCTTTTTTCATTGAAATGGTTTCCCCTGGGGACGGGAATGTTTCCATATAAAAAGCTCCCGGCTCCAGGCAACAGCCTGGGGACGAGAGCTTGAATTCCCGCGGTTCCACCCCAGTTGATGCGGAATTTCCGCACCCACTTTCCATGAAAAAACTCCGGACTGCCGTTTCACCGGGTTCCTTGCCGGGCTTCCACCGCCCCCGGCTCGCTTGAAAAGGAAAAGTTCCGGCTACTATTGATCCTTCATCGTCGCTATTTGAATAGAAATACTATACCAAAACCGGGCAGGACAAGTCAATGCCCGGCTTGCTTTGGAATGAATATCTGCCATACTTTGCAAACCTTCTATTTTTGTTGAAATATCCGGGCGGCCGTACTGCTCCTGTCCGCCTTTCCGGCCCCAAAAAGGCACGCTTTGTCTTTCAAGTCGTTTTTTTTACATTTCATACAAAAGAGCCCCGGTTAATTGGGATTGGCAATTTGAAACAAAGTCAGCTTTTGTTCCATCAGGTTTAAAACCGGGTACCCTTCGACTTTAAGGACAGGCTGGTTTGGATGAAGCGGATGGATCCGGATAATGCTCCCTTTTATCCCGTTACGGAGTGTAATCGGTTGTTTCCGGTAATTTTCCATCAGGAAGTTGGCAAACGGGAGGACAATTTCCCGATCGAGCCGGCCGGCATCAGCATCTGCCATTAATTCGTCAATCGCAAAAAACACCGGCTGCCTCCTGCGGTATGCGCGGTTGGAGCAAATGGCGTCAAACGTATCTGCCACCGATATAATTCCGACAAGAAAAGGAATGGTTTTCCTGCCATCCGGGTAGCCTGAGCCGTCCAGCCGTTCATGGTGCATCAGGACCCCTTTTAAAATCATCGGGTCGAGCGATGTTTTCTCAAGCAGCCGGTAACCCGCTTCCGGATGCTTCTTGATCAAGGCAAACTCTTCGTCTGTTAGTCTTCCCGGTTTATTAAGAATTTGCGGGTCAATGGTGAACTTGCCAATATCGTGGAAAAGCCCCATTTGCGCCAGCAGGCTTTGCTTTTCGGGATGCAGCTTCAAAATTTTCCCGATATTGGCAGCGATCAGCCCGACATGGATACAGTGTTTGAACAAATATTCGTCAGCGGAGAAATGCTCCATTAGTTCCAAAATAGACGTCCGGGTGGCAAACACTTCTTTGTAAAGCTTGCGAAAATTTCTTTCCATACTCTCCACTTCTGCATCACAAAGGGTTGTTTTCACTTGAATGATGTGCTGGAGTTCTTCCATTTCATGGTAAATATTCTCATATAATAAGTCATGGAAGATCCCGTGCGCTTCGGTGGCAATGCGCCTGCCGTCCAGTTCCGGATCGCGGATGACTTCATATTTATTTAAAATGGCAGCAAGCCTTTCTGTAAGAAACGTCCCTTTTCGCAGCAACAGGACGCCGCTATTGGAATACAAATCTTCTGCTAACTTTTCCCCTTTTCGAAACACCATTGAAAAAGCTCCCCTTGAACGTACTTTTTTTACATTTTAACACAGGAAATGTTAGTGAGAGGAAGCCTTTCCGATTTTTCTTAAAAAGTTCATTTATGTTCCGCTACCTGCCAGGCATCCCATTGCAAGCGGGTGTCAGTTTTCCACCGCACTTTCCTGTTTCAGAAAACGTACGACTTCCGCATAGTTTCCCGTAACGAGCGCCGGGTTTTGCAACAATTCCTCTATTCTTTTTGTATCATCCGTTTCGACGAGAACAAATCCGGGAAACGCCTGCAGCTGGATCAGCGGATTGATGCGGCGGATATCTTCATATTGATAATGCAGCTCCAAGGAGACATGATCCATTTCAAGAAACGGCACATGCTCTTCTTCATACCACTCTTCATCTGTCACAACGATCAAAGTATAATAGCGCCGGTTTTCCGCTGCCCGTGAATGACCTTTTTCACTGATGATCCGGTCAACGCAAATCAGGCCACCCATTATGATGAACGCAAATACAGCGTACAGCCATAAATGGGACAACAACAGCAATACCGCTGTAATCAACGAAAGGACACTCAACCTTTTTGCCACCATTTGAAGCAGTAAAAGGACATCACTCATCATTCACGTCTCCCAATTCATGATGTAAAAAATACTTTCCTATATGATATGCCTGCATGGTTGAATCGGTGCTTTTCGTTTTCGTTTTTTTGCAGATTGGAACATAATAAAAAAGCGAAAGCAAACAGGAAAGGAGCACTACCATGAGCAAATACGATAAACTGTTTGAATCCATTACGTTTAAAAGCGGCGTCAGGGCGGAAAACCGCATCGTGATGGCGCCGATGACCCATTATTCCTCGAATGATGACGGCACGATTTCCGATGCTGAGCTGCGTTATTACGCGGAACGTGCCAAAGGGCCAGGGATGGTCGTGACGGCATGTGCCAATGTTACGGAAAACGGAAAAGCGTTTACCGGGCAACCCGGCGCGCATACAGATGAAATGGTTGAGAGCATGAAAAAACTGGCGCAAACGATTCAGCAAAACGGCGCAAAAGCGGTTGTGCAAATCCACCATGGCGGCCGCGAATGCCCGGCTGAACTCGTGCCCGGCGGGGATGTTGTGAGCGCGAGTGAAACAGATTCGTCAGACGGCAGCGTCCATGCGCGCGCGTTGACAGGAGAAGAAACCGCTGAAATTGTGAAAGCATTCGGCGAAGCAACACGCCGCGTGATCGAAGCCGGTTTTGACGGCGTTGAAATTCACGGTGCAAACGGTTATCTGATTCAGCAATTTTTCTCCCCGTATACGAACCGGCGTGAAGACGAGTGGGGCGGCAGCCTGGAAAAACGGCTTGCATTCCCGCTTGCTGTCGTTGATGCTGTGAAAAAAGCGGTGGCGGAATATGCAGACCGGCCGTTTTTAGTCGGATACCGCTTGTCCCCGGAAGAACCGTACGAACCGGGAATTACGATGGATGACACGTTCGCGCTGTTGGATGCGCTGATGGAAAAAGAGCTCGACTACGTGCATATTTCCCTGCAGCATTTCTGGTCTAAAGCCCGCCGCGGCGGTGAACCCGGCCGTCCGCGCATGGAACAGATCGTGGAACATACTGCAGGCCGCGTGCCTTTGATCGGCGTCGGTTCCCTGCACACAGGAGACGAGGTTTTGAAAGCAATGGAAACCGGCGTGCCACTTATTGCCCTCGGCCGTGAGCTTGTCATGGAACCGCATTGGGTGGAGAAAATCAAAGCCGGACAAAAGGATGCGATTCAAACCGCGTTACAAAAAGACGACCGCGAACGGCTCGTTATTCCGGAACCGCTGTGGAAGATGATCATCTCAATTCCGGGCTGGTTCCCGTTTGCAGAGTGACATCTGCCTGCTGCACGGCATTGCTCCGCCTGCCGAATCTGGCCTAAGGCTTTAGCAGCTTAGTTTGGCACACATTGCTGCGGGCTTTAGCAGCTTTTGCGCAACTTACGGCATGCCCGGACTGGTTCCCGCAAACACCGTTAACATGCAGGTTTCTGCCTGCTGCTGATTCAGAAAACCGACCCATTTTAAAAAATAGGTTCGGTTTTCTTGACTTTTTTCACTTACAATATTAAACTAAGTTACGAAAAGTAAGTTTTAAAAACAGGAGGAATTCATGATGGCAAAAACAAAATGGGCAGTTGACTATGCACACAGCACCATTGATTTTACAGTAAAACATATGATGATTTCAAAAGTAAAAGGGTCTTTTCAAAATTTTGAAGTCGAACTCGAAGCCGATCCCCAGGATTTAACGGATGCAAACATTTCTTTTATTGTTGATGCCAGCAGCATTAGCACGAAAAATGATGACCGCGATAATCATCTTCGTTCTGCAGATTTCTTAGATGTCGAACAATATCCGAAAATTACATTTGTCTCCAAGTCGGTTACAAAGGCAGGAAACAATGAATATAACGTCACCGGTGATTTGACGATCCGTGGCGTGACAAAAGAAGAAACATTTAAAGTCACATTTGAAGGGATTTCGAAAAACCCGATGAGCGGTGCGGAAACCGCCGGCTTTAGTGCAGAAGGGACCGTAAAACGGAGCAACTACGGCCTTACTTGGAATGCAGCCCTTGAAACAGGCGGTGTCCTCGTTGGCGATGAAATCAAATTTACGGTGGAATTAGAAGCAAGCAAAGCAGAATAATTGCGGAAGCGCCAATTTAAATTGGCGCTTTTTTCTTTGGTCAGATCATGCTGCTTAGGCCAAGGATCAGTTGAAGCTACTGAAAAAGCCTAAGAGAAAACAAAAAATGGCGAGACACCACCATTCATAGTGTCCCGCCATTTTTTGCATCCTTGTATAAATAAAAATAAAACATCATTTTTTCAGTGCTCTCAATCACTTTTTTCTATTAAATAAGAACTTTTCTCAATTGCTGTGATGTGCATCACAAATAAGCGGGTGCTGATGGTTTATGATGAAGACAGCAATGAAATGGAGGAGTGAATTCGATGGAACGTTTTACAACAAACCAGACTGTCGGGGAAATTGTAACTTTATTTCCAAAAGCGGCGGATCTGTTTAAAGCAAACCGTATTGATTTTTGTTGCGGCGGCAATGTGTCTGTGAAAGAAGCAGCGGAAAAGCGCAACCTGTCAGCAGATGAACTGGTTGATGCCATTTGCAACCTTTATGGCCAATATGCCGGAAAAGCCGTTGGGCAAAATTGGAATGAAGCGGGCTATACGGAAATTGTCAACCACATTCAGGCCACCCACCATGCGTTTTTGCGCGAGGAGCTGCCAAATTTGAGCCCGTATGTGACAAAAGTGATGCGCGTCCACGGCGGCAACCACCCGCATCTCATCGAAGTGCATGAACTGTTTAACCAATTAAAAGCAGAACTGCTGGCGCATACTGAAAAAGAAGATGCTGAACAATTTCCGGCCATTCGTGCATACGAAAGCCATCCATCTGCCGCTAACCTGAAAGCCGCGACAGCCGGTTTGGCCGATCTTGAAACGGAACATGCCGCTGTCGGGGAAATTTTGCACCAGCTCCGCGAAATTACAAATGACTATACATTGCCGGAAGGGGCATGCCGTACATTCCAGCTCGTGTACCAACGCCTTGAAAATTTTGAAAATGATACATTCCAGCACATTCACCTGGAAAATAATATTCTATTCAAGCGGTTACTCGAAGAAGCCGTTTGACTTTTAAAAGGCTGTCCTCCCAGGCAGCCTTTTAAAAAGGGGCGGTTTGCTTTTTATTTTTCTTTCCTGGCCCCGGGGAAGGACAACTCGTTGCGCGTGCGTTCCTCTTTTGTCGTTTTAAGACCTCCAAAAGGACAGTTTGCTCGGATTCCAGCTCTCTTTTGTCTTTTTGAGACCTCCAAAAGGACAATTTGCCCGGATCCCAGCTCTCTTTTGTCTTTTTGAGACCTCCAAAAAGACAATTTGCCTCTGGTCCGGCTTTCTTTTGTCTTTTTGAGACCTTCAAAAGGACAGTTTGCTCGGGTTCCAGCTTTCTTTTGTCTTTTTGAGACCTCCAAAAGAACAGTTTGCCAATGGTCCGGCTTTCTTTTGTCTTTTTGAACCCCCCAAAAGGACAATTTGCCCCTGATCCGGATTTCTTTTGTCTTTTTGAGACCTCCAAATGGACAATTTGCCTCTGGTCCGACTCTCTTTTGTCTTTTTGAGACCTCCAAAAGGACAGTTTGCTCGGATTCCAGCTCTCTTTTGTCCTTCATAGTCGCGATGAAAGACATTTCGCTGCCTGGACGCCACTCTTTTGTCTTTCATAACTCCGATGAAAGACATTTTGCTGCGTGGGCAACCCCCTTTTGTCTTTCATCACCTCGGTGAAAGACAATTCGCTGCGCGGGCACTTCACTTTTGTCTTTCATAGCTCTGATGAAGGACATTTCACTGCCCGGGCGCCCCTTTTTTGTCTTTCATCATCCCGATGAAGGACATTTCGCCCCGCGAACGCCCCCTTTTTGTCTTTCATCATCCCGATGAAAGACATTTCGCTGACTCGGGCGCCCCCCTTTTGTCCTTCATCACCCCGATGAAAGACATTTCGCTGCCTGGACGCCCTCCTTTTGTCCTTCATAGCCTCGATGAAGGACATTTCGCCCCGCGAATGCCACTCTTTTGTCTTTCATAACTCCGATGAAGGACATTTCACTGCCCGGACGTCCCCCTTTTGTCCTTCATCACCCCGATGAAGGACATTTCGCCCCGCGAACGCAACTCTTTTGTCCTTCATCACCCCGATGAAGGACATTCCGCCCCACGAACGCCCCTCTTTTGTCCTTCATCACCCCGATGAAGGACATTTCGCCCCTTGGAGGCCCCTCTTTTGTCCTTCATAGCCTCGATGAAGGACATTTCGCCCCTTGGAGGCCCCCCTTTTGTCCTTCATCACCCCGATGAAGGACATTTCGCCCCTCGGACGCCCCCCTTTTGTCTGGATTTAAGTCAATATTTTGGACACCAATAAGTGAAATTTAATTTTGATCTCATGCCATATTTTTCATGACATCGCTGGTCGCTTGA
>NZ_ALAS01000007.1 GCF_000290615.1 Heyndrickxia coagulans DSM 1 = ATCC 7050
TGAAATTTTTACACAACACTATTTTATATTTTGATAATCGGAATTTGGCTTGTATCTGACCAAATTTGATTCGTTCAGCAAGCCCTATTTTAAATTTGCGAGTGCTTCTTTCATTTTATCAATCGCATGTATGATTTTTTGAACAGTGTAGGGAATTTCCAGCAGCGGGCCTGCGAGGCGGGCTGCCGCGGCTTCAACTGCTGCAAACATCTGGTCAGCAAACGGGATATGAACCGCGTCCTTTAATTTTAAAAATCGGGATATATCGGGTGAGACTGCCAATAGGGCCTTTTCAGCCAACCATTTTTCACCAATGTGCAGGATTTCTTTCAGTACTTGATTTTCTATCGTGATTGCATCAAAAGCATGTTGGAGCTTTGTTTTTCTGTTATCAAGCCTGGTCCCTTCTGTCTCCACAATCTCAATTGATTTCTTCAAATATTGAAAAGATTCTACGCATGCTGCGAGGATGCGCGTTTCCAATGCTTGAGCGAGTTGCCCGATATTGTCCGTATCGATATCAATTTTTTGCCCCTTTCCTGCGCTTGCTACCGTTAACGTTTCCCCTGTCCAAACACTTGCCGGAACCCAAGCATCAGCGCTGAACCGGATTTTTCCGTAAGAGACAGTGCTTTTTTGGCCGATCGTCACTTTTTCCATGGGCATGCCGGTTTGTTTATCAGCGATATAACCGGTGTGATTGTTTGCAAACCACTTAAACCAGCTGATGCCAAAATCAAGTTTGACCTTCTCACCTGGAAGACGGTTGCCAAAACCAGCGGCATTTTCCAGCAACGTTAAAGGGTCATAGGAACCACAGTAATTGGTAATCCGCAGTTTATCTGTCTTTTTGCCTTTCATGCCGTCGGCAACCTCTTGCGGCAATATGGCCGGATCAAGTGTGACTGAATGAACGCCCTCCTCTACGGCAACATAGTTTGCAGCGCGCCGCCTAATGAATTGCCGGCAACATGGTCAATACGGCCGTACTTCTTTTTCATTTTACGAAAAAACTGATCGGCATCTTTAAACTGCCTGGGCGTTGCATCCGATAATACCAAGTCCGCATCTGTCAGCACATCCTGGTTATGCTTTTCTTTTTGCGTGCCTTCGTAGATGAGGGAAATTTCATGTGTTGCCTTATTTTCGACTACCATTGCATCGAGGCCTGAAGGTGAATGATTATAGTAAATTTGCTTAACAATATATATATGATCGTTTATAATAAGTTTATTTTTCTTTTGAGGATGCTTGTATATATAGAATCCGCTCAATTTAATCAAATCCTGATCAGAAGTACGTTTTGTCATTTCGCCACTTCCCCATTTGGTTCTATAATTACTTCATTGTGTTCTTTATCTGAATCTTTATATTCCTTTTCAGTTCCAGTACGCATTAAAATATCATTGCTATTTACGGATATTGAATATTCACCCGGCGGAAAATCTTTCTGTTTTTTCAATTCATCTTTTATCTTATCTACAGGCGTTCTATCAGGGTTCTCATGTTTTTTTCGCATATAAAATGTCATTTCTATTATCATATTGTCAGAAATGAACTTTTGATCCTCTATCAGTTTTTTTAAACTCTGGCCGTTAATTTTTGGATTATTTAGAAAAGATTTATAAGAATTTAAAAACTCTAAATGAGTCGTATTCAAATAATAATATGGCGTGGCATAACCGGAATCAACTGTATTATCCACAGCTTCTTTCGTCCTGCCAATTACGGGATATTCTTTCGTAATCGCCGTACAGAAATCATCCAGCTTTTGAAATTCTTTTTCATACGCCATGACATACAAACCTGTCGTGATTGCGCCTTCAACAGAGCCCTCATAGGCGCCCACATCGCCAATTTTTTTGTTCTCCAAATCAATTCCAACAATGACAGAAGTATGAAATTTCGGGTCTTTTTTTGATTCAGCAAATACGACTGCTGCGTCCGTTGCACCATATATCTGATGGACGGTGATATCTAAATGGTATTTTTGCTTAAAATATTGCTTGACTTTTTCAATAATTTCGTTCCGGTGCTGTTTGGCAAATTCCCCAGTCTCTTCCCCGTTATCAAACGAATATCCCTGCCCCGTGTAATCCTGCACCGGGATGTATGCTGATGCTTCCGCCTGCTTTTTTTCATCCGCTTTATTTGGCATTAAGCTGCAACCTCCTAACAAAAGCAGCATCATCATGATCATTCCGCTTCTTTTAAAAGCCATGTCTTCACCCCAAAACTACCAGCATTTGCCCCGCCTTAAACAGCGGGGTGGCATAATCTGTGAAAAAATAATGCCCTCTTCTGTTTCAACCCTATCCTTGGCACCGGGGGCTACCCGGTGTTTTGGAACCGTGCCCACTCCCCCTCTCCCTTAATGTAAACTTCAAGATCGTAAGCCCAAAATCCTTTAAAATATGTAAACCAATTTTATTTTTAAGTTGACATATATGCCGCGGTTTTTTAATCTATTAATAGATAAAGGAAAAAAGGGGAGTGAAAAAATGGCAGCGAAAAAATTCCGTGCCATTGATCTTTGTTATGCGGGTATGTTTGCAGCGCTGATGGCCATCGGGGCAAATATTACATCTATTGCGCCGTTTCTTGTCATCGGCGGGGTGCCGATCACATTGCAAACTTTTTTTGCCGTGCTGGCGGGTTTAGTGCTCGGCAGCAGGCTTGGAGCGATTTCGATGGTCGCCTATATGCTGATCGGCTTATTGGGGGCACCGGTTTTTGCGCGATTCAGCGGCGGGTTTCAAACCGTATTAAGCCCGTCATTCGGATTTATTCTTAGCTTTATCCCCGCAGCCTGGGCCACGGGCAAGATTGTGGAAAAGCGCCAAAACATGGCAGCGTACTTTACCGCTTCCATCATCGGCATGATTGTAAACTATTTGATTGGGACCAACTGGATGTACGCCGCTTATAAAATATGGGCGCAGGCCCCGCAAGCGTTCAGCTACAAAATCGCCTGGATGTGGATGGCGGTGCCGCTGCCGAAAGACATTATTTTATCCTTGGTTGCAGGCTGGCTGGCACACCGGATCAGAGCCGTTTCCCCGCTTATTGCGTTAAAACGGTAGAATGGCCCGCTTATACTGCTCCGCCTGAAACGGTGCAATCTTCGGGCGGGGCGGTATTCCGGAGAGGGCATTTCTCCGCTTACTGCGTTAAAACGCGGTAAGACGGCGGGATCTTTTCAAATGCATACTTCAGCCCCCGCTTACGATTAAAACGAGCGGGCCATTTATTCCACTTGCTCCATGTCTGCCCGAATGGTGCATGCTTCGGGCGGGGCATACTCCAGAGCAGGTTCCCCTTATCGCGTTAAAACGATAGGGGTCCCTTTTGTTACAATGACGGTATGTTCCACTTGGGATACAAAGCTTCCGTCCGGCGTTACATACGTCCAGCCGTCGCCCGATTCGACCACTTCATCGGCGCCGGTCGAGACAAACGGTTCAAACGCAATGACCATGCCGTCCTGTAACAAACCTGTATCGTCCGGATCATAGTAATTTAAAATATACTCGGGATCCTCGTGCAAGGCCTTCCCGACACCGTGGCCCGTCAAATTCAGGAGCACTTCAAATCCGCTGCTGTACACTGCTTTTTCAACCGCCCGGCCAATTTGATTCTGCTTATTTCCGGCCCTGATCTTCTTCAAGCCGCTGTCAAACGCCCGCTGCGCACATTCGCACAGCGCAAATAATTCGGGATCTCCCTTTCCAACAACAAAAGAGATGCCTGTATCCGCATAATATCCATCCAGCGATCCGGATACATCCACATTTACAAGATCCCCTTCTTTTAACACGCGGTCTCCCGGAATGCCATGTGCCACTTCTTCATTCACACTGATACAGGTGTACCCAGGGAAATCATACTCTCCCTTTGGCCCGGAGACCGCCCCGTTTTCTGCAAACCTTTTGCCTGCCCATTCATCCAATTCTTTCGTTGTAATGCCGGGCCTGGCTTTTTCCTTCAGTTCATCGCGAATGCTGGCAACAAGCCGCCCGATTTTCTTCAATCCTTCCAAATCTGCTTCTGACTTGACGATCATGTTGAACGTTCCCTTCTGCTTTAAAGTCATGACTCCATTATATAGAAATAACGTTAGATATCAAAATCCATGGTTCATCCGAACAAAAAAAGCTGCCGCGCCCCGCATGCCGGATGCTGCCAATCTTTTCACACTTTTGTCGTATACGTAATGTTTTTGTAATATTATTTAATGTGAGCGTAACCAAAGAATAGACAAAAATTGGTATAGTGGGATTGTGAGATTCATAGACAGAGGTGGGAAGTTTGAAGAAAGTAGCTCCAATATTGCTTGCGCTTATGCTGGGGACCGGTTTTTTACTGCCTGCTAAACAAGCGGCTGCTGCATCCTATTCCCCGTCAAAGGTCATCAGTACGGCAAAGAAATATATAGGGACGCCATACAGATGGGGCGGCACAAGCCCGTCAGGTTTTGATTGTTCCGGCTTTGTAGGTTATACATTTAAAAAGAACGGAAAAAACTTGCCGAGAACAGCAGCAAGCATTTACAAAAAAGGAAAAAAAGTCAGCAAGTCAAATTTAAAACCGGGCGATCTGGTTTTTTTCCATACTTATTCAAAAGGCGTTTCACATGTCGCCATTTATATCGGCCATAATCAAGTCATCCACTCCGTATCGCAAGGCGTCAAGATCGACACCCTCAGCAATCCTTATTGGAAACCGCGGTACGTCGGGGCGAAAAGGCTTTGAGACAAAAAACTTCGGAGAGTCCCGATGTTTTTTTTTGCCCTTTTCCTGCCCCTACCCTTTCCCTGGGTATTTAAACGCGGATACGAAAAAGATGAATTAAAACTTTTTCCATAAATCTTATTTTTCCCTCCCCTATTTACCATAAGAAACAAAAAATGCTATGATCGTACTGCAAATCTATTAAAAATTTACAGATTTAGGAAGGGGTTACAGCATGAAAAAAATTTGGTTTGCACTATTTAGCCTTGCCTTTGTGCTCGCACTTGGCGCATGTTCCGGAAATTCGGGCCAGTCCGGGGCAAAGAAACCGGCAAAAAGCGCCACAAAAACGGCTTTGATGAATTTTTACATGGATCTCACCAATCGTATCAACGCCCAGGACAGGGATTTAAATACGTATGAACAGGCGATCGCTAAGACGAACGACAGGCCGCCGAAAACCGAGCTTGCCACCATGCAGAAGGCGGCGCAGTCATCCGCAGAAAATGTGAGAAAGGAAGTAAAAAATACGAAAATCCCATCCAAATTAAACAACTATCAATCGGAGATAAAAACCGCTGTAAAAGATTTGCAACAGTCCTACCAAATGAAAGCGGATGAGTTGAAAAAAGCGAACCCTTCGCTGGATGCTGCGAACAAAAAGCTGGAACAAGCCAACGATGAACTCGGCAAAGTATTTAAAAAAGCCGGCTTGTCACCGGCCAGCCTCCCGGACGATGTTAATTCATAAGAAGGTTCAAAACACGATCGGGCGATTGCCGATGCTCATTCAAAAAGAAGTTTCAAAACACAAGGCCTGCCGGAAATCGATTTCCGGCAGGCCTTTCTTCCGCATGATAAAGCGTACAGAACTTTGCATTTCTTCTTCTCTAAAGCTAAAAAGCAGAATCATTTTCCCGCTTTCGGAATCCGCCCGCGGAATGAAGCCACCATCCGACAAATTTTCCGCATTTCAAAAAACAGGTTTTGCCCACATGCTTATTCGGGATCCACCAGTTCGCCCCGCTTGATGTCTTTCCGCCCCAGTTCCACATGCTGCGCTTTTGCGAATTTTTTCAACACCTTTTCTTCTCCGGGCGTCACAAGGGAGACAACTGTGCCGGCGTTCGAACCGAGCCGGCCTGTCCGCCCTGAGCGGTGGACATATGCGGATACATCTTCCGGCAAATCAAATTGAATGACATGCGTAATCACCGGGATATCCAGGCCGCGGGCAGCAACATCCGTTGCCAAAAGGAGCGGGACATCGCCATTTTGGAACAACCGGATGCTTTTTTCCCTTTCTTCCTTGCGCATATCGCCATGCAGTTCGGCGACGGCCAGCCCTTTGAACCGGAGCTTTTCCGCTGCAACCGAAACATCCCATTTGTTATTGAAAAACACGAGCCCCCGGACCCCCATCCGGGCAATTTTTCGTAACTGCTCGATTTTGCCGCGCGGGTCGCCCGTTACGATATAAATATGTTCAACCGGGCTCCGCGCCTCCTCTTTTGCAATACGGATCAATAGGGGTTCTTTCATCTGGTCTATTGCCTTTTGGGCTGCTGCATCAGGCAGAGTGGCTGAAAACAAAAGGATCTGGCAATCGCGCATGGCGGATTTTACAATTTGTCCGACTGTAAGGCTGTATTCCTTTCCGAGCAGCTGGTCCCCTTCATCGAGCACCATCATTTTCACTTCATGCATTTTCAGTTTTTTCTGGCGGATCAATTCGAGGATGCGCCCGGGCGTCCCGATCACAAGGTGCGGATGTCTTTTCAGTTTTTCAATTTGCCTTTTCACATTTGCGCCGCCGATCAGCGGGATGCTCTGTATTCCGCTTCCTTGTGACCATTTTCCGGCTTCCTCTTGTATTTGCATGACCAGTTCTTTAGAGGGCGCCAAAATGACAGCCTGGACCGCTTGTTTTCCGGGATCCATCCGGTCGAGCACAGGCAGCAGGTAGGCGAGTGTTTTTCCCGATCCTGTCGGTGCCACAGCAATCACATCCCGGCCGTCCAGCACAGCAGGAATCACTTTTTCCTGTACAAAATCAGGATGTTCAAACGTTGAATTTTTCCATGCCTGTTGTAAAAAAGGCTGTAAATGATGAATGAATGTAGGTTCCATTGTTTTTCCCTGACCTTCCTTTTCCAGTCCTTTTATCATACACTACCCCGGCCGGAAAAGAAAAGAGCCCGGTTCACAGCCGGGCTCTTAAAAAATCGTTTATTTTTCTTCAACGCCTTCAAAAGCTTTGCGTAAAATGTCTTCCAATTCGCTGACAAGCGGCAATTTCGGGTTTGCAGGCGTGCATTGGTCTTCAAATGCGCGGTCTGCAATAACGGCAACCCGTTTTTCAAAGTCCGCCCGGTTCACGCCGGCTGCTTTCAGGCTAAGCGGCATATTGAACAGTTTGCACATCCGGATAATTTCCTGGCAAAGGCTTTCGACGCCTTCTTCTGTCGTGCTTGCCGGCAGCCCGAGAATACGCGCAATTTCCGCGTAGCGCTGATCCGCTACGAAATGTTCGTATTTCGGGAATGCCGCAAATTTTTTCGGCCTTTGCGCATTATAGCGGATAACATGCGGCAAGAGAATCGCGTTGGCCCGCCCGTGCGGAATATGGAATTCAGCGCCGATTTTATGGGCAAGCGAATGGTTGATGCCAAGGAATGCATTCGAGAATGCCATCCCTGCCAAAGTCGATGCATTGTGCATCTTTTCGCGTGCCAGTTGATCGCTCCCATTTGCGTATGCTTTCGGCAAGTATTCGTGAACAAGCTGGATGGCCTTAATTGCCAGGCCGTCCGTATAGTCGTTGGCCATGTTGGAAACATAGGCTTCAATCGCATGGGTCAAAACGTCCATCCCGGTATCGGCTGTTACGGATTTCGGAACGGTCATGACAAACTGCGGGTCAATGATCGCAACATCCGGTGTCAGTTCGTAGTCTGCGAGCGGATATTTTGTATTGTTCTTTTTATCCGAAATGACGGCGAAAGAAGTCACTTCAGAACCGGTACCCGATGTGGTCGGAATGCAGACCAGCTGCGCTTTTTCACCCAGTTTCGGGAATTTGGCAACCCGTTTCCGGATGTCCATAAATTTTTGTTTCAATTCGTTGAAATCAACTTCCGGATGCTCATAGAACAGCCACATGCCTTTTGCAGCATCCATCGCCGACCCGCCGCCAAGCGCGATAATGACGTCCGGCTGGAAGCTTGCCATTGCTTCGGCGCCTTTCCGTACCGTTTCAATGGACGGATCCGGTTCGACTTCAGAGAAAATTTCACAGTGGACATAGTCCGGTCGTTTCCGCAAGTAGTATAGCACTTTCTCAACAAATCCGAGCCGGACCATATCCGGATCGGTGACAATAAAGGCACTTGAGATATCCGGCATTTTTTCCAGGTATTGGACCGAGTTCTTTTCAAAATACACGCGTGGTGGAATTTTAAACCATTGCATATTGACTCTCCGTTTCGCCATTGTTTTTACATTGTACAGATTAATGACACCGACGTTTGTGGACACCGAGTTGCCGCCAAACGTGCCGCAGCCGAGTGTCAAAGAAGGCATGTAGGCATTGTAAATGTCGCCGATTGCCCCTTGCGAAGACGGGGAGTTGACAATGATCCGGCCGGCTTTCATTTTTAAGCCGTATTGTTCAATGACTTCATCGTTTGTCGAATGGATCACAGCCGAGTGACCAAGTCCGCCGAATTCGAGCATGGCTTCTGCAAATTCGAAACCTTGTTTTGTGCTGTTGGCTTTGTAACAGGCCAAAACCGGGCTTAATTTTTCTCTGGAAAGCGGGTAGTCCGGGCCGACGCCTGTAAGTTCGGCGATTAAAATTTTGGTATCTTCCGGAACATTTACGCCTGCCATTTTCGCAATTTCATAGGCCGGTTTGCCGACAATGGCGCTGTTGACGGATTGCGTCTTTTCATTGATGACGGTTTTCTCAACCTTTTTCTTCTCCGCTTCATTCAGGAAGTAGCATTGATTTGCAATCAATTCGTTTTTCACATTGTCATAAATTTCTTTGTCGATGATGACAGCCTGTTCCGACGCACAGATCATGCCGTTGTCAAACGTTTTGGACAAAATCAAATCATTGACGGCGCGTTTGATATCAGCAGATTTTTCAATATAGCAAGGGACGTTCCCCGGCCCGACGCCAAGCGCAGGTTTCCCGCTCGAATATGCGGACTTTACCATGCCGGAACCGCCCGTTGCAAGAATCAGCGAAATGCCCGAATGTTTCATCAATTGCTGTGTCGCTTCAATGGCCGGTTTTTCGATCCATTGGATGCAGTTTTCCGGCGCGCCGGCTTTCACAGCAGCGTCCAGCATGACTTTTGCGGCATGGCTGCTGCATTTTTGCGCGGACGGGTGGAATGCGAAAATGATCGGGTTGCGTGTTTTAATCGCAATTAACGCTTTAAACATCGTGGTTGATGTCGGGTTTGTTACAGGCGTGACCCCGGCAATAACGCCGACTGGCTCCGCGAATTTGACAATTTCTTCATTATTGTTTTCATCAATGATGCCGACTGTTTTGTTATATTTAATATTGTGGTAGATGTATTCTGTTGCAAACAGGTTTTTTGTAATTTTGTCTTCATATACGCCGCGCCCTGTTTCTTCCACGGCCATTTTGGCGAGCACCATATGCTGTTCCAGCCCTGCAAGCGCCATTTGTTTTACGATATTGTCCACTTGCGCCTGATCCAGTTCCATAAATTCACGCAGTGCTTTTTGGCCTTTGGCGACGAGGGAATTTACCATTTCCGTGATTTGTGCGGATTTGCCAACAACTTTTTCATCAATTGCCATGATCGTGGCCTCCATTCTGGTGATTTTGTGAAGAATTTCACATAAAAGGGTAAAAAAATAAAGTTTGTGAATAATTTCACATGATTTTCTGCTGTTTTTCAATATTTCTTTTCTTTATGGCTCTATTATATGCGATTTCACATGCTATGGCTGTGCCAGATTGGTGACAAATGAATAAATCATTTATAAACTTTTTTCTTTCAAATATTGCTTTCCAGCCGCGATTCAATTAAAATAGCTTTTTCCCGCCTTTTTATATTGTAAGTGCTTACATTTTATATTTGTGTATTTATGCAGAATTCCGTATAGAGATTGCCGCAAAAAAACCGCTTCCCGCTTGTGAAACATGCACATTCACAAGGAAGAAACAAAAAAGGAGATGAATTTTATGCAAATCCATCTCCCGGATGTGTTAGAAATACCTTTTTTTCCAAAAAATGATGGCTGTGACACTGGAAAGAACCAGAGAGGCCAAAAACGCCAGCCAAAAACCATGGGGGCTTGATTGCCACGGCAGGCCGTGAAGATTCATTCCGAAAAAGCTGGATACCATCGTTGGCAGGGAAAGGATAATCGTGACCGTCGTCAAAAATTTCATCACGCCGTTCACGTTATTGGAAATGACAGAAGCATAGGCATCCATCATACCACTTAAAATATTGCTGTGGACTTCACACATTTCGATTGCCTGTTTGACTTCAATCATGACGTCATCCAGTAAGTCCATGTCATCTTCATATACTTTTAGGAAATGCTGCCGTGTCATTTTTTCCATGACGATTTTATTGGCTTTTAATGAGGTCGTAAAATACACGAGTGTCTTTTCAAGGCTCAGCAGTTCGAACAGTTCCTCGTTTCGCATCGATTCGTGCAATTCGCGTTCGATCAGGCTTGATCTGCGGTCGATATATTTTAAATAGTTTAAATAATAACTTGCAACTTCATATAGAATTTGAAGGGTAAATCTGGTTTTCATGTAGGTGTAAAACCCGCGCACCCGTCTGTGGATAAACTTTCCGATAATCGGATTATCCTGCAGGCAGACCGTGATGAAATAAAAAGGCGTGACGATAATCCCGAGCGGAATCGTATCATACAGCGCGGAGTCCACATCGTCCTTTACCTTAACGGGAAGACCGACAATGATTAAAATATCATCGTCTTCTTTTTCAATACGGGAGCGTTCATCGACATCCAGCGGGTCTTTAATAAAATCGGCCGGTATATTCGTTTGCTGGACAACCTGGTTGATTTCTTCCTCTGTCGGGTTCACCAGGTTCACCCAGCATCCTTTTGACAAAGTTTCTGTTTCCTTCAGTTTGCCGTTTTCGTCCGTTAAATACATATTTAACATGCAGGCCACCTCCTCTTCACTTTTGAGGAAGCTCAAGCATACTTTACTCTCCCAGAGACTGATAACCTATAGGATTGGTCGAGGCCAGTATGAAGACTTCCTCTTGCTTATGTTTCATGCACGACCTCGGATGCGCGTCAGAATCCATCAGTTATCATCTCCTTTTTCTTCGATTCATAAATAGCTGCGAAACCTGCAACCATTTTATTATACCACAATATAGTATGCCTGAATATGTCCGCTTGTTATTTTTTAGCCGGTTTATCCGCCTAAAAAACTTTATAAAAATAAAAAAAGCAATATAATGTCACATTTGTGCATCATATTGCTTCGTGATGGGACATGAGGGGCTCGAACCCACGACCCGCTGATTAAGAGTCAGCTGCTCTTCCAACTGAGCTAATGTCCCGCAGATGACAATCATTATATTACCACAATTCCGGGAGAGATGCAACGAAAAATTTTTTCGCAGCCTTAAATTCCAGCCATCATGAAACTGCTTCAGGCAGAAGAACAGCGAAAGCTTCGGTTCCAACCATAATTGGCTACCCCATTTTGAAACACTCCCAATCTGCCGTGCATTTATCCCGGGGAAAATTTTGGCCATTTTTTGCGGATTTACACCAAATGATTTGCGGGCAGCTTCGCTTTTTCGGCAAAATTTTCGAGGCTGTCTTTCAATCAGGGGCCGGGAGGATGACTCGTCCCGGTCCGATTGATTCTTATTTTGCAGGCTTTCCCCGGGCACCGCGCATTTTTAGCCAAAATTTCAATTTGGGGCGCCGGATTACTCGGCCCCGGCCCGAATGGCAGCCCTTTTGCGCCCGAAGAGGAGGCTCGCCGCAATAAACCCGGCGCATGAAATAAGAACCGGAAGCACAACTGTATGCAATCCGAACGGGTTTGGGTGCAGGCGGTCCAGCAAAATGTACGAGCCCATACCGAGTATCATGGAACAAACCGCGCCGTACTTGTTTCCTTTTTTCCAGTACAGGCCGAAAATAACCGGCCATATAAATACGGATTCCAGGCCGCCAAAGGAAAACAAGTTGAGCCATATGATCAATTTCGGCGGGCTGAGCGACAACAGCACGACAACGGCGGCAACCGCTGCGGTCACGCCGAAACTCGCTACTTTCATCTGTTTTTCGGATGCGTCCGGCTTCACATAATTCAAATAAAGGTCTTTGACGAGCGCAGAACCGACGAGAATAAGCAGCGCATCAACGGTGGACATAATCGCGGCCATCGGGGCAGCGAGCACAATACCGGCCGGCACTGGCGGCAGCACTTTCATCGTTAATAGCGGCATAACCGTATCCGGCACTTCCACACCTGGTATGACAGCGCGTGCCATCACGCCGATAAAATGCATGCCGAACATAATAAAACCAATGACAATGGTACCGATGATGATCGCCCTGTGCATCGCCCGGGAATCTTTATAAGACATCGCCCGGACCGTAATTTGCGGCAGGCCGACGACACCGATCCCGACCAAAATCCAAAACGACGATACATAGGCAGGGGCCAGGCTGTGCCCATGCCCGAACGGCGTAATCAGGTCCGGGTCCTGCGCAGCAAGATTGTGCATAATATGTTCCATCCCGCCGCCCGCTTTAATGGTTGCCACCAGTAAAATAAGCGTGCCGAGAAACATGACCGTCCCTTGGACCGCATCTGTCACCGCCACTGCGCGAAATCCCCCGATTACGACAAACAGCGTAACAGAAGCGGCAAAAATCAGGAGCGACGCCGTATACGGCAGGCCGGTCAGCGATTCAACAAGGCGTGCCCCGCCGATCCACTGTGCCGTCATGGATGAAAACAGAAAAATAATAATGCTTGCTGCCGCCAAAATGACGACGGTATCACTTTGATAGCGGCCTTTTAAAAAGTCAATCAGCGTCACCGCATCATATTTGCGTGCCATAATCGCAAATTTTTTCCCGAGTACCATCAGGACAAAATAACCGGTTGAAAGCTGCGCCATGGAAAGGAGCACCCAGCCAAGCCCCTGCGTGTACGCCACGCCCGGGCCGCCGATAAAGCTGCTGGCGCTCCCGTATGTCGCCACCATTGTCATCGCAAGGATAAAGCCGCCGAGCTGCCGTTTCCCAAGAAAATATTCATGTACAAAAGATTGCGTTTTGATCACATATTGATTGGCCCAAAAACCAACGGCAAAAATAATAAGCAAAAAAATGAGCAGTGGTGCCAGTACCGGCCAGTTCATGGCTTGTCCCCCTCTTCATCATCGAAAGGAATATCTTTGAAAAAGAACTTCACAATGAAGATGACAAGCGCCGTCACGACAATATAGCCGGCAATGCAGCTGTAAAAAAACCATGACGGCATGCCAAATATATAATGGTACTGTTTGGCAGGCCGTGTACCTAAGCCGTAAGCGAAACCGTACCACCAGAGAAAATTGAACAGCACAAGCCCGACGCCGATCCATGCTTCCTTATGCGCCTGTTTAAATCTTTGGTCATCTTTTTTCAAAATGTGCCATCCTTTCCTTGCTTTCGCTACTATCTTACATCTTTTTTCATCCGGCCGTGTGATTTTTGCCAATGGACAGGGTTTGTTTTTTGCATAAAAGCAGCCGGAGCTTCAGGTTGTATCCCGCACCCCCTTCACACAGGTCCGATAAAAAACGCCTGCGTTCGCACATTTCGCGAAACAGGCGTTTTTACCGGCAGACCCGGCAGCTTCAGATCCGGTCGTTTTGGATTCTCCATTGCAAATCTTCCAAATACCGGAGCAAATCATCGCGCAGATCTTCCCGGGAAAGTGCCATTTCAATCGTCGATTTGATAAACCCGAACTTTTCGCCGACATCGTAGCGTTTCCCTTCATAAGCATAGGCATACACTTTTTGGATTTCATTCAATTGTTCAATGGCATCGGTCAGCTGGATTTCTCCGCCTGAACCGGTCTTTTGCAATGAAAGGAAATCAAAAATCTCCGGTGTTAAAATATACCGCCCGATAATGGCGACATTTGACGGCGCTTCCTCCACTTTCGGCTTTTCTACAAAGCCTTTCACATCATAAATTCTTCCTTTTTGATCGAGCGGGTCAATAATCCCGTAACGGTTTGTTTCCTCGTGCGCGACTTCCATGACGGCAATCACGCTGGAATGGACCTGTTCATAAACATCGATCATTTGTTTCAGGCAAGGCGGTTCAGCCTGGATGATGTCATCGCCAAGGAGCACGGCAAACGGTTCATTTCCGATAAATTTGCGCGCACACCAAATCGCGTGGCCCAATCCTTTTGGTTCCTTTTGCCGGATATAATGGATATCCACTTCTGCAGGCTGGCGCACTTTTTCAAGCAGATCAAATTTTTTCTTTGCGATCAAATTGTCCTCAAGCTCAAATGCATGGTCAAAATGGTCTTCAATCGCCCGTTTCCCTTTCCCGGTTACGATGATGATATCTTCAATGCCGGAATCAATGGCCTCTTCCACAATATATTGGATTGTCGGCTTATCGACAATCGGCAGCATTTCTTTCGGCATTGCCTTTGTCGCCGGCAGGAAACGTGTTCCAAGCCCCGCTGCCGGGATAATCGCCTTCTTGATTTTTTGCATCATTTGTCACCTCTTTATAAAACGGTCACCGTTCTCCTAAACCCGGCGCTTCACATGCATCTTTCGCGGCCGTTTCCAATTGGTGCATCACTTTTGGAAGCAGCCGGGAAAATTCATGGGCAGTGAGTGTAGAGGACCCGTTTTCCCGGATCCACAAGTCGGCGCATGCCCCGTGAATATAAACGGCATTGGCAACCGCTTCCTTGATATTAGCATACGTGCATATATTTGCCAAGAGCATGCCGGTTAATGTATCGCCGCTTCCGCCTTTTGCCAGGCTGCTGTTGCCGGTTGCATTTACATAGCCGCTGCCATCCGGAAAAGCCATCACCGTGTACTGCCCTTTTAAAACGACGGTGACCCCGTGTTCCTGCGCATAAGCGGAAGCAAGCCTGATCCTGTCCGATGCCATTTGCCCGGCCGGAATGCCCGTCATCCTTGAAAATTCCCCCGGATGCGGCGTTAAAACGACCGGAGCCGTGCGTTTCGGGTATGCCCTTTTATGTAATGCACCCGCATCGAGGACAACAGGAAGCGGTTCTTTTAAAACGCCCTGAATGAAAGACTCCAGCTGCTTATCCGGTTCAATCCCGGGACCGATGGCCACCCCGGCAAACTTCTGCCCCAAATCGTTCAGCCGCTTTGAAAAATCCCTTTTTAAATAAGTGGCTTCAGGAACGAGTGCGGCAATCACATTCCGGGCACCGCTTTCCGTAAAAACGGAGAGTTTCCCGATCCCCATCCGCATCGCGCCGATCGCAGCCAACGCCGCGCTGCCCGGCATATCGTCACTTCCGGCAACCAAAAGCCCGGTCCCGAACGTGCCTTTATGGACATTTCCGCTTCTTTCGGGAAGCGAACGGATGACATCTTCTTCCGACCAAATTTTCCATTTTGATGTATGCGGCAGGCCGATTTCGACAGCCTTTGTTTCGCCAAAATAAGTGGAAGAAGGGAATAGCAGGCTGGACGGTTTCAATCCATGGAGAGAAAACGTATAATCCGCGTGTACGGTATGCGGATCGGCATCACCCGTATCCCCCGCCACTCCCGTCGGTACGTCAATGGCAGCCACTTTTGCTTTCCGGGTATTGATCCAATCGGTTATTTCTGCAAGATCATCCCTGAGCGGCAGCCTGGTACCTACGCCAAGTAGCCCGTCTGCGATCCAGTCATACTGTTTCTCACGGTCAAAAGGGGCTGCTTCAAAGCCGCACGATTGAAAATAGGAAAAATGCTGCGCGGCCTCTTTCGTTTGCGGCGGACCTAAAGGAAAGATCAAATCCGCTTTGTATCCGTTCAGTTTTAAATAGCGGGCAAGCACGATTCCGTCCCCGCCGTTATTCCCCTTGCCGGATAGCACCGCAATTGTGTCGCGTTTGGAAAGGAGCGGCGCAAGTGCCCGGTACAGGCCGCTTCCGGCATTTTCCATCAGCGTAAACGTATCCATGCCGAAAGAAGCTGCCGTTGCATCGGCTTCCTTAATTTCTTTGCTTGTATAAATTTGCATTGCCAAACACCCCCGTTCTCATAGTTTTATTGTAACACTGCTTGAATCGGGCCACATTAAATTTATGATTTCCGAATCCTTTTTTTGTTTTTTCCGTATATATGGGAGGGAATGGGTTTTATAGACGAGAAAGAAAGGGGTGGTATAAATGAAACGAACTGCTGAAATTGTACTGAGCGTCATTGGCGCGGTGCTAAACGGGCTTGCCGCAATCCTTGTCTTCTTCGGTACAGCAGCCATGAAAAGCGAAGGTATCAAACAAATGGAAGCCCGGATGAAAACGGATGCCTCCATCCCGGAAGCCGATTTTCAAACAGCCCTTCATACGATCCAGGCACTCGGCTGGGGAATTGCTGTGGTGCTTGTCATCGGAACGGCGGTCGGCATTTTCGCCGCTGTTCAACTGAGGAATAACAAAAGTCCGAAGCTGTCAGGCATTTTGCTTATTATCGGCGCAATGCTTGTGTTCTTTTTCACCGTCGGATTCGGGGTGCTCCCGGCGCTGCTTTACCTGATTGCAGGCATTATGAGCCTCGTGCGCAAACCGCCGGTCATCGTTTAATAGAGCATAAAGCCTTCCTGCATGAGGGAGGCTTATTTTGATGCGAAAAAATAATACGGCCGGCGCGATTCCGCTTTTCATGCCGCAATCTCGCAATGAAAAATTCGGATGAAAATCCCCCCCAAAAGGACGCGGGAGCGCGGCGTTTGCCGGTTGCCATTTCAAGAATTTACGTGTGTAATCTTTCCCGCCCCTTCCTGTTGAGCCGGAAACGGTGCACGCTTTAAAAAAGTGTGATAAAATAAATAATAAATCGTTTCAATATTCCGCCATTCAAAGGAACCTTGTTCAACCCGTTCTGTGATTTCTTAAAGGAGATGAAAGAGATGGGTTTATTGCATAAAGGTGTCACGATATTGGCTTTTGACGAAACGTATGATGAACAAAAAAGGGTCCAGTCTTTTCCCCATGAAACAATCAATCTGAAACATATCCGCCATACCAATCTTTTTTGTGAAAAAGAGGCGCTTTTCCAAATTGAAACGGCACTGGGCCGCCGCAAGCAAAAAGGCATCACCTTTCTTGGAAGCGGCAATTACCATTATGTAACCTCCCTGCTTTTAAAAGAAGCGCCGGAACCGTTCACCCTTGTGCTGTTCGACAACCATCCGGACATGGACGACAGCTTTGAACAAACACTGCTGTCATGCGGGTCATGGGTTTCCTACGCCTTAAAAATGAACCCGCTGCTGAAAAGAGTTGCCATCATCGGCCCGACTTCTTTCATAACACATCGCCGCCCGCCGCAAACCGTCCAAATCTTTCCTTTTAACAGCCGGAATCTTGAAAACCGGCAACGGATTTTATCCGCCATTCCAACAGATACCGTCTATATCAGCATTGACAAAGACGTCCTTTCCCCGGCTTTTGCCGAGACAAACTGGGATCAGGGGGCGATGGGCAGGCAGGAATTGCTGTCCTGCATTTCGGCCATTCTCGATCAAAAACAAGTATTTGGCATCGATATATGCGGGGAGGCCGCAGTCTCGCCGGCTGAATGCTTTCTCCCGCATGCGTTTGAAATGGTCCAAAAAAACGACGCCATGAATGCCGCAATTCTCGAAGTTTGCCTGGAGCGGCGCCCGCAACCAGCACTATACGTCTGATTCTTTTTCTTACTTTTAAAAAAAGAAAGACTTGATCTTCCTCTGTAATCATGCTTTAATGTCTATTATACAAAGACATTTGTTTTCTGCAAAAATACATAAAGAGGTGTGATCAAATGAAATCGGACGTTTCAATCGGACTGCTCGGACTCGGAACCGTTGGCTGCGGCGTTGTCAGACTGATCCGGCAGCATCAGGAGGAACTCGTCCACCAGCTTGGGCGTGAAGTAAAGGTGAAACGCATTCTCGTGCGCGACATCGAAAAAGACCGCGGTGTAGACATTGATCCCGCCTCTGTCACTACAAATCCCGATGAGATATTAAATGACCCGGAAATTGATGTCGTCGTCGAAGTGATGGGCGGAATTGATGAAGCCCGGAGGTACATTGTCAAGGCGATTGAAAATAAAAAACATGTCATAACCGCGAACAAAGATTTAATTGCCCTCTACGGCCCGGAGCTTCAGGAACTGGCCTGGAAAAACCAGTGTGACCTCCTGTATGAGGCAAGCGTCGGCGGCGGCATCCCGATTATCAGGGGGCTCACGGACGGCCTTGTTTCCGACCGGATCCAAAAAGTGATGGGGATCGTCAACGGGACAACCAATTTTATTCTGACCAAAATGATAGATGAAGGCGTTTCTTATGACGAGGCGCTGAAAGAGGCACAGGAACTTGGTTTTGCCGAAGCCGACCCGACGTCAGATGTGGAAGGCCTGGATGCGGCAAGAAAAATGGCGATTTTGGCACGGCTCGCATTCTATACAAATGTGAAACTTGAAGATGTGGAAGTGGAAGGCATTACCCATCTTTCATCCGCAGATTTGCATTACGGGAAAACGCTTGGGTATACGATGAAGCTGATCGGCATGGCGGAATGCCAGGATGAACATATTGAAGTGAGCGTGCAGCCGGCGTTTATCGCCCAAAACCACCCGCTTGCTTCCGTGAAAAATGAATTCAATGCCGTTTATATTAACGGGGAAGCAATCGGCGAGGCGATGTTTTACGGGCCCGGCGCCGGAAGCATGCCGACTGCGACCGCGGTCGTGAGCGATTGTATTGCCGCGATTAAAAACATGCAGCTCGGCGTGAACGGCCGGAACCTCAGGGGCCCGCGCTTTGAACGGAAACTCATGCCGTCTGAGCAGCGCTACGGGCAATTTTATATCCGTATGCATTTAAAAGACCAGGTCGGCGCATTTTCGAAAATTACAGCCGCCTTCAGCGCGCTCAACATCAGCTTTAAACGGATTTTGCAGACGCCTGATAAACGCGATGAGCTTGCAGAAATCATCATTGTCACCCACAAAGTGTCGCTCGACCGTTTCCAAAAGGCGCTCGAGCAGTTAAATGACATGCCTGTTGTCAAAGAAGTGAACAGCTACTACCGTGTTGAAGGAGAGGCGTAAAGACATGAATCAATGGCCAGGATTACTCAAGCAGTACAAATCATTTTTACCCGTCACAGACAAAACACCAGAACTGACATTATTTGAAGGCAATACGCCGCTTATCCCGTTTGCCCGCTTATCGGAAAAACTCGGCGTGGAATTGTACGGAAAATTTGAAGGGTTGAACCCGACCGGCTCTTTTAAAGACCGCGGCATGGTGATGGCGGTTGCGAAAGCGATCGAAAGCGGCAGCAGGTCCGTTATCTGCGCCTCCACCGGCAACACATCCGCTTCTGCGGCCGCCTATGCTGCAAAAGCCGGGATCCGGGCGATCATCGTGATTCCGAGCGGAAAAATCGCGCTTGGCAAACTGGCGCAGGCCGTTATGTATGGCGCTGAAATCGTGGAAATTGACGGCAATTTTGACCAGGCGCTTAAAATCGTCAGGAAAGTAAGCGAAACTTCGCCTGTCACACTTGTAAACTCAGTTAACCCTTACCGGCTGGAAGGCCAAAAAACGGCAGCTTTCGAGATTTGTGAGCAGCTGGGTTCAGCACCTGATGTCCTTGCCATCCCGGTCGGCAATGCCGGAAACATCAGCGCGTATTGGAAAGGATTCAAAGAGTTCAATGAGAAATTTGAAACCGGCCTGCCGGAAATGCACGGCTTTGAAGCGGAAGGCGCGGCTGCCATCGTCCGGGACCGGGTGATCGAAAACCCTGAAACGGTCGCCACCGCGATCCGGATCGGCAACCCGGCAAGCTGGAAACTGGCCGTCAATGCCCGCGATGAATCAGGCGGCGTGATCGACTCGGTGTCAGACCCAGAAATTCTTGATGCGTTCCGGCTGCTCGCCCGCAATGAAGGGACGTTCGCCGAGCCGGGTTCATGTGCGTCCATCGCCGGTGTCATCAAGCAGGTCAAAACGGGACAGATCAAAAAAGGGAGCAAAGTGGTTGCTGTCCTGACCGGAAACGGGCTTAAAGACCCGCAAACCGCCATGTCCCAAGTCGAAGTCCGGCCTGCCGTGCTGCCGGCAACGGAAGAAGCCGTGACAGATTATCTTTCGAATGTGATCCATGTATGAACAGGCTGGTTATCCGTGTACCCGCAAGCACGGCAAATCTCGGGCCCGGATTTGATTCAGTCGGCATGGCGCTCAACCGTTTCTTAACGCTTGAAGTGTGCGGCAGCAAGGAATGGGTTTTTGAACAAGTATCGCCCCTTTTGCCGCCGCTTCCGGAAGACAGCGACCCTTTTATCTTAAAAATTGCGCGGCAGGTTGCGGATTTATATGGCAGCCGGCTGGCCCCGTGCAAAGTCATTGTTGACAGTGAAATTCCGCTTGCCCGCGGGCTTGGCAGCAGCGCCTCAGCCGTTGTGGCCGGCATTGAACTTGCCAACTTTGCCGGAAATCTCGGGCTTTCGCTTGCGGAAAAGCTGGACATTGCCTCGCGGATCGAGGGGCATCCGGATAATGTCGCGGCATCCCTGTTCGGCGGGCTCGTTGTTTCAGCCGAGCGCGGGGACGGACGGTTTGAAGTCATGCCGTTTTTTGACATCATGGCGGATTTGCTCCTTTTTATTCCCGATTATGAGCTGAAAACGGAAGATGCGCGCAGAGTGCTTCCTGATTTTTATGCGCGGAAAGAAGCGGTAAAAGGGAGCGCGGCCAGCAACCTTTTTATTGCGGCGCTCATAAGCGGCCAGTACGAACTGGCTGGAAAGATGATGGAACAAGACCGTTTTCACGAGCCATACCGGACAAAATTGATCCCCGAATTTTTGGAGATCCGCAGGCTGGCCAAATCACTCGGCGCATACGGAACGGTCATTAGCGGCGCCGGCCCGACGGTTATTTCGCTCGTACCGTTCGAAGAGGCAGAGGCCATGGCAGAAACGATCCGCGCCCATTTCCCGCATGTGCTGGTTGAACCGGCCAAAGTTGACCGCACCGGCCTTTCCGTCGAAAAATATGCAGCATCCAATATGCTGAACTTGTAAAAAAGGTTTGGAGCCTCTCCAAACCTTTTTTATTTCCCCAAAAATGAGGCAAGCTCTCTTAACAGTTCATCTTTGTCTTTTTTCAACACATACGAAGAGAGCATCTCCCATTTCCGCGGGCGCGGCAAATGCACCTTCAATTCGTGGATGATGACGGACGGCTGCTGCGACATGACAAAAACACGGTCCGATAGCAGCACGGCTTCATCAAGATCATGGGTAACCATAAGAATCGTCTGATTTCCTTTCTCCCATGATTCAAGCAGCCAGCGGTGGACATCCATTTTTGTAAAAGCATCGAGTTTTCCGAACGGTTCATCCAGCAGCATAACCGGCTTTTCACATAAATACGTGCGCAAAAAGCTGATCCGCTGCCGCATGCCGCCCGAGAGCGAGGCGGGATAGTGGCCGGCGTAATCTTCAAGACCAAACTGCCGGAGTACCTCCATCCCCCGCAAAATTCGTTCCCGTTTCCGCACCCCTTTTATTTCAAGCGGTAGGACAATGTTTTGCAGTGCCGTCCGCCAGGGCAGAAGCAAATCCTGCTGCGGCATGAAACCGGCGGCATCCTGAACCCCGTCCGGTTTGCCGCCAAGCATCACTTTGCCGCCATCCGCCTTTTCAATCCCGGCAATGATATTTAACAGCGTGCTTTTTCCGCACCCGCTCGGCCCGATAAAAGCGCAGAACTCACCTTTTTGGATCGTTGCGGAAATGCCGTCGAGCACTTTTTTCCCTCCAAATGTTTTCGTAATGCCTTCCAATTGCAAATACGTCATGGCCGGTTTGGAAGAAATTCGTTTGTGTAGGCAGCCTTGATGTTGATTTTTTTCTTAATGACTTTATGGTCATAAAGGAAGTCCATATAACGGCGCCACACTTCTTCCTTCTGTACCCCCCATTCCGCGGCATCGTCCTGGTACTTCGTGCTCAGCCACTTCTGGCTGGCGCGGACAAGCCCTTTATTTGTATCCGGCACGTCCTGAATCAGGATATCGGCAGCCTGTTCCGGGTGCTTGATCGCAAATGTATAACCTTGCGCCGCAGCCTTCATAAAAGATTTGACAAGGGTTTTATCCCCTTTGGCCAGTTTTTCGCTTGTAATGATGACCGGGCTGTAATAATCAAGCGCAGGGTCGAGATCTTTGACCATGATAAGATTCAGTTTTTTCCCGTTCCGCTCTGCCTGGATGCCGTCCCAGCCGTAATAAATCCATTCAAAATCCGCTTCACGTCCGATTGATTTGAAAAAATCCGTCTGGCCGAGCACGATATTTTTTACTTTGCTGTAGTCGGCGCCGTATTTTTCCATGACCGTTTTGATGACGGCTTCTTCAGACGGCGAACCCCAGCCGCCGTAACGTTTACCTTCAAAATCTTTCGGAGAAGTGATGTTGTCTTTTTTCAAAGAAGCAAAGCCGGAAGTATTGTGCTGGATGATCGCGGCAATGGATACAATCGGGATTCCTTCCGTCCTTGCCGTGGTGACATTTTCCTGATAGCTGATCCCGAAATCCGCTTTCCCGGAGGCCACCATCTGTTCAGCCGTGATATTGTCTCCCGGCTGGATAATTTTCACATCTAGGCCCTGCTTTTGAAAATAATGTTTTGTTTTAGCCACATACAGGCCGGTATGATTGGTGTTCGGAAACCAGTCCAGCACAACCGTCACCTTTTGCAACGCTTTTTTGCTGCTGTCCTTCTGCCCGCTGCCGGCACATCCGGCAGCAAGCAGCAACATGGCCGCCTGCAACATGATTAAAATTTTCTTCATTGATGATCTTCCTTTCGATATACCCATGGTGCGGATAGCCTTTGCAAACATTCAACAGCGCCGTATAAAAGAAATGTGAGCCCAATGATGACAGCGGAGATGGCAAACAAGCGGGCAGTCATAAAAGATTTTGTCGCCCTTGTCAGCATGACGCCGAGCCCTTCGCTTGCGCCGAGCCACTCACCGATAATGGCACCCATCACACTATATGTAACGGCAATTTTTAAACCTGAAAAAAAGTAAGGGAGCACAGCCGGAAATTTGACTTTCATGTAAATTTGCCCTTTTGAAGCATGCATGGTCTTTAACAGTTTCACCAAGTCATCATCCACCGTTTGAAACCCTTCCAGGATGCTCAATGCCAGCGGGAAAAAGCAGATTAAAATGACCACAATAACTTTTGACTGGAGCCCGAATCCGAACCAGACGATGAAAAGCGGCGCAATCGCCACAATCGGAATTGTTTGCGAAACGACCAGTAGCGGCCGGACCAGCATCCGGAAAACGGGAACCATATCCATAAAAACGGCAATCGCTGCGCCAATCATAATGGAAAAGGCAAGCCCGATCAATACTTCTTTTGCAGTTTGCCAAATATTGGGCCAAACCATCCATTGCAGATTTTTCAATTCCTGCCATACTTCCGTCGGTTTTGGCAGCATCCATTCACTGATATGAAAGCCGGCCGTTACCCCTTGCCAGACGAAGAGCAAAAAAATGAGCCAGGCAGCCGTGAGCGCCGTGTTAACGAACAGGCTGCGGCGCTTGTTCGCGATATTTTGCAATTTTTTCATCCATTGTCACCCCGGTGCTTGGCCGGTAATGGATTTTGATCGATGTGATGACATCAATCGCACCGGCTTGGACGCAAGCATCCTGCGCTTTTTTGATGATCCCAAGCAGTTCGTCAAGATCGCCTTCCATCGTCGTTTCCATTGCCCCAACTTCATAACGTACGCCGGCGTTTTGAACAACTTCGATCGCGCGGTCGACGACACCGTATAAGTCATCACTTTTAATATGCGGAACAACTGAAAAAGAAACCGTTACTTGATTCGATTTTTCCATCAAATTTTCCTCCTTTTTTTCAAATAAAAAAGCTTTCATTGCATGCGCAAGAAAGCCTGTCCATCCAAAACATGCCGAAACATGCTTCAATATGAGACTCCCTACGCTGGCATTATCCAGATCAGGTGAAGGGTCGATGCAAAACGGCATCCTCTCAGCCAAAACCGGCTCCCCTGCTTTTTTTCTTGTAATTTTATTGTAACATGAAAATCATCCTTTTTGGCAAACATTTTTCAATTCTTCAATTCCTTAGAACTTCCGGGCCTGCACAACGCCCCTCATTTATGCTTTAAAGGCAGGGATTCCCCTGCATGCCAACCCAAAGTTCCGACTGTTCAAGCGCATATGCGACATCCAGCAGCCAATGTTCATTTCCTTTCGGCGCCACCAGCTGTATCCCGAAAGGAAGCCCGGCCGCCGTTATATGGACCGGCAGGCTGATCGCCGGCTGCCCGGTTAAATTGGCGAGCTGCGTAAATGGGGAAAACGTTAAGCTCGGCTCAAACATTTCATAGACAAGCGCCTGCTGCTTTTCTTTCGGGAGCCCGGTGACGCCAAACAATCGATCCCGCTCTTTCCCGGTCTGGGTAAGCTCCCCGATTTTCGGCGCAGTAAAAGCAGTTGAAGGCGTAAGATACAGATCATACGTTTCGTGGAATCCCGCCATTTGTGCTGCGGCCTTATCCCACTCCGCAAGGCTCTTTGCGTATTCTGCCGCCGTGACATTTTTCCCGGCAGCATACAAGACCCACGAAACCGGCTCCATATCTTTTTCCGTAAGCGGGCGTCCAAGTGCGCTTTCCAAATCCGAAAGTTCCGCCGCCATTTCCCCGCAGTTCATTAAATAATAGTTTTCCATCAGCCGTCTGCCGTCAACGCCGTTTTCGGCTTCTTCCACAAGATGGCCCTCCTGCTCCAGCCATTTTGCCGTTTTATAGACAGCCTGTTTTGCGTCGCGGCTGACAGGCGTCCCGACCGGCGATGCAACCGAAAATGCGATCCGGTATTTTTTCGTTCCGCTCTGTTTTAGTTCCTGTACATATCCCGGAAAAAGCGGCGTTTGAAAAGCAGCGGCGGGTTCCACAGTTTGCAGCACATCGAGGAGCGCTGCACTGTCTCTGACTGTTTTTGCCAGCACGAAGTCAATAGCCGCCCCTTGCCATTGCCGTCCGCGGCCCGGACCGACCGGTGTCCTTCCCCTTGTCGGCTTTAATCCTGTTAAACTTGTAAAAGAAGCAGGGATGCGGATCGATCCGCCGCCGTCGCTTGCACCGGCAACCGGTACCATCCCGGAAGCCACCGCAGCCGCGGAACCGCCGCTTGAGCCGCCGGGTGAAAAATGGGGATTCCACGGATTTCGCGCCGGACCGTAAAGTTCAGGTTCCGTAATATTTTTTAATCCAAATTCCGGCACGTTTGTCTGCCCGAGGATGATAAATCCTGCTTCCCTCAATTTTGCCGTAAAAAAAGCATCTTCTCTGGCGCGGTTTTGCTGCAGCAGTTTTGATCCGGATGTGAGCAGCTCGCCCTTTACCGCCTGGGAAATGTCTTTGAGCAAAACCGGCACGCCGGCAAATGGCTGCTCATCTGTACGGAGCGCGGCCGCTTCCTTCTTTGCTTTCTCAAACCGTGTCCGGATGACGGCATTTAAACGCCTGTTTGTTTTTTCAATCCGGGCCATTGCCGCCTCCAGCACTTCTTCCACACTCACTTCTTTTCGCTTTATGAGCCTGGCCAGTTCTGTTGCATCATACGATAGATATGCAGATGGTTCCATCTCAATCCCTCCATTCAATCTTATATTGACTGAATTTTATGGAGATGTCAAAACCTGCGAAAACCGTTTAACCCTTTTTCTACCGGGTAAAAGTGCACTATCACCGTTAGGAGGCAGATAGAGATGGCAAAAGAAGTAGTTGGCATTTACACAACATTGCAGGAAACGATTGACGCAGTAGACCGGTTGACCGCAGAAGGCTACAGCACTTCCGATATTTCCATTATTTCAAACGGGAATGATGGGACTTTATTGAAAAACCAGACCGGCGCAAATGTGGACCACACCTCTTCTGCCCAGGATGAACAAAACAGCTCTCTCTGGGAGAAAATCAAAGGGTTCTTCAAGCCGGGCTATTATGACGAAACGACAAGAAAACTGACCAATCTCGATCTCCCGCAGGACGAACTGGACCGCTATTCGGCCGAAATTGATGCCGGACACTATCTTGTGCTCGCAGACAATGATGCTTCTGCCCACAATGAATGGGCCGCTCCAGGAACAGCCGATCCTGCCGCAGAAGTTTCCGGCCAAACAACAGGATCCGGATTGAAAAACGAATTTGGCGAAAACTACTCCACGACGCAGGAGAAATCTAAACAGGCCGGCCGCTAAGTTGAAAAGGGCAAATCCGCGCGGAAAAGGCGGGTTTGCCCTTTTTCTTTACGTTGATGATGAAGGATCAGGCGTAACAGGAAGAATCGTTTTAGCGATCGACTGGTCGAGCGCTTCAAATTCCTCTAAAGAAATCGTGCTGTAAAGCTCTTTTCTCGTCTGCATGTCGGAAAGGGCATTTTTTTGCGTGCCTTCGTTTTTGATTTTTTCAAACACCCTTTCATAAGCTTTTGCGGCAACGCGCAGCGAAGTAACCGGATAAATGACCATCGCGTATCCCATTTCCGCAAATTCTTCCGCCGTATAATACGGGGTTTTGCCGAATTCGGTCATATTGGCAAGGAGCGGCGCTTTTATTTTTTTCGCAAACAGTCGGAATTCATCACGAGACTCGAGCGCTTCCGGAAAAATCGCATCCGCCCCCGCTTCCGCATACGCCTCAGCTCGCGTCAAGGCGGAATCCAGCCCTTCGACACCCCTTGCGTCCGTACGTGCGACAACTACGAGGTGCGGCGCCACACTTTTGAGCGCCCGGATTTTTTCGCACATGTCGGATGTTTCCACAAGCTGTTTGCCATTTAAATGCCCGCATTTTTTCGGAAGCTGCTGGTCTTCAATCTGAACAGCCGCAACACCTGCTTCGACCATTTCGCGGGCGGTGCGGGCAACGTTCAGCACGCCGCCAAAGCCGGTGTCAATGTCAACAAGAACCGGTAAATCGGTGGCACGCACGAGATCACGTGCACGCTCCGCCATTTCCGTCGATGTGATCATGCCAAGATCCGGAATCCCTTTGCTCGCGGTATAGGCAGCGCCTGATAAATAAAGCGCCTCAAACCCTGTGTTTTTTGCAATGAGTGCCGCCATTGCATCATGCGCGCCGGGGATTTGCAAAATGCCTGGTGCCTGCATGCGTTCCTTAAACCGTTTGGCAAGCGCCTCCTGTGAAGACGGCTGATTGACAATCCAAACCATGGTGCAACATCCTTTCTACAAGGTGAATAAATTGACGAATTCATGAACGGCCATTTTTTCAAGCGCTTCTCCCGCAAGGCAGGCTTCTTTGATCCTTTCCTGCTGCTTCGCGGAATAGTGGGTGGCGATATTATCCGAAAACTTGGTGATAATTTTCGGGATCGCTTCTTCCCTTCTGAAGCGGTGGCCAAGCGGATACTCGACTTCCACATTTTCAGTTGATGTGCCGTCTTCAAAAAAGACTTGTACGGCATTCGCGATGGAACGTTTATCCGGATCAAGGTAATCGATGCTGTATTGTTTGTTTTCAACAACTGCCATTTTTTCCCTCAATGCATCAATGCGCGGGTCAGCGGCGGCTGCGTCTTCATAATCGTCCGCCGTAATATTGCCTTTGATCAAGCCGACTGCCGTCACATACTGGATGCAATGGTCGCGGTCAGCAGGGTTATGAAGCGGCCCTTTTTTGTCAATGATGCGGATGGCGGACTCATGCGTCGTAATTGTAATCCGGCTGATTTGATCCAGTTTCCCAGCTACAACCGGATGGAGTTTGACTGCGGCTTCCGCTGCCGTCTGCGCATGGAATTCTGCCGGATACGACACTTTAAATAAAACGTTTTCCATCACATAGGAGCCGAGCGGGCGGGCCAGTTTCAGTTCTTTCCCTTTAAACATAACGTCCTGAAATCCCCAACCAGGTGCGGAAAGCGGCGTTTGATAGCCCATTTCCCCTTTCATCGCAACAAGCGCAAGCGCCACGCCCCTGCTGGTTGCATCGCCGGCCGCCCATGATTTGCGCGAACCGGTATTCGGTGCGTGCCGGTATGTGCGCAACGGGCCGTTATCAATCCAGGCGTGGGAAACGGCGTTCATGATTTCGTTTTTCCCTCCACCAAGCATTTTTGTCGCAACAGCAGCCGTCGCCACTTTGACAAATAAAACATGGTCAAGCCCGACGCGGTTCAAGCTGTTTTCCAAAGCAAGCACACCTTGGATTTCATGGGCTTTGATCATGGCCTCAAGCACATCGCGCACTTTGAGCGGCGCTTTCCCATTGGCAACGCGCGTCCGGCTCAAAAAATCCGCAACAGCAAGGATGCCGCCGAGATTGTCAGAAGGGTGCCCCCACTCCGCCGCGAGCCACGTATCGTTGTAATCGAGCCAGCGGATCATGCAGCCAATATTAAACGCCCCCGCAACCGGATCGAGCACATAGGAAGTGCCTGGCACATGCGTCCCGTTCGGCACGGCCGTACCCGGGACGACCGGCCCGAGCATTTTTACACACTCCGGAAAACGGAGGGCGAGAATGCCGCATCCGAGCGTATCCAAAAGCCCGTAACGTGCAGTCTCAAAAGCTTCGGAACTCGTAATCTCTTTGTCTGCCACATAACGGGCAATTTCTTCTATCAGGGCGTCCCGATCCCCTGTTTTTTCATTTACAGCGGTTGTACCGGCCAATTTAAACATTCCCCTTTCCAAACTTTATCTGCAGGTCAAAGCCCGGATCATTTGAGACAGCGTTTCAATCCCGGCTTTTTGTTCACTTTATCTCTTAATGGTCCAGCCTTTTTAAAACTTAATCTTGCGGATGCAAACCCCGCGGGCCTTTGTATTGGACGCGCGGACGGAACAGGCGGTTGTTTTCATGCTGCTCCATAACGTGTGCGCACAGCCCGACCGTTCTTGAGCTGAAAAAGATCGGCGTATAAAGCGGAATCGGAATGCCGAGCATCCAGTAAACTGGGGCTGCATAATAATCGAGGTTCGGATAGAGCCCTTTTTCCTGCGCCATAATTTTTTCCCCGGCTTCGCACATTTCAAGCAGCGAATGATCCCCTTTTTCCTCACAAAGTTCCTTCAGCGCTTCTTTCATCATCAGGGCGCGCGGATCCATCTTTTTCATGTAGACGCGGTGGCCGAACCCCATTACTTTTTCTTTATTTTTCAGTTTCGTATAAAGCATTTCTTCGAATTTTTCCACCGTGCCGGCTTCTTTCAGCATTTCCATCACCGCTTCATTGGCGCCCCCGTGCAGATGGCCCTTGAGCGATGCCACCGCGCCCGTTAACGCCCCGTATAAGTCGGACAGTGTGGAAGCAATGACCCTTGCCGTAAAAGTCGAATTCGGCAGTTCATGTTCGCTGTACAGGACGAGAGAACGGTCGAAAATGCGTTCCTCCCTTTCCGAAGGGACTTTGCCGGTGATCATGTACAGGAAATTGGCGCTGTACGGCAAATCCTGCCGCGGTTCAACCGGGTCTTCGCCGTTTAAAAGATGGTAGCTGTTCGCGACAATGTTCGGCACATTCCCGAGCAAATGGTATGCACGGTTTAAATTGGCTTTGCGGGAACGGTCCAGCAGGTTTTCATCATACCCCGAAAGCGTCGAAACCCCCGTACGGAGCGCATCCATCGGGTGGGTGGATGCCGGCAGCAGCCTCAAAATGTCCAGCACAGCTTCCGGAATCCGGTAGTTTTTCTTTAAAGTTTCTTCCAACGCTTTTTTCTCGGCACCGTTCGGGAGCGTTCCTTCGAGAAGCAAATGCACGATGTCCAGATAGCTTTTCTTTTTCGACAACTCAATCAAGTCATACCCCTTTAAAACGATTTCGCCCTGGGCCGTATCAAGAAAAGAAAGCTCCGTTTCAACAGCGACAACCCCTTCAAGCCCCGGCACAAATTGTGTCGTGTTTCCCATCTCCATCCATCCTCCGTTTCTGTATTTTGCCAAAACTGTAAGCACTTACAGTTTTATGTAAAAAAACAAAGCTGCCAACATCCCTGATGCTTTCATAAAAAAACATATCATAATATTTACAAAATGACAACGCCCACAGGCTCCGGATGGCGCTGCGGACGGCCCTGTGCAAAAAGGCCGGCTTCAGGGAAATTTTCCGTACGCTTCCTGCCATTTCCCGGAACGGCCAACAAAAAAAGACAAGTTTAACCTGCCTTGTCTTTTAAACTATTGCTTTTTCGGTTTTTTCTTAAAACTGCGCTTCACAACATCAAAGAAGCTCAGCGACTGGACCATCCGGTTCGGGTCAACATATTGGCGGACCGCCCGCAACACTCTTTTCGGATCTTTGGAAGAAAAGGTGTATGTCCCGTTTCGCTTCGTTTTAATTGCATAACGCGGGATCCATTTTCCCTTGAACATGACGGAAGCGATCACGTAATCGACTTCTTCCCAAGGAATTTGAATGAATTTGCGCACATCGCGCTCATTGAAAAATTCAAATCCTTTATCGCCGATCATGATCTTGCCGTAATCTGTCAATCCCATATGCGAGGCTGCCTTTGTCACCAAATCCACTTTTGTATTGATTGATTGGACCATTTGATCCACCCCGTTCTTTTCTTTTTGTGTTCCAAAAATTGATATCTATACAGCTGATCTTGATTTCCGGATCTTCGCTTCCAAAAAGGGGCCTGGTTGGCCGGTGAAACGGCTGTACGTCCCGTCTAAACCGGGGCCGGCTCCCAAGGCAAAATGCCGAAAGCGGCTTTTATAATAGGGAAGGCCTCTCCCTTATTATACGAAGTTTTACCGCCTGAAGCAAAACATACCCAGAACCCGTATACAACCCGGGGGCTTTCGGTTTCTTTGAAAAAAGCCCAGGCCAGAAAGCCCGGGCATGTGCCTTTTCTCTTACATTAAGTGAATTAAATGGAATACGATACCAACAACAAACAATCCAAGAATCATAACGATCGGAGACACTTTCTTTTTCAAGAGCCACATGCAGAACAGCGTCAACAGCAATGCGGCAAGGCCCGGAATTAAGCTGTCCAGGTTGTTTTGCAATGTCGTGACTTTGACCGGTTCCAGTGAGAGGCCGGCAGCTTGCTGTTCGAGCGCCTTTTTAATCCCTTGCGCTCCGGCAGGCAAATGATTCCAGTCAATATAAGCGCCTTTAGAAAGTTTTACTTGTGATACAACCGGTGTAAATTTAATCGATACCCACCGGTTAACCAGTGCGCCAAGGATAAACATCCCAAGGATCGATGCGCCTTTTGTAATATCCTGAAGAATGCCGCCCGATAAGTCCTCCGTAATTCTTGAACCGGCTCTGTAGCCGAATTCTTGCGTATACCACAGGAATCCCATCCGGATGAGGTTCCATGCAACGAAGAAAATAATTGGCCCGAGAATGTTGCCGTCCATTGCAAGAGAAGCACCTAACGCACCAAGGATTGGCCTGACCGTGAACCAGAATACCGGATCCCCGATCCCTGCCAGAGGCCCCATCATCCCGACTTTCACACCTTGAATGGCTGTGTCGTCAACGGGGGCGCCGTTTGCACGTTCTTCTTCAAGCGCTAAAGTTACACCAACAATCGGTGCAGCGACATAAGGGTGAGTGTTAAAAAATTCCAAGTGGCGCTGCAGGGCAGCAGAACGGTCTTCTTTCGTTTTATATAATTTTTTGATGGCCGGAATCATGGTATATGCCCAGCCGCCGTTTTGCATCCGTTCATAGTTCCAGGAACCTTGAAGGAAAGTTGAACGCCACCATACAGAAATACGATCTTTTCTAGATAATTTTAGTTCTTGTGCCATTTTTCTGTCCGCCTCCTTCTTAGTAATTGTCAATAATATCGCCTAACGGATCGCCGGTGTTTGCATTTCCGCCGCCTTTACCGGAGCCGCCTTGTTTGGAGAGCGCCAAATAAATCAGTGCAAGTGACACACCGATACCGCCAAGGCCGATAAGGGTAATTTGCGAAACAGTTGCCAAAACGAACCCAATGGCGAAGAACGGCCAAACTTCTCTTGTCGCCATCATGTTAATGACCATTGCATAACCAACAGCAACGACCATTCCCCCGCCGATTGCAAGGCCATCTGTCAACCAAGCTGGCATGGCGGATAACAAGTCACGCACTGGCCCTGCGCCAATGGCTAAAACCAGGACAGCCGGAATCGCAATACGCAGCCCTTGCAAGCAAATCGCAACAATATGCCAAAATTCAACTTTTCTAATGTTTCCTTCCCGTGCTGCGGCATCCATTAAGTGGACAATCCCTGTTGCAATTGTACGAACGATGATCGTCAATAAGAGGCCGGCAACCGCAAGCGGAACGGCAATCGCGATTGCAGAAGTTACACCGGCTTTGCCTGCGCCGCTTAAAACTAAGATAATGGCAGATGCAACGGATGCAAGCGCAGCATCCGGTGCTACAGCAGCCCCGATGTTTGCCCAGCCCAAAGCGATCATTTGCAGGGTACCGCCTAAGATAATACATGGCACCAAGTTACCTGTAACGAGGCCAATTAATGTACAAGCAACGAGTGGCTGATGGAACTGGAATTGGTCCAAAATCCCTTCCATACCAGCTAAAAATGCTACGATAAAGACTAGTATCATTTGGACAATATTTAAATCCATAACGAGTCGTCCTCCCTTTTCTCCTGATGGGCAGGATTATTTGTGTTTGTTCAGCTCTTCCTGAGCCCTTTTGAGAATTTCATCCATGTCGCCTTTTGCATCGCCCGGAACTTTGCGCACATCAAATTTCAAACCAAGTTGTTTCAGCTTCCTGAAAGTATCGACATCGTCCTGGCTGAAGGCCAGTACCTTGTTTGGCTGGACTTTGCCCGGCGAGTGTGCCATGGAACCAACGTTGATTGTTTTCAATGGAACGCCGCCTTCAACCGCCCGGAGCACGTCCTGCGGGTTTTCAAAAAGAAGCAGGGCGCGCTGGCCGCCGAAATGCTGGTCATCCTTTGCAAGTTCAATCATTTTACGGATCGGAACAACGTGTGCTTTTACACCCGGAGGCGCAGCCTGTTGAATCAGTTTCTTTCGAAGGTCGTCCTTCGCTACCGCATCCGATACAACGATAATGCGCGTAGGCCGTGTCGCTTTTGTCCAAGCAGTTGCGACTTGCCCGTGAAGCAGGCGGGAGTCGATCCGTGCCAGCACGTATTCAAATTTGCCAGGAGCCCCCACCGTTAACGGTTTCCCGGCAGCCTTGGAAGGTGCGGCCGGCTGTAATGCTTCAGGCCTTACTTTCACGCCTTCTTTCGCTGCGCCTAAAATATGCGCGGCAATGTCATGGGCTTTGTTCATCGTGGCGCGCGCTGCAAATGCTTCAATGAGCATTGGCAAGTTCATGCCTGAGACGATGGCCCACTTGTCTTTGTGTTCTTCAAACAAGCTGTTGGCCTGGTTGAAAGGTGTTCCGCCCCAAAGATCGACTAAGAAAAGGACTTCATCCTGGTTGTCGAAAGAGGCGACTGCTTCTTTCATTTTTGCCTTTACATTATCAGGGCCTTCGCTCGGCATCAATGTAACAGCTTTTACATTTTCCTGCTTTCCGAAGATCATCTCTCCGGATTGCAAGACACCATTGGCGAAATCGCCGTGACTGGCAATGATAATTCCTACCATCTTCTTACCTCCCTATTCGTATTGTTACAGTATCAATCTTATAAATAAGTTCTAAAGAACCTGTAACCAAAATTCATGGATGAAGCAGTTTCTCCTTTTTGATCAGCTGCATCAAATCGATTTTCCGGTCGGCAGGCACTTGGCGGATTTCCAATTCGATGCCGAGTGCAGCCAGCTTCGCAAAGGCCTGGACATCATCCTCATTGACTGAAATAAAATTGGTGATCATCTTCTTGCCTTCCGTAAAACGCATGCCGCCGATATTGATCGATTTCAAACCAACCCCTACCCGGACAACCTCCAGTACATCCTGCGGCGAAACAAACAGCAGCATCGCTTTCATTTCGTCAAACAGCCGGTTTTGGTAAATTTCAAGCAGTTTTTGCTTCGTGATGACATGTGATTTGATGCTCGGTGGTGTCGCTTGCCTCAACAAAAGCTTTCGAAGCTCGTCATTGGCGGCTTCATCATTGACCACTAAAATCCGGTCAATCCCAACTGCCCTCGACCAAACTGTGGCAACCTGGCCATGAATCAAACGATCATCAATGCGTGCAAGCCGTATATCCAATGCCATCCGACCACCTCCTGCTAATCAATCGTAAAAAACTTGCCTTTCCGCCTTTTATAATGCAAGATGTGTGCCAACTTTTGAGTATCAAAAAACAGCCCTTGTTAAATAAGCGTTTTCAGTATCCCTTTTATGCTTATGATACACAAACCGTTTATTTAATACACATTGAAAAAGGGTTTTATTTTCCATTTCACTACTGTATTAAAAAGTTCTGCAATATCCGTATCATTTTGATACTTTTGGCCAGCATGTGCATTCTGTATCTGTGATATCCCTCCGTCTTTTTCCCCAGCATAAAAAAAGCCTGCAAATAGCGAAACTGCGATTTGCAGGTGAGAATTACTGCACGGCTGCAGTTTGCTCGGCGGATAAATGGTCGATCATATCTGCAATATAATAGAGTTCATCATCCGACAGCCTCAATTTCAGCTGGTCTTCAAAAATTTGCGCCGCCTTTTTATATTTTTCGATTTTAGCAGCTTTTTCCGGCGTGATGTCGTTTTTGTAAATGAGGCCGGACTGGGTGACCATTCTTTCGAGCGCGCAACCGATATGAATATTCATATTGATTTTTGAAGCGTTGTTAAACGGCCTTTCCGCTATTTTTTCAAGGGAAGTGACAAACGCCGTAATCGCTGCGATCACTTTCTTTGGGTTTAAAAAGGTTAAAAATTCATTCAGGCTTTCTTCCGTCATTTCCCGCACCATTGCCGGAGACCTTGGCGGTTGTTCCAGCAGCTGGTGGTTTTGAATGAGATGGGTGACCTGCATTTCCCCGTCACCCATAAACAAAGCTTCAAGCGGAACAAACGGGGCCTGGACTTTCGGATCGGCAATCCCGACAGCGAGCAAAATGTCATATTTCTGCATCAGCGTTTCTTTCTTTTCTTCTACTTCGTTGATCGGCAGCGGGATAACGGCAATATTGTTTTTGCCGATGTTTTTGAGCAGTCTTGTAATCAGCTGCTTTAATTTTTCCGCCGTCCCTTCCCCTGTTGAACAGACGGAAAGAATGGCCTGCGGTTTGACAGGCTTCCCTGTTTCCCGCGGTTTGCTTTCCATCTGGTAAGATCCGTAGCCGCGGAATTCCTTTAACGACTCATAAATATCGTCGAGGTCCATCTCCATAATCGTCGCTTTGCGGATCGCTTCAATGACGAGCGCCGTTGTCACCATATCGATGGTCCGCGTTTTGATGCCCGTTTCCTGTGTAATAATATCGCCGAACCCGGTCAGCGAGCCCATATCGACAAGCAGCAGGACACCTTTTCCCATATCAATTTCTTTTACCCGCCTCTTCATTTCCTCCAAAACATATTTCGGGTCCATATCGAGCGGCATATCGATGCAGTCCACATTCGATTCGCCCAGGAGGCTTTTCACAACACTTACCATGCTGCTTGCCGTGCTGAACCCGTGTGCGGCAACAAGGATCGCCACCTGCTCGGCCTTTTGTTCGTCTAGGAGGGATGTGAGTAGAATCGTTAAATACATGGCTTCTTTTACCGGCACATGCACGCGGTATTTTTCCCCGATCATTTTGCAGATGTCAAGTGACAGCTGATACTCCTGCGGCCGGTCATTGATGACATTTTCGATATTCGTATAATTGGCTACCTGCTGGTTTTTTACCCGCTTCAGGAAGGAAGTCAAATGCAGGCTGAATGCCAGCAAAAAACGTTCATTTACTTTGCACTTCAGCCGCTTTTCCACGATATCCTGCACTTCTTCGCTGAAATTAAGGATATCTTCACTGACAATTTTTAAGATTTTCTCACGGTTCAGCGCATAGCTTGAAAACTTATTGTAAAACTTGTTTAAATGGATATCGATATCCAGCTTCAGAAACCGGTTAATGTCTTCATCCGACACGTCCTGTTCCATCATAAAACTGACTTTGTCCTCGATGATGTTGTACAGGTTAAAATCCGGTTCGTATGGGTCTTCTTCAAAGAGCGCCTTGTTTTCCCCTTCCGGATAAACCGTCAAATATGAATCAATTAAATCAGAAAGCTCCTGGATTTCCTGGCGTTTTCTACTAAAATAGAAGAAACCGTTTTTCAGTTCGGAAGGCAGATCTTTAAAGTGGATGGTGATGACATCATCGCGCAGGCAGTGCAGAAAACCGTTGGCGCAGACAAGCTGTATGTTGGATTTCAACTGCCCGACGTTGCCGTATGACGTATTGCCAATTAATGCCTTCATCGATTCCGCATCAATTTTAATCGGTTTTTGGACGCGGTTTGCTTCAATGGCAAGCAGAAATTTCAAAATCTCAATCTTGTCAATTGCCGGTCGTTCTTCAAAAGACGGAATCCGGATCAGAATCGGAATACGGCGGACAAACGTTTTCAGCAAAGAAGATTCCGGGTCTTCCGTTGTCGCCCCGACGATCAGGACATTGGCGTTGCGATTCCGTTCGGTTTCCCCGAGCTTTGCATACGTCCCCGTATCCATAAAGTAAAAGAGCATTTCCTGGCCTTCAGGCGGGAGCCGGTGGATTTCATCGAGAAACAGCATGCCGCCGTCCGCTTTGGAAACAAGGCCGTCTTTTTCGCTGTCCGCGCCCGTAAAGGCGCCTTTGATATGCCCGAAAATGTGGGAAATGAGCAGCTGCGGGTTATTTGCATAGTCCGCGCAGTTAAAGACAATAAACTGGGCGTCTTCGTCCATAAACGGTGCTGCCAGTTTAGCATAATTGAACATCAAATTGGCAAACAGCGTTTTCCCGACACCGGTCTGGCCGACAATGAGCGTATGAAGGCCATGCGGGGGATAGAGGACGGCCGCCTTTGCCTGTTCGACCTGCACTTTCAGGCTTGTTTTCGAACCGATCAGGTCATCAAAGGGATTCGTTTCCCAAGCGGTATCATGATTCGCAGACGGGCCGTTGCCCGGATCCGGGGATTGCCCGCCCGTCACTTCAAGTATATTTTCATATTCATATTGATCTTCCGGCAATTTCGTTCCCAGAAGGTCTTCCATGATTTGTTTGACCAAGTAATGAACCGGGCGGCCTTTTATTTTGATAATCCGTTTCTGCCGCAGCAGCTTGTTCAGCTCGGCACTGACATTGTTTCTTAAAATGCCAAGGTCTTTTGCGATATCCGAAGCCGTAAATCCTTCTATACGGATCCATTCATCAAGCGTTTTGCCTTGCGACTGTTCAACAAGATACGCGTAAATGCGGTCAATGCGTTTCAAATTGCCACCCCATTTCTAAGTATAAACTGTATCTTAATAGTATCACGAATGTATCATACATAATAGCAGGAATATTTGCGAACATGTGTCAAGTTTTTGCCGGAAGGGGGCTTATTTTTAATACACTTCAGGCTCCGCGGTGCTTCCGGGAAAACAGGGCAGGAAAAAACAGCGCCGCATATGGGCGCTGTTCATCCAACAATTTCCGGCCGTTTCAAGCCGTTTCCATCCTTCTGCTTTCCGCAACATCCGGCCGGTTAATTTTTTTGTTCCGGAACCGGTCCATGCATGTATTTCCGGCGGAATCCAGGCGGTTCATTTATGATCTTATATTATTGAGGGCTTGCTAAATCAGCACTCGGACCCCATTTTCAGCACTTTAGCCATGCGTTCAGCAAGCCCCGTTTACCCCTTAAGTCTTGTACCTGCCCCGTCCCACCCGCCTTGCGAAAAGCTTACACTTTCCCGCCTGTTTTCTGCCCGAGTTGCATCCATTCAAACTGGCGGAGTTTCAGCTCGAACAATTTCAGCGGATCCTGATACACTTCCGGATTTTCTTTCATATTCTCCAGCATCTCTTTTGTTTCGGCAATGGCCGCCTCTGTTTCCGCAATGGTTTCGCGGAGAACTGTTTCCGGATTTTTAAAGAACAGGCGGACATCGCGCTCAAGCCCTTGTTCAAACAGCTCGAATTGCAGCATCACTTTATTCGTGACAAGGTTTGCAATTTCCGTATAATCTTCGCTTTCGATAAATTTTTTATAGCGGTTATACAGCATCGTTTTGTTTTGCGAAAGCACGCCAAACAATTTGCCCGCGCTCTTTAACAGGACCTGCTGCGGCGTATGGCGCAACAATATATTGACCGGTTCAAAAGGAATTCCGTTTGCCATCCGGTCCGCATCACGCCGCCAGTCCTCCATAATTTTAAAATCACAGGCAAGCACAAGAATCTCTTCCCCGTACAACTTATTAAACCCTTCCGCCATTTCATCAAGATAATCCTGGCTTTGCTGCAATTCCCCTTCTGACGCTTCTATCCACTCCGCCACCAGTTCCTCGTATTTCGGGGAAATGGTCGTCTGCAAAAAGTGCCGGATCCGTTTGTTCATTTCTTCATTCAATTCAAGATGAATTTTCCGGAAATCACTGTCCGGCTTAATAAAATCGGCGCTTTTCCGTAAAATTTCCGGAATCCGGTTTTGCAGTTCATCGCGGATTTTCTGGGTCATACTGTGGTAGGACGAGCGGACCAGTTCGGTTTGTTCATGGATGACATCCTGAAGCTGGTTTGCCGCCCCGTTTAATTTTGCGTACAGATCTTCATGCCGGTTGATTGACTCTGCCAGATGCTGTTCATTTTGCAGCCTTTGTTTCAGCAAATCGGCAATCGATTCCCGGATGCAGTGCGAAAGTTTGTCAATCCGGCTTTCTTCCAGGTTTTCCGGCTTGAAATTTTGCCGGAAAAAGCGGGCAAGATCCAGCCCTGCTTCCCGGGATGCATAATTGGACGTATAAGGGTGCAAGTTTGCCTGCGGAAAAATTGTTTTTACCTTTTGTACTGTTTCTTCCACTAAATCTGCCGCTTCCTGCTTGCTGTATATCATATCCATTTTGGACAGCAAGAAGTGAATCGCAAGCCCGGGCACTTGTTCCTTCATTTTCAACAGCATATCCGCTTCTTTGTCTGTAAGGGGATCATTTGCATTTAAAACGAATAAAACGCCGTCAACAAAACGCAAATACTCGTATGCTTTTCCCCGCCCCGGCCCGTTCAGCCCGGGTGTATCGATGAAAATAAGCGCATTTTCTTCCAGGAACCGGCTCGGGCCCCGCCATTCAAGCATGTCCCCGGGCTCCGGCGCCGCATTGTCCTCTTCCGTTACAGGCGAAATGCCTTTGTCCGAGATCACAGAAAGTGCATGTTCATCATCATGGCGCACCGCCATCACAAACTGTGTCGGCCGTTCGGGCAGCGGGTCGGCCAACACCGACTGGATAAAGGCCGTCTTGCCGCTGCCGTTCATGCCGGCAACGAGAATATGCTGGACATCAAAGTCAATCAGCTCCCTCGCCATCCATTTCAAACGGGTGCTGACAGATAGCCCGTTCCTTTTTGCCCATTGCATAATGGAATCAAAGAGCCGGAGCGCATATTCAAGCTGGTCCAATGTTTGCTCCGCATGATGCAAAATCGTTTCCGCATCGGCAATTTGCTGCGGCCCGATGCTGCCCGGAAAAAGATCGCCCCATGCGAGAACCGCAGTGGATGCTTGAAGGGCGTGCGCCTGGTCCGTGATCCGCAGCCAGTTCGTTAAAATGCCCGGCATCACCGGTGCCAGTTGTTTTAACAGATAGTTACCGCTGATTAAAGAAAGATAGGTTTCCCCGTAAATGGCAGACAGCTCGTGCCACGTTTCAAGCGAATGGAGTTCAAGTCCGGCAAAAAGGCCGTTAAATTCGCGGAGCCAGCCAAGATACACGTCCTCCGTTTCGTAAGACCGCCAAAACGCAACCGCCAGTTGTTCAAACTGAATTTGATCCACCTTGTATAAAACGGACAGCGCCGTCCGGAAATAATCCGGCGCAATCGTTTTGGTATGCCCATTTTCAATATACGACTTTAAATTTTGAAACCAGAACAGCGATTCAGTACGGATGGCTTCATTGACAGCCAGTTCAACCGCATTCATCCAGTCTTCGTTTTTTTCAAAGTAGGCACGGGCGATTTTCGTCACATTCGGATAGTCCGGGTTCATGGCGACCGCTTGTTTGATCGTCTGGACAGCCTGTTCATGCTTTTGCTCCTCTATATAAAGCGAGATAAGCTGAAGCGCAATCTCCGTCTTTAATACCATGGAGTCTGTCTGGACCGACTTGTAAATTTCTTCGGCCATGCTGGTGAGGCCGAGTTCAAAATAAGCATCCCCCATGTTTTTTTGCGCCCACGGTTCAAAGTCGTTATGTATGCTTTCCCATTTAAAAACGGCCGCTTCGTAATCTTTATAATGAAAATAAATTTCCCCTTGTGCAAAGCGGATATAGGAAAGATCGGCATTTTCAAGGGCGTTTTCTTTTTCGAACGCTTCCCCGAGCACTTCAAGCGGATGGCGCTCTTCCCCTTCTTTGATAAACGTTTCATAATAAGATTTTTGGACAAACTGGTCTTCCGGCTTCATGATTTTCCTCCTCACACGGCCTTTTATATCTCTATCATATGGCATCCGGGATGCAGCGATGTGTAGAATTTTGTCGATTACTTTATTTTATCAAAACATCTCCGGCAAAAAGTTTCAGTTCGCTTTCAATTTTGATACAAAAATGAAACATTTGCCATATTTTCGTTTGCATGCCGGCAATTTTGAACATGCTTACCATTTATCACGCCGTTTCCGCTCATGGCATCATACCCGGAAAAGCGCCGGAATGAACGGGAAACGTTTTCTATGTTATAATATTCACATTACAGATTGGAAGGAGCATCAGCGATGGGAAAGACAAAATGGACAGGGTATGCCGGCACCTATACAAAAGGCGCCAGCGAAGGGATTTACACCTTTACCCTTGATACAGAAAAAAAGCAAATTGAAGATGTGAAGGTTGCCGCCAGACTGGGCAATCCGACTTATCTTAATATCACGGCAGACAACCGCAATCTGTATGCCGTTGTCAAAGAAGGCAGCCAGGGCGGGGTTGCGGCTTTTTCAATTGATGCGGAAACCGGTGCTCTAACAGAGTTGAACCGCCAGTTATCCGACGGCGCCTCCCCGTGCCATGTCAGCGTGGATTCAGCCAAGAAAACGGTCGTCTCCGCCAACTACCATAACGGGACGGTCAGCGCCTATCTGACAAACAAAGACGGCAGCCTGCAGCCGGCAGTAAGTGTTATCGAACATACCGGATCCGGCCCGAACCCTGAACGCCAGGAAAAACCGCACGTCCATTTCGCAGGCTTTACCCCGGATAAAAAATATGTCGTCGCGGTGGACCTCGGCAATGATACGATTACAACATACGCGCATGATGGCGGCAAATTAACGGAAAAAGCCGTCCTTTCCGTCCGCCCGGGAAGCGGCCCGCGCCATCTTGCCTTTCATCCGGGCCGGAAATTGGCCTACTGCATGACAGAATTGAGCAATGAAGTGATTGTGCTCGAATTTGACGAAGCTTCCGGCACGTTTAAAGATGTCCAGTATATCAAAACGATTCCGGAAGATTTTACGGAAAACAGCCAGGGAAGCGCAATCCATCTCTCTTCCGACGGCCGTTTTGTTTATGCCGGAAACCGCGGCCATGACAGCATTGCCGTGTTTGCAGCCGGCCCGGACGGCAAACTGTCCCTTGTTGAATACACTTCAACCGAAGGAAGCTGGCCGCGCGACTTTGTGCTTGACCCGACCGAAAAATTTGTCGTTGCCGCAAACCAAGAATCGGGCACGCTCGTTTTATACGCCCGCGATCCGGAAACCGGGATCCTCACTTTGCTGCAAAAAGACGTCCCGGTTCCGGAAGCGGTTTGTGTAAAATTTTTGCACGGGTAAAATTTTAGCGATTCAAAAGGCGGGTCCCGGTCCGCTTTTTGCTTTTTCCGGGGAAATTCTCATCATTTTATCATTTTCATTTCACAAGTTTTTCTTTTTCATGTTTTACATTTAGGACAGCGGCAAGGAATTGCAGCAAACCATATTTGGCCGGGCTTCCCCCAGAGCCTGGCCAAACCTCCTTTTATCATACCGGCCTTGTGCCGGTTTTTTATTGGCCGAGTTTTTCGGCGACGGAGGCCAGTTTTCCTTCCATCGTGAGCTGTTTGTCCCTGCGGTCGTCGATGCGGATATTCGTTTCAACACGCTTTACGCCATTTGAAAAAGGGATTTCATGCAGTTTTTCAATGATTTCAAACAGGTCATGGATGTCCCCTTCTATTAAAGTGCTCATCGGGGTCAGCTTGATTTTCACCCTTCCCTGTTCTTTTCCCAGCGCCTTCTCAATCTCCGCCACATATTTGCTGATGCTTGTTGAATCCGTTCCGACCGGAAATATGGTAATATCGGCAATCGCCAATGCAATCCCCTCCTAATATTCTTCTTTCTTATTATAATCCAACTTTATTTTTCATGTCTTCCTTCTCATTTTTCTGTATGTGTCAAGTTTTTCTCGACAAGGTTTAAATATCGGGTATTCCAAGACACTCTTTTTGTACACTTTCGGCTACCGTGCTTCAC
>NZ_ALAS01000008.1 GCF_000290615.1 Heyndrickxia coagulans DSM 1 = ATCC 7050
GTAGATTTCATCAATCCGATGTTTGATAAACAATTCTTCAGGAGACGGCCCGACTGGCTTGTAGTACAGGCTTGAACGGTTCAGGCTCAAAAGATCGGCCTGGATGGAAATTGGCAGTTTTGCTTCGTCATCCCAGTCGACCATTTCAACTCGTTCTGCTCTACTCCTTAATTCCAGATTTTTTTTTAAGCCACGACAACTGCGTGGTTAGGCGGCCGACTTCCGCATAGAGACTTTCAATGGTCTGTTCATACTCGGCTTTCATTTTTTCAACTTTTTTGTTGCCTTTTTCAAAGACTTTTGGCATCTGTTC
>NZ_ALAS01000009.1 GCF_000290615.1 Heyndrickxia coagulans DSM 1 = ATCC 7050
CTCTAATTATTTAAATTATTACATATTTAGCCGCATTTTTGGGGGGGATAGTTAAATTATCACGAAAAATTTTTACTCCTCAGAGCTGATGGGCTGGGCCTTATTCGAGCACGCTTTCAGGAGACCAGCGAAACAGTAGTAGCCCTTCAATTCCTCATACTGAATCTGGAGCGCAAGCTCAGGGTTCTTTTTTTGAAATTTTTACACAACACTATTTTATATTTTGATAATCGGAATTTGGCTTGTATCTGACCAAATTTGATTCGTTCAGCAAGCCCCAGTTATTTTTCCTTTTTTATGGGCTTCCGCAAGTCGGGATCAAATTTTCTGCCGAGGTTTGCGGGATTATCGGGATTATTTTTCTTGGCGGCAGTTATATGGCAGAAGGGTTTTCCGGAGGGCTTGCAGGCGTTTCGAAAACGCAGATTGAGTCCGGGCTTGCGATCGGTCTGAGCAGGTTCCAGCTGGCACGCTACGTCATCTTTCCGCAGGGATTGATGCTCAGTGTCCCGGCATTCGCCGCAAATGTCATTTTTTTAATCAAGGAAACCTCTATCTTTACCGTGTTGGCGATTCCGGAACTGACCAACACGGCACTTGACTTGATCGGGATGTATTACAACACGAATGAGTATCTGTTTATGCTCGTTGTGGCTTATGCCATCATTTTAATTCCATTGTCCATCTTGCTGACATGGCTGGAGAAGAAGGTGCGTTATGGGACATTTGGGAATTAATATCTTTTTTGAAGGAGCCAACTTTTTACGTTTACTGGGTGGATTATACGTATCGGCAAAAATTGCTTTTCTGTCCATCGTTTTCGGCGGTATCCTCGGCATCGTGCTGGGGGTTTTAAGGACATTGCACAATCCGTTGCTCCGCCTTTTACTCAGGCTGTATTTGGAGTTTTTCCGCATCGTGCCGACGATTGTCCTGTTATTTTTGTTTTACTATATTCTGCCGCAAAGCTTTAACATCAACTATAAGGCGGATACGGTCGGGACGATTGTCTTCAGCCTGTGGATGGCTGCTGAAATGAGCGATATTGTCCGTGGTGCGCTGATTTCTGTCCCAAGGCATCAGGTGGAATCCGGAAAAGCGGTCGGTTTAAGCACGGTTCAGCTTTACCGGTACGTGCTGCTGCCGCAATCAGTCCACTTAATGATTCCGGCGACCATTAACCTGATGACCAGAATAATTAAGACGACTTCCCTTTTGCTATTGATCAGCGTAGTGGATGTCATCAATGTCGGCCAGCAAATCATCGAAGCGAATAGCCACCGCTATCAGGATGGTGCGTTTTGGATATACGGTTTTATATTTATCCTGTATTTCATTTTATGCTATCCGCTTTCCCGGCTGGCAAGGCGGTTAGAAAGGAGGGGCAAAGCAGGGGCTAATGGCTGAACCTTTACTGAAAGTCGAACATTTAAAAAAATCGTACGGTGAAAAACAAGTGCTGGAGGATATCTCTTTCGAAGTGGAGGAAGGCAGTGTTGTTGTTCTCCTCGGGCCGTCGGGATCGGGAAAAAGTACATTGATCCGCTGCTTAAACGGTCTCGAAGCCTTCCAGGGTGGCACCATTCTGTTTAATGGGGAAACCGTGCGGCCGTCGTCGAAAAATTGGCGCAGGCTCAGGCAGCAGATCGGAATGGTTTTCCAGAGCTATGATCTGTTTCCGAATATGACGGTGTTGGAAAACATCCTGCTCGGTGCAGTGAAAGTCCAGAAACGGAAAAAAGACGAAGCGGCGCGCCAGGCAATGGGCCTGTTAAAGGAAGTCGGCATGGAGCAGTATGCCAATGCCTATCCGCGCCAGCTTTCCGGCGGGCAGAAACAGCGGGTGGCGATTGTCCGCGCGCTTGAGCTGAACCCGAAGCTGATGCTGTTTGATGAAGTGACCGCCTCGCTTGACCCGGAAATGGTGCGCGGCGTGCTCGAGATCATCCTGCGGTTGGCAAGAGAAAAGATGACGATGATTGTCGTCACGCATGAAATGAATTTTGCCCGGAAAATCGGGGATAAAATCTTGTTTTTGGAAGACGGGAAGATTCTCGAAGAAACCCCCGGACGCCAATTTTTCACAAAACCGCAGACAGAGCGGGCGAAAAATTTTCTGGAAAGCATGGATTTTTAAAAGAAAAATATTTTGGAGGGTTAGACCATGAAAAAGCATCGTTTGTTTGGTTTGGTTTCAGCATTTTTATTAATTTTGTCGCTGGCGCTTGCAGGCTGCGGCAAAAGTTCCGGCAATTCTTCAAGCAGCAATCCGTCCAGTGTTTCAGCCATTAAGAAAAACGGCACGATCAAAATTGCCGTATTCGGCGATCTTCCGCCATACGGATGGGTCGATAAAAACGGGAAACGCCAGGGATATGATGTTGCGCTCGCCAAACAAGTTGCCAAAGATCTTGGCGTAAAAGTGAAATTCGTGCAAGTGAATGCCAACAGCCGTGTGGATGCATTGAAATCAAATAAAGTGGATCTGGTTCTGGCGAATTTTACAGTCACACCGGAACGGAAGCAAGTTGTTGATTTTGCCAAGCCGTACATGAAAGTTTCCATCGGTGTTGTTTCACCGAAGAAAAAGCCGGTCACAAGTGTCAGCCAATTAAAAGGCAAGTCTTTGATCGTCAACAAGGGCACCACTGCGGAAAACTATTTTACAAGCAAACAAAAAGATGTGAAATTGCAAAAGTACGATTCCAAAACAGAACAGTTCAATGCGCTTAAAAACGGGCGGGCCGTTGCACTGGCGGACGACAATTCCTACCTGTATGCCTGGGTGAAAAACCATCCGGATTATACGGTTGGCATTAAAACGCTCGGGCCGAACCAATATATTGCCCCTGCTGTGAAAAAAGGGAATCAATCGCTCCTCAATTGGATGAACAAAGAAATTACGAAGTTAAACAACAATGGCTTTTTCAAAAGTGATTACAACAAAAATCTGGCGCCATATTTTGGCAGTGATATCCGTGCGGAAGACATCATTATAACGAAGTAAAAAAGGCAGGCTGCCGTTTTTGCAGCCTGCTTTTCTTTAATTGGCGGGGCTTTTTTCGGTTTCCGCGGGCCGGCTTTGCTTTGTTCCGCGCGAAAGCAGAAACTGTTGTTTGTAAGGCTTGGTTGTGGCCGCACCATGGACGTACGTTTTATAAACATATGGAGACGTCATGGCTCTCAGCATCGCGCCGTAGTCCATATAAAATCTCACCTCATCGCCCGGCACGAGAACCGCATTTTGTGTATCCAAAATGATATGGTCGCTGCTTGAGCCAATGATATAGAACGGCCGGACAGGGGTAAGGCCTGAAACAAGCACATCATGCCGCCCTGCACTGACAATCGTCCGCCTTCTGTTGCCTCTGTCAATAAAGGTGACCTGTTCCCCGAATGCATTTTTGCCGATTGTCCCATACGGCACGGAAGGTTTGATTTTTGATTCGATGACTTCGGCAACAAAGCAAAAGGCATCCTGATATAAAGACGGAATGGTATGCCCGCCTGATGTTTCGCGGCCCAGCAAAATGGACTCGCCGAGCCGCACATTGTTTACGGCCCCGGCGTCTTTTGTTTTTACGGCCCAGTTGTAGTTGGCGGAGTTGCCGCCGGAAACATAAGGAAGTTTGAGGGAAAACAGCTCCTGCATGGCATGGACAAACCGGGAAAACGCCTGCATCTTCTGTTCGGTCGGGAGCACGCCTCCAAAGCAGGCAAAATTTGTCCCGATTCCGGCCAGTTCAATCCCGGGGCAGGTTAATATTTCTCTGATCACAGCAGGGGCATCTTTTAATAATATGCCTTCCCTCAAATCTCCCATTTCCACCATCAGGATGATTTTATGGGTTTTCTGTTGCCGCACCGCTTCAGCGGATAATGCGCGGATCGTATCCAGCTCCGTGTTCATGCTGATATCCGCAAACCGGACCGTTTTTTCCGCTTCGCTGATCCCGGGGGCACGGAGCAAAATCAAATCCGCCTTGATTCCCGCTTTTCTCATTTTTTCGATATTTGCAATCTTCGAGTCTGCGAGGCTTTTGATGCCTGCATCCACCAGGGTGCCGGCAATTTTTAAATCGGCTGCGACACCTTTCACAACGCCTGTAATGCTGATTCCTTTCCTCCCAAATAATTGTTTTAATGTTTTCGCATTATGCCGGATCTTCTCCAGATTGATTTCCACCCGTGGCAGAACGGCCATCAGGAAACCACTGCCTTTTTCAGGGAAGGGAAGAAATCGATCAGGGCGTTTATGATTTTGTCTGTGCCGGTTTTTAAAACATCCGTAACCGGAAGATGGTAAGTTTCTTCATAGCGGCGGATGGTGTCTTCCAGTTCGCTGTCTGCCATTCCATCATGGTTGAGCGTAATGCCGATGACTTTTGTCTTTCCGAAATGTTCAATCAGGCTGATTTCATCTTCCACTTTCGGCACTTCGGCAAATGGAAAATCGGATAAATATTTTCGTTTCGGGGCGTGCTGTAAAATGACTGCTTGCGGCCTTGCTCCTTTTAAAATGCCGGTTGAGCTTGCATATGCCGGGTGGCTGAGCGCGCCCTGGCCTTCCACGATGATAATATCCGGGTGTTCTTGTTTATTGGCCCGCAAAATTTCGCGTTCCAGTTCGCCGATTAAATATTGGAGCGGGAAAGCATCCATCGCAAACCCGTACTTGGCGCCCTGGATCAAACCTGTCTGCCCGGTTGCGATAAATGCCGGGCGGTAGCCTTTTTCCATGAATGCCTTTTCAATGCATTTGGCGGTTGTCCGTTTTCCGCAGGCCCCGTCTGTCCCGAGCACGGCAACGACAGGGGTGTTCATTTTCAAAATTTCTCCGGTAAACAAAGTCCATTCTTTTTTCGGCCGCGGTTTACGGATATCGCGGATCGTGACACCGCAAGCCTTTGCATGGGCCACCATTTCTTCATCATCGGTTAAGAATTCCTGGAGCGGGTTAATGATGTTCAATCCGGCTTCCATTGCCTGCAGGATGACTTTTCTTTCTTCCGGCTTTAAAAAGGCGTTCGCCGGCGCGATGCCGAAAATGAAGTCATCCGGTTTCGGGCCGGAGTGGATGAGCGCGTCTTCCAGGTCTTTGCAAACCGGAATGCCGCTCCATTTGTTGTCGAGGAGCATGCCGGCATCCTGCCCGTGTTTGCTGCTGTCAATGACGGCAGTAATGGTGTAATTCCCGGGTTCACGGATGAGCCCGTTTGCTGTTTTGCCATCTGTTGTGCCAAATTGGTTTTCGCAATACACAATTGCCCGCTTTTTCATTGCCATCCCTCCATTTATTGAAATTTAGGCAACACAAAAAGAACACCTAATGGCTTCAAATAGTAAAAATACTAAAGAAGATAGCTGTCCGGGTTTACGTATGGGCATGCCGGAAACCCCAGGTTATTGGAAGCTTCCAAATATTATTATAACAATGTTGTGGAAAAAAGGGAAGCCGGAAGCATGCAACCAGGACAGCAAAAAAAGGGGCAATTCCGCTGCCAATCCGGCATTTGGAAAAGCCCCTTGCATTTGGAACGGCGGGCATTCACCCGAGTCTCATTTTAAAGTCGTGATAACCGAACTCACGGACAATTGTGCAATCGCCGTTTTTGTATTGGATCGCGATGGCCGGAAGCGGCATGCCATTAAAGGTGGTGTTTTTCACCATGGTGTAGATGGCCATATCGTCAAATACAAGGCGGTCGCCTTCTTTAAGCGGCTTATCGAAGGAATAATCGCCGATCGTATCGCCGGCGAGGCATGTTTGGCCGCCAAGCCGGTACGTATACGGTTTTTCGCCCGGCTCCCCGGCCCCGATGAGCGGCGGGCGGTACGGCATTTCCAGCACATCCGGCATATGGCACGAGGCGGACGTATCGAGGATCGCGATGTCCATGCCGTTTTTCACTGTGTCAAGCACTGTCGTGACAAGATAGCCGGCATTTAAAGCAACAGCTTCGCCCGGCTCAAGGTAGACTTCCAAACCGTACTTGTCCTGCATCCGCTTGATGCATTTTTCGAGCAAGGGAATGTCATAGCCTTCCCTCGTAATATGGTGGCCGCCGCCGAAATTGATCCATTCCATTTGCGGCAGCCATTCCCCGAACTTTTCTTCAACGGCATTCAGCGTTGTCTCCAGATCGTCCGCATTTTGCTGGCAGAGCGTGTGGAAATGGAGGCCGGTTACGCCGTCCAGAAGATTAGGGCGGAACTGTTCCTGCGTCACACCGAAGCGCGAGCCCGGCGAACAAGGGTCATAAATTGCATGCCCGGTCTGTGTCGAGCATTCCGGATTGATGCGCAGGCCCGCCTTTTTCCCGCCTGCAAGCACGCGGCCTTTGAATTTCTCAAGCTGTGAAAATGAATTAAAAATAACATGATCGCAAATCGAGACGATCTCATCGATTTCATCTTCACGGTAAGCGGCGGAAAAAATATGGTTTTCTTTTCCCATTTCCTCATGCCCGAGGCGCGCTTCATACAAGCCGCTTGCTGTTGTCCCGCTCAAGTATTTGCCGATGAGCGGGTACAAAGCAAACATCGAAAAAGCTTTTTGCGCCAAAACAATTTTACACCCGGTCCGTTTCATCACGCCGTTTAAAATTTTCAAATTGTCTTCGAGCTTTTGTTCATCAACTACATAGCAAGGCGTCGGCAGTTCTTCAAATCGCATCAGTCGACAAGCTCCGGATTATAGCTTTCTTTCCACGGCAGGCCCCATTTGTTCAGAGCTTCCATGAACGGATCAGGATCGAACTCTTCCACATTATAAACGCCTTTTCTGTCCCATTTGCCCTGGATCAGCATCATCGCGCCGATCATCGCCGGCACGCCGGTTGTGTACGATACCGCCTGCGAGCCGACTTCTTTGTAGCAGGCTTCATGGTCGCATACATTGTAAAGGTAATAGGTTTTGTCCTTGCCGTCTTTTTTGCCGCGGAAAATGCAGCCGATATTCGTTTTCCCTTTTGTGCGCGGGCCGAGGGAAGCCGGATCCGGCAGCACAGCTTTCAAAAACTGCAGCGGCACGATTTGTTTGCCTTCAAATTCAATCGGCTCAATTGAAGTCATGCCGACGTTTTCCAGGCATTTCAAATGTGTCAGGTAACTTTCGCCAAACGTCATGAAGAAACGGATCCGTTTAATGCCAGGGATATTTGCGGCAAGCGACTCCAGCTCTTCATGGTGCAGCAGGTACATGTCGCGTTCGCCGATTTCAGGAAAATCATACACGCGTTTGATCTCCATCGGTTTTGTTTCGATCCATTTGCCGTTTTCCCAGTAGCTGCCGTTGGCGGAAACTTCGCGGATGTTGATTTCCGGGTTGAAGTTTGTTGCGAACGGATAGCCATGGTCGCCGGCATTGCAGTCCAAAATATCAATATAATTGATTTCATCAAAATGGTGTTTCAGGGCATAAGCGGAAAATACGCCTGTTACGCCCGGGTCAAAGCCGCTGCCGAGAAGGGCGGTAATGCCGGCTTCTTCAAAACGTTCGCGGTATGCCCATTGCCATTTGTATTCAAATTTTGCCGTGTCTTCCGGCTCATAGTTCGCGGTGTCGAGATAGTTTGTTTTTGTTTGAAGGCAGGCTTCCATGATGGTTAAATCCTGGTAAGGCAGCGCCAGATTCATGACGACATCCGGTTTCACTTTTTCAATTAAAGCAACCAGTTCATCGACGTGATTGGCATCGACCTGTGCAGTCGTCACTTTCGTTTTTCCGCCGTCAAGCTTTGCTTTTAACGCATCGCATTTTGATTTCGTGCGGCTTGCGATGCAGATTTCTTCAAAGACTTCGCTGTTTTGGACACATTTATGCGCAGCGACCGATGCCACGCCGCCGGCCCCGATAATCAACGCTTTTCCCATTCTTCTGTCTCCTTCAAATAGAATTTTTGCATAATAAAAAGCAAGTGCAATCCGCATACGTGCGCACAACACTTGCTTGAAATCATCATCCTAAAAAAGCATGCATATCCGCATAAACAGATATACGCCTGCCATAAAAGTCCGTGGACAATATGGAAGAAAGCTTTATATTCTTATAGGATCAGAGTCTATATAGCAAATAATTACTTTTACCACTCTTATTGATCGTTTCACAAGTTGATGTGCACAAGCACCGGTTGTAAAGTAACCAACTTATAAAATTTGAGTTTCCCACTCAATCAATAAGGCAACCAAAAGTTGCCGATTCGGCATTTGGCCCGGCACACCGATGCCTTTACTCCACTGGCCAAAATTATCTGCTTGGAAAGACTCCTGATGCTGAATATATGCCTTCCAAATCATGCTCTTCTATCGTATCAGCACGGACTTAAAATAGCAAGAAGAAAAATTTTCGAGCTTTTTGCGATGTTAACAATTTTTCTTTCAATGCAAATAGAACACCACCAGAAATATAATATTGTCAGATAAATATATGCCCAT
>NZ_ALAS01000010.1 GCF_000290615.1 Heyndrickxia coagulans DSM 1 = ATCC 7050
TTCATACTTGGCTGAGTGAAAACCCAGATGTGTCTTCGGCACAGATCCATGATTGGTTGATGGAGCACTACCCTAAACTAATTGTTGGGGAAAGTACGGTACGTAGTTATGTCAAAGAACTTCGTGAAAAATATGCCATACCAAAAGAGACACATCAACGGGTTTATCAAGCGATACCTGACCCGCCAATGGGGCAACAAGCTCAGGTAGACTTCGGGAAAACCAATCAGAAAACGCCTCAAGGTAAATGTGTAAAATTGTATTTTATA
>NZ_ALAS01000011.1 GCF_000290615.1 Heyndrickxia coagulans DSM 1 = ATCC 7050
TAGGTTGTATTCAACGGTCTCTCGGCCCAAGCATTCACAATGGGATCCAGTTTTTGCGTAAGGGAAGAGACAAACGACTTGGATACATTCTTACCGCAAAGCTGTTCTACGACATTTGTGACCTTACGGGTAGAGACGCCATTGATGACCATCTCCAACATTGAAAGGACGAAAGCTTGGTCACATCTGGCATACTTTTCAAATAAGGTAGTTGAGAATTCGCCATTACGTGTCCGGGGAACTTTTAATGTAACATTGCCGATGCTCATCAACAGCTCGCGTTCATAGTAACCGTTCCGGTAATCCCGGCGTTCAACAGCGCGTTCATAAGGGCTCGTTTTTAAATAGTCATCCCTTTCCTTTTCCATAAACTCGTTTAACACGAGGACAACCGCTGATTTAATTACCGCGTCAAGATCGGAAGTCATGAGTATGTGTAAAATTTTACTCGAAGGGGCAAATGAGTGGAAAAAAAT
>NZ_ALAS01000012.1 GCF_000290615.1 Heyndrickxia coagulans DSM 1 = ATCC 7050
TCTTTTGACTTATGATGAAGAAAATTCATGCGTTGGTTCGCCACTTTCTCATGTAACTTAGCCACTACTAGTCGTTGCTTGTTCCAACGTACAGAACCTTTCTTGCGTTTGGACAGAATGCGCCCGGCTTTTGCTAATTTTTCTGACATCACACGATAATAACGAGGATAATTGGCTTTCTCATTCTCGCTACTCACGTATAATTCAGCCATAGCAAAATCTAGCCCAATGACATTTTCTATTGTTTTAGGCTGTATATCTTTTTCGTATTCTATTAGTTCGGAAACATAGTATTTTCCTGACTTTGTTCTGGAAATGGTACAGGATTTCAATTTATAATCAGCAGGAATTTCTCTATGCTGTTTGATTTTTACAAGCTTTAGTTTAGGCAACTTGATATGACCATCTTTCCATTCGATGTTTCCATTGACTAAGTTAGTTGTATAGGATTGTTTTGCTTTACGATTTTTGAACTTTGGAAAATCCGCATTTCCTTCAAAGA
>NZ_ALAS01000013.1 GCF_000290615.1 Heyndrickxia coagulans DSM 1 = ATCC 7050
TTGTTTCCCCCTCTTTTTAGGGGGAAAATTTTTTTATCCTTTTTTCAAACCCTTGGGCTACAAGGAGTCTGTAACATCGCAATTACCTCTATCGACAGGTGTGGGACGGGGAAATACAATGGAGGTAAGAGGTGAACAGGATGAACGGACTGAATATTGGCAAATGCATTATCCGCAAACGAAAGGAAAAAGGCATTGCACAGGAACAGCTTGCAGATTACATGGGCGTTTCAAAAGCCTCTGTATCCAAATGGGAAACAGGGCAAAGTTACCCGGACATTGTGATTCTTCCCAAAATGGCAGCCTATTTTAAACTGCAGCGGCCTGCAAAAAGCATTACCAAAATATAAATTTTTTTCAGAAAAACGGTTTTTCTCTTGATCATTCCCTCCCCATCCATGTAAAATAAAAATAGCAAATAAATGTTCTCGTTTTTAAATTCGGGAGGGAGTGCCTTGTCTTTTTCATTTATCCATGCGGCTGATATCCATTTGGACAGCCCTTTGGCCGGCCTGGAGCAATACGAGGGAGCACCGGTGGAAAAAATCCGCGGGGCAACCCGTGAAGCATTTAAAAATTTGGTGGATACGGCGATTGAACGGCAAGTCCATTTTCTCATTATTGCCGGCGATTTGTATGACGGCAATTGGAAAGATTATAATACCGGCCTCTTTTTCACAAGCCAGATGGTCCGCCTGCAGAAAGAAGGCATTCCTGTTTTCCTCATCCGCGGCAACCATGATGCGGCTAATTTGATGACAAAATCTCTGAAACTGCCGGCCAATGTGCACGAATTTCCGGTAAAAGCGCCGGAAACGGTTACCCTTGATGCGCTTGGTGTTGCCATTCACGGGCAGGGTTTTGCATCACGGGCAGTGGAAGAAAATCTTGTGAAAAACTATCCGCCGAAAAAAGAAGGCTATTTCAATATCGGCATTTTACATACTAGCGCAACGGGGCGTGAAGGGCATGAAAATTACGCGCCGTGCACAATAGAAGATATGATGGAGAAACAGTATGATTACTGGGCGCTCGGCCATATCCATATGCGGGAATTGCTCCATCCCCATGACCCGGCGATTTTGTTCCCGGGAAATATCCAGGGGCGGCATATCCGCGAGACGGGGGAAAAGGGCTGTACCTATGTGGAAGTAAAAGACGGTGCGATTGAAAAGATGGAATCCATCCCGCTTGATGTGCTCCGGTGGCAATTGTGCCCGGTTGACATGGGCGGCATCGAAACGGCGGACGGGCTCATGGACGCGGCCCGCAGCGCGCTTGAGAAGGCATATGCGGAAGCGGACGGGCGTTACTTGGCGGTCCGTTTTGAATTGGCCGGCGCAACAAAAATGCACAGGGAACTGGTTGCAAAAAAAGACCTCTTCTTGAACCAGCTGCGTTCCATTGCGCTTGAGACGGGTTTCGGCGAAATCTGGGTGGAGAAAGTAAAAATCAGGACAACAGGGCTGAACGATGCCGATGCCTTTTCCGATGAACAGTCGCCAATCGGGACGGTGCTAAAATTTATCCGCAGCACGGCCGAAAATGAAGAGATGCTTGAAGCGCTGCTGGATGAGTTCAGTGATATCCGCCAGGCCATTCCGCATGAACTGAAAGAAGGGGAAGACGGGTTTGATTTTTCCAACCCCGGCCTGATCAAAAAGCGGATAAAAGATGTGGAAGACTTCATTCTTTACTCCTTAACGGAAACGGGGGCGGAAAAGGCATGAGATTTGATTATTTGAACCTGCTTGCTTATGGGCATTTTACAGACCAGATGCTTTCCTTTGATCCGGAGAAAAACTTCCATCTGCTGTTCGGGCCGAATGAAGCCGGAAAAAGCACAACACTCCGCTCGATTACGCATTTTTTATATGGATTTCCGCAAAAAACGAACGACGCTTTCCTCCATGGCAATACGAAATTAAGAATTGAAGGGCTTTTGCGCAACACAAAAGGGGAAGCTCTGCAGTTTACCCGCAGAAAAGGGAAAAAGAATACGGCACTTGGCCCGGACGGCAACCCGGTCCCGGAAAATACGGTCGCCGCTTTTTTAAACCATATGCCTGAATCCCAGTTTTTAAATATGTTTGCCCTTGACCATGTCCGTCTCCGTGAAGGCGGCGAGAGCCTTTTGGAAAGCGGCGGCAATGCCGGGGAAAGTTTTTTCACAGCCGCTTCGGGCATCAATGTGCTGCGCCGGGTTCTCGAGAACTTCGACAAACAGGCAGGCGCACTGTACAAAAAAACCGGTTCCGTCCCTGAATTAAATAAGCTGCTCAAGCGGGAAAAAGAACTTTCGAAAAAAATCAATGAGCAGCAGCTGAAAGTACAGGCATGGAAAGCTTTTGAGGCGCGTTACCGGGAGTTGGAAAAAGAACTCGGCCGCCTCACCGCAAAAATTAAAACGCTGCGCAGCCAAAAAGAACAGCTGCAGCGCGTCAAATGGATTTTGCCGAAGATCGCAAACCGGGAAAATCTTTTGCAAAAATTGGAAGCGCTCGGCGATGTCCCGGATCTTCCGGAAAATATTGCCGAAGTCCGTGCAGAAACGGAAAACAAATGGAACGCTTCCCGGGCAAACTTGGACAAAATTTCCCGACAACTGGCGCGCGCCGAAGCAGAAATGAAAGAAATCAGCATTCCGGAACACATTTTGGAACAGGCTGCCGCGATTACCGGCCTTTACCGCCAAGTGCAACAGTACGAAGACGATGAAAAAATGCTGCCTGAGCTGGAAGGGAAAAAACAGCAGCTCCAAGCCCAATTGATCTCCGTGATGAAGGAGATTGACCCGGGCCGTGCGGCAGTTGAAAATATAGAACATTACCGGCTGCCTTCCGCCCAAAAAGAAATGATCCGCGAGCTGTGCAGGCAGAAGCCGTTGCTCGACCAGGCTTATGCATCATGCAAACGGGAAGGCGAAAAACTGGAAAAAGAGCTGGCAAAGAAGCTGGAAGAATTGGCTGCCTTGCCTGATTCTCCGGATGCCGAAAAACTTGAAGCTGCCCTGAACCAGGTGAACCGTGCAGGGGACGTGGAAGCGGCGATACACGAGCTGGCCGCGGAATGCCGGCAAAAACACCGGCAAGTGGAAGAAGCCGTCCGGGCTTTGCCGTTATGGGATGGCGGGGCTGAAGAACTTGTCAAACTTCCGGTGCCCGGTTTGGAAGAAACGGTGAAAAAATTTGAAAAAGAAGCGGAACAATTGACACGGAAGCTGGAATTGGTGCAAAGCCGGATTTTCCGGTTGGAAGAGGACATCGAAGCTTCAGAAGAAAGCATCCGCCGGCTTGATTCAATTGCTGAAATCCCGTCCGAAGAAAAGCTGTCGGCGGCCCGCGCCTTAAGGGATGCCGGCTGGCAGTTGATCCGCACCAAACTTGAAACCGGCCATTGGCATGAAACGGCTGAAACGTATACAAAGGGAGAGCCGGCCGTGCCGGTTTATGAGAAACATGTCCGCGAGGCTGACCAGATTGCTGATACCATGCGGCTGGAGGCGGAAAAAGTCGGCGAGAAGAATAAACTTTTAGCCGATATTCAAAAGTTCCGTGGGAAAAAAGAACAGCTTGAAAAGGAAAAATCCGGGCTTGAAGAAGCTTTGCGTGCGTGGGAATCCGCCTGGGAAAAACTTTGGGCGCCGGCGCAAATCCGTCCGCTTACCCCTGCAGAGATGCGGGAATGGCTGCAAAAACACGCGCAAATTAAAAGCTTGATGCAGGATTATGAGAAGGCGCAGGAAAAAATCCGCGCGCTCCAAGAGAGTCGTGCGGACTGTTGCAATGCGCTTTCTGCCGTGCTGAAAACATTTGCCGCCGTTTCAGAAGGGCAGCCGCTTTCGGAACTAGTAAGCCTTGCAGAAAACGAACTGAAACAAATCCGCAGCCTTGCCGCAAAGAAGGACAGCCTTGAAACGGCCATCCGCGATTTAAAAGAAAAGCGGGAAGAAAATGCAGCGGAGAGAGCGGAAATCGGGAAGAAACGCGAAGAATGGCTGGCAAATTGGTCTTCAGCTGTAGCGGGCACGGCAATATTGGAAGAGGTGCCACCGGCGGTTGCTGAATCCCTGCTTGCCCGCTATGAAACTTGTACGCAAATTTATGATGCATACAACCGGACTGAAAAAGAACAGCAAGCCGTCACTGAAAAAATGGCGCGCTTTGAAGAAAAAGTACAGCAGATCCTTGAAACGGCCCAACTTCCATTGGACGGGGAAAATGCTGCTGTTGCCGTAAACCGGATGTACCAGCTGTTGCAAAATGCCAAACAGGACGATGCCGCTTTGAAAAAGCTCAAACGCCAGTCAGAAGACTTGGAGAATGAGAGAAAAGAAGAAGCGGAAGCACTGGAAGCAGCCGGTGCGGTTTTAAAAGAACTTTTCCAACAGGCAGGCTGCAGCACAATCGAAGAACTAAAGCAGATTGAAACAGCATTCCTGCTGAAAAAAAGTTTTGAAAAGGAAATCCGGCAAATCGAAGCGGATATGCTGGATGCGGGTGCCGGTAAATCACTGCAGGAACTGCTTGATGAGGCGGCCCGGTTTGATGCAGACTCGATAGACGCCGATTTGGCGGAAACTGGACGTGAACTTGACCGTTTGGAAGCTTCGCGTTCCCGGGTGGAGCAGGAATATGGCGCGGTCAAAAAAGAATACGAAGAACAGATCCGCGGCGCCAACATGGCGGCAATTGAAGCCGGCCAGGAAAGGGAAAGCGTGCATGCGCAAATCGCCAGTTTGACCGAGCAATATATCCAGTTGAAACTCGCTACAGCTTTGCTACAAAAAGGGATTGAATTTTACCGTAGCCAGAATCAGAATCCGATTTTAAACCGCGCGGGTGACATTTTTGCGCGGCTGACACTCCATTCTTTCGACGGATTGGCTGTTGATTACAACGAGCAGGACGAGCCTGTTTTAATGGGCGTGCGCGGTGGGGAGAATGTACCGCTGAACGGGATGAGCGACGGGACGACCGACCAGCTGTATTTGTCCCTCCGCCTTGCGAGCATTGAAAAATACGCAGCTGAAAACGAGCCGCTGCCGTTCATTGTCGATGACATCCTCGTCCATTTCGATGATGAACGTTCAAAAGAAACATTAAAAATATTACTTGAACTTTCCAGCTGCACGCAAATCATCTTTTTCACGCATCATCAGCGCCTTGTCGACATGATGCAGGAAATCGCCCCGCCGGAAGCCGTCCAATATTTGGCTTTCCACGGGCAGAAAGTTGCCGTGCATTAAACAGGGTTTGCTGGACGAATCTGTTTTGGCTTTTTATCCGGCCCGTTCAGCAAGTTCTGCAAAGTTTGCCCAAAGTTTGCCATCGATAGGTAAGCTATAGGCTGATTTTTTTCTATCCATGGCTGCGGCTTTTGAATTAAGTTTTTTCCGCATTCTTGCATGTTGGCTGGAGCCTAAGTCCATGGCTTTTGCCCATTTAGCAGAGCAAAATAAAAAGGCCCCGCTTTGTGCGGGCCCTTCTGTCACATCAGGATTCATCGGAAGGATATTTGTAAAAGCCTTCTCCTGTTTCTTTTCCAAGTTTGCCTTTGTCAATGTATTCCGTTTTCAGCAAGTCTGCAATTTTTTTGTACATTTCATCGCCGGTAGCTTCTGCTTTTGCCAAACTGATATTGTAGGCGGTTTTGATGCCGACCACATCCAGAATCTGGAATGGCCCGGCCGGGGCGCCTGTTGCAATGCGCCATGTCTTGTCAATCGTTTCCGGATCGGCAATCCCTTTTACCAGCAGCATTTGGGCTGCTTCCAACAGCGGTACGAGCAATGAGTTCAGAATATAGCCCGGCTGTTCCTTGTACAAAGGCAGCGCCACCATGCCGATTGCCTCTGCAAACGCGATCACATCTTGAAATACTTTTTCATCTGTGCCGGGATGTTTCATGACTTCTGCCGTATTGTTTTTCCAAATTTCATTGGCAAAATGGAGCGCCAGAAATTTTTCTGGGCGGCCGGTAGCTTCAGCAAACTGGCTTGGCAGCAGGGTCGATGAGTTCGTTGCAAAGACCGTTTTTTTTGGTGCCAATTTTCCAAGTTTTTGGTAAAAGTCCGTTTTAATGGAAACCACTTCCGGAATGGCCTCAATGACCAGATCGGCACTGGCTACGGCTTGTCCCAGATCATCAGAAAAAGAAATTCTATTATAGGCTGCGTCCACTTCTTGTTCTGTTGCACCAAGATCTTTCCTGTAGCGTGCCTTCAACCCGGAAATTCTTTCTTTCGCCTGTTCAATTGCTTCGGCAGAAATATCATAAACGTATACATGAAAGCCTTTAAAAGCTGTTTGATAGGCGATTTGGCTCCCAAGTACACCGCTCCCTGCTATTGTGATATTTTGAAAGTCCATAACCATACTTCCTTTCCCATTTTATGTAACCCCTTACATATCCATCGTATCACCGTATCAATAGAGCGTCAAAATAAAAGATGCATATAAAATGAAAGAAATTTTGCCGTTTTCCCCCCACTGTAAAAGTAGTTATTGTTCTTCCTGTGGAAAAACGGAAGTATATTTTATATGTAAATTTGGCGTGCTGGCGCTTGTTTTCCGGGTAATTTGCCATTCACAAAATCGTAAATTTCGCCAGGCGAAAAAGCTTTACTCTTTTTATTAAGGTGATATAATATGGGTTGCATTAAAAAGAACGGACAAAAAAGCCCGCAAAATGAAGAAGAGAGGTCTTATGGAAATCAAAGCTGTCAAACTCAAGCAGAAGTCTACTTTTTACCTGAACAGATACTTAACGGGGGATTCTATAGATTACCGGGAAGTTATTGGCATTATTATCCCGATTTTGGTGGACCAGGCGTTTTTGATCTTAATGAGTTTTCTCAACACGGCGATGATCAGTTCTGCCGGCGTCAGTGCTGTCAGTGCCGTGAACATGGTAGATTCATTGAATATTTTTCTTGTCAACGTATTTATCGCAATTGCAACCGGTGGAACGGTGATTGTTGCCCAGTATAAAGGAATTGGCAATAAAGAAATGGTATCAAAAACAGCGACACAGGCCATTTCTGCCGTTGCCATTTTTTCCGTTGTGCTTGCCGCGTTTGTGATTGTATTCAACACGCCGACCTTAAATTTACTGTTCGGGAAAGCAGATGCAGCCGTTTTTCATAATGCGAGAATTTATTTGATTGGTAGCTGTCTCTCATATCCTTTTATTGCGATTTTCCAGGCGGTACTGGGCGGTTTGCGCGGCGTCGGGGATACAAAGCCATGCCTCGGTTTGTCGCTGTTTATGAACTTAACGAACACCGTGCTCAATGTTGTGTTTATTACCTTTTTTCATATGGGTGTCGCCGGCCTTGTGACATCCATTTTATGTGCAAGAATTTTCGGCATGATCGCTTCCATTTTTTATGTCATGAAGTACAATGAGTCGGTTCGTTTTAAAATAAAAAATGCGCTTCACCTCGATTTTTCATTATTGAAGAAAGTGATGTTTATCGGGATCCCGTTTGCGGCGGAACAAATCTTTTTTAACGGCGGGAAACTGCTGACGCAGACATTTATTGTGCAGCTTGGGACATTGGCGCTGACGGAAAATGCGATCGCAAGTTCAATCACGCTGCTCTTCCAGATTGGACCGAACGCGCTCAGCATTGCGATTGTCACGATTGTCGGACAATGCATGGGCCGGCGGAATATCGTTGACGCGCGGAAATTTGCAAAGTCGTTTATTGTTATGTCTTCGCTGCTTTATGTCGTAACGTCAGCGGTTCTTTTGCCGTTTTTCCCTGTCATGATGAAGCTGTTTAATCCGCCTGAATCGATTATTCCGACGGTCTTTACGATTGTCCTGATTTCTGCAGTCGGGCAGCCGCTGTTATGGCCGCAAAGTTTTATTATGCCGGCCGTGCTCCGGGCAGCAGGCGATTCAACATTTACATCGGTGGCTTCGCTGTTGTCGATGTGGCTTTTGCGGGTCATACTCGGTTATATTTTAGGGATCACATTCGGTTTTGGCATCACTGGCATCTGGGTTGCGATGATTGCCGAATGGGGCGTACGCGGGCTCATTTTCATGAACCGCTTCAAAGGTGCCAAATGGTATGCGCATAAACTGGTTTAACGACGGAAAGTAGTGCGGTCGCCCGCACTGCTTTTATATTTTCAAAATTTGAAAGCGTTAACAATTTCGACACAGCTTTTTCCGGATGCCCGTGCTATACTACAAGTGTAAGGAAGGAAAGCCCTTAAAGTTTGGGATTGCAGGAGACTCAACCATCCCGATTGGTTCCGTCTTCACGCGTATATTTCGAAAAGCCCGGAACGGTGAGCGCAACCGGTTCACGAAAAAGGAATTGGCGAATGTACTCCGCCCGTTCAGGCAGCTGAAAAGCAAACCTTTTGCCGGAACATAAACGATTGCCGAAAAAGTGATTTGAAGAATCATGGAAACTCCAGGCACTTGAGTAACATGAATGAAAGCAATTGGGGAACCTGTTTCCGAAGGTGAAAGTTTTCGAAGAAAGTTTTCAAAAAGGAAAAGGCCGCAAAGCAATTCATTCATGAGAAAAAGTGCTGAACAGTCAAATGAAAGGTCAATGAACTTCCAGGCATAAGAATATGGAAAGGCAAAGGAAAGCCGGATCAGTAACGGATCTTTTAAGGCACAAGCTTTAAAAGAAGCAAATCTTAACAAAGATTTGGATCTGTAACGGAGCCGACGACAGGCATCCTGATAACATCACACTCCGGCAGCCGGGAAAAGGCTGAAAACCCAATTCATACATTGGGGAGTGTACCCTCCGAAGGTGAAAATGTATACAGGATGCGGCATGGTTGGGTCCCCTGTAATACCAAACGAAAGGCAGTGCGATGAAGGACCCGTTCATCGCACTGCCTTTCATTTGGAAAGCATACTGTTTCAAGAACAGGATTGCCGGGGGACAAAAGGGGTGATCCGTGGTTGGAAATGTTTTTTAAGATGACGTCGCCAAAAGTCCCGCCGTTTGAGGATGCGACTCCGTTTATAACAAGATTTCCCACTTTTGCCCGCCTCCTATAGCCATTTTCCTTTTAATTCTGCCGATAACTCCATCAGATCAAGGTTGACAATCACTTTTGCTTCACGATCAAATAAAATGTCTTCCGCTTTTTTTGTCAAAAAGCAGGTGGAAACGCCGAACTTCCGGATCAGCCATACCTTTGTGCCTTCTGTTGCAAAAGATTTTTCCGCATCCTGCAAGAGCCGCACCAGCATTTTCCCTTCCTCAAGGGAAATCTCCCCGCCGTGCAGAAGTTTTTCCAATAAAAAAATGGCGAGCACTTCTTCAAATGGAAAAGCCTGTTCTTGCGCCTGCGTTTGTTCCATGTAAAAATGGAGTACAAAATCGGAAACAATGCCCCGTTTCAGCATGTCTGCCTTGCTGATCCGTTGCCCGCCGCCCGGTGCAAACATTTCGGCAAGCTCATCAAGCGAAAGGTTTTCTTTCATCGCCTGGATTTTTTCAATGCGCTCCAAAATGCGTTCGCGGGGGAAAAAGGTTTCCTGCCCGGTAAACGTGGATTTGCGGATAAACCAGTCTTCCGGAATCAGGTTTTTCCGTTTCCACCGGTATAATTGCCCATAGGAGATGCCGGTTTGTTCGAGCAGATCTTTTTTGGAGATTAAATCTTCATCCATTTTTGCCACTCCTTTTCCGCTTTTAATATAACACAACACTGTTACGATATAAACAAGAAAGCAAATTTAGAAAATTTCATCTTAACGGGGCCAAAATATGGTATAGTTATATCTATACATAGGATAGATGTTCAGAAAGGAAGAAAAACATGATTGCGGAAGAATTCAAAAGGATGCTCGGCCAGAAATCGGTCATCCGGGAGATTGCTGAATACGGGGCAGTACGGGCGAAGGAAATCGGGTCTGAAAATGTTTTTGACTACAGCCTTGGCAATCCGAGCGTGCCGGTCCCGCAAGCTTTTACCGAAAAACTCGTGGAACTTGCGCAAAACCCGGCGGTGCACGGCTACAGCCCGAGCCTTGGGATTGATTCGGTCCGTGAAAAAATTGCGGATTCCTTAAAACGGCGGTTTGGCCTGCCATACCGGAAAGAACATATTTTTATGGCTACAGGGGCAGCCGGCGCCATTGCACACGCGTTAAGGGCGGTAACCGTGCCAGGAGATGAAGTGCTCACGTTTGCGCCGTATTTTCCTGAATACGTGCCGTACGTCAATCAAACGGGCGCGGTGTTAAAAGTCGTTCCCGCTGATACGGAAAATTTTCAAATTCATTTTGACGCGTTCCGCCGGATGATTTCGCCCAAAACGGCAGCTGTTTTAATCAACACGCCGAACAATCCTTCAGGCGCTGTCTATTCGGAAGCCACGATCCGGGAATTGGCGCAGATTTTGCAGGAAAAAGAGCGGGAATTCGGGCATGAGATTTATATCATCACAGATGAACCGTACAGGGAAATTGTGTTCAAGGGTGTAGAGGCTCCGTACGTTGCGAAATATCATCCATACACGATTACGTGCTACTCTTTCAGCAAGTCGCTGTCGCTGCCAGGCGAGCGGATCGGATACGTGGCCGTGAACCCGGGCTGCCCGGATGCGGAACTGATCGTCAATATGTGCGGCCAGATCTCACGGGGCATCGGCCATAACTGCCCGCCGTCGATCATCCAGCTCGCTGTTGCCGAAGTGCTGGACATCACGGCGGATCTCTCAGTCTATGAAACCAACATGAATATTTTGTACGATGCCTTGGCCGATATGGGGTTTTCCATCACAAAGCCCGGCGGCACATTTTACATGTTCCCGAAAGCATTGGAAGACGACGCTGTGGCATTTTGCAAAAAAGCACTTGAATATGATTTGCTGCTCGTTCCATCTGACACGTTTGGCGTTCCGGGCTACTTCCGGATTGCCTACTGCATCCCGACAGAGAAAGTGGAACGGTCGCTTGAAGCGTTCAAGAAACTGGCAAATGAATATCAACCATGAAGCATTGGCCAGTCCGCCGTATTTCGTGTAAAAACAGACTAAAGTTTTCAAACTGGAGCCAAGCCGATGATTGCAGCCGGCAATAAAATAACAATGTTTCGCGCAAAATAAAGTGGACCTAACCTCAAAGCCATGCATCTATTTGCATGGCAGCTGCATTTTTTCAGAATGCGGTTCAACAGCCCAAATGGAAACCGGGCGTGCATAGAGAGAGGCAGGTTATGATTTTGAGATCATGGAGTCTAAATACTTGATGATCTCTTCTTTGTTTCCGGAGACGGATTCTTCCCTAAGCTGGTCTTTCTTCAATTTTTCGTGTGCTTTGTGCAATATTTTTTCTCCTTTTTCTGCCGGCACCACCACCACTCCGTCCGCATCGCCCACGATGATGTCCCCGGGATTTACGGCTACTCCCCCGCAGGAAATGGGGACGTTTATTTCGCCAACACCGCTTTTTCCGCTGGCTGCCACAGTTGTGCCCCTGCAAAAAACAGGATAGTTCAGTTTTATAACACCATCTATATCACGAATAACGCCGTCCACAACAATCCCGCTTATGCCCAAAGTTTTTGCCATCCCGACCACAAAGTCGCCGGCAATGGCTCTGTACTCGTCTCCTTTTGCGTCCACTACAAGAACATCGCCAGGTTGTGCATTTCTAATGGCTTTTAAGACGGCTAAATTGTCACCCACCGGCATTTTAACAGTAAAAGCTTTGCCGCAGAGAAAATAGGACGATTTCAATGGCTTAATCCGCGGGTGCAAGTTATTCAAACCATCCATAGCATCTGATATGCAGGTGGCAGGAATGGAACGGAATGCTTCTACTAATGCATCCATAGCTGACCTCTCTTTCTTTAAGACTCGTTTTATGTATACTATACTGAAATAGAGAAAAAAATGAAAATAAAAAATTGTTATACCCATTCATAACAAAAATGAATAGGCGGGGAAAAAGAAAACGGCAAGACACCGCCATTCACAGTGCCTCACCGTTTTTCAGTGCCCTCTGCCTGGGAAGAGGGGGAGTATTTTACTCGTACACCGCCTCAAACTCTGCTTTGTAGCTTGCAAAGTCCTGTTTGTTAAACAATGGCAAATACAGCCCGATGTTCATCAGTTCGTCGCCGCCGTAAATGTTGCCTGTTTCAATATGCCGGTAGTTTTTGTCCGGGTCAAGGCCTGCCAGTTTTAATATTTTCACCGGGCCGGCTGCTTCAGACAGTACGTTGAAAAAATAGGCAATGGTATGTTTCCGGTCCGGCGAGACAAATTGCCAGGCGGCGCTGTTGCCTTCAAACGGGCTTATCAGGCGGTAAAACTGGCCAAACTGGAACAATTGACGGTGTGCTTTGTAAAATGCAATCTGCTCCCGGATCACTGCTTTTTCATCTTCCGTGCATTTTGTCAAATCCAACTCATAGCCGAAATTGCCGCCCATTGCCACGTCACCGCGCGTCGATAGCGGCGTAACCCGGCCGGTTTGGTGGTTCGGAACGGCCGAAACATGCGCGCCCATAGTAACCGGCGGATAGGCGAGGCTTGTGCCGTACTGGATTTTCAGCCGGTCGGCCGCATCGGTATTATCGCTCGTCCACGTTTGCGGCATATAATACAGCATGCCCGGATCAAAACGCCCGCCGCCGCCGGAACAGCTTTCAAACAAAATGTCAGGGTAACGCGACGTCAACTTTTCTAAAAAGTCATACAGCCCGAGCATATAGCGGTGGGCGGTTTCTCCCTGGTTTTCCGGTTCCAGCAGGGCGGAATGGACTTCTGTCATATGGCGGTTCATATCCCATTTGATATAATCGACATGGACATGATCCAGAATATCCGTCATCTGCCGGAAAATATTTTCGCGCACATCCCCGCGGCTAAAATCGAGCACATATTGGGAGCGCCCTTCGGAAATCCCGCGGCCCGGAATTTGCAATGCCCAGTCCGGATGTTCACGGAAAAGGTCACTGTCCCGCGAAACCATTTCCGGTTCAAACCAGAGCCCGAATTTCAAGCCGCGTTTATGGATTTCTTCCGCCAGATTTTTGATCCCCATCCGGATTTTTCCGGCGTATTCATACCAGTCCCCTAAAGAACTGCGGTCATTGTCCCGGTGGCCGAACCAGCCGTCATCCAGCACAAACAGCTCAATGCCGAGCTTTTGCGCCTCGTCGGCGAGTTCAAGCAATTTTTGATCATGAAACCGGAAATAGGTCGCTTCCCAGTTGTTGATCAACACCGGGCGTTCCGCATCTTTATGTTTGCCGCGCAAAAGATGGCGGCGGTAGAGCGTGTGAAACGTTTGCGACATCCCGTTCAGCCCGTCTCTGCTGTATGCCATCACTGCTTCAGGGGAATAAAAAGTGTCACCCGGCTGCAACGCCCAGCTGAACCCGAAATCATTCAGCCCGATCCCGAGACGCACCTGGCCGAACTGGTCCTGCTGCACAATTCCGGCAAAATTGCCGCTGTAAACGAGGTTCACCGCATATGCTTCACCTTGGAATTCCGTTGTTTCAGGCCGGACAAGCGCCAAAAAAGGATTTTCCTGGTGGCTGCTGGCGCCGCGTTTGCTGTCTACACGCCTGATCCCGTCCGTTACCGTTTCTCTTTTGATTTGCCGTTCGCGTTTATGGGCGCCGGGGAGATGCAACAGCTCAAAACGTCCGGCCGGGAAATCGACATTCAGGCTCATCAAACGTTCAATCCGAACAGGCTTGTTTCCGCCGTTTGTTAGCACAGCCGCGCGGGAAATCGCCGGCAAGTCGCGAAAGATGGTGTATAAAAGCGTTAATTGAAGGCCTGTGAGTTTGTCTTCCAGCATGATTTTCAATGTTTCGGCTTCATTTGGATTGGCAAAAGTAGCGGGAAGCCCGGGAAGCGCCGGCTTGCCTTTTAAAATGTCATACGCCCGGTAGCGGAAGTCCGTGACCGTTGACCCGTCCGCATGCCGGATAACATGCGCCGGCTCACGGAAATCGCCGTTGCCGTATCCCGGGAATTCCTGCAGCACCGTATCCAGTGAAAATTTGCGGTCTTTTGCACCGGGCGGGTTCGGGGAAAAACTGCGGCCGATGCGGGGATAGGCGCGCCCCCCGTGGTAGGCCCTGACCGGCGCTCCCCAATACAGATGTTCAACGCAGCCGAATGCATCCACTTGTAAGAGGTAACTCACTTCATCATTTTGCAAATGGAAAGTTTTCGTTTGTTCATCAAATGTAATCATCCATCTTCCTCCTTCAATAAAATGCAGAGGCCATTTTCAGTTATGCTGCTGAAGTTGGAATGGCCGGGGCATCCCGATTTTGTTCAATATTATACATATGGGATAAAGCAATGGCACATCTGCTTTACCGCCGGAATCCGTTTACACTAATATCATTTTAGTATTTGCACCGGGCCTTGTCACTTGATTTGTAGAGAAGCTGTCCGGGTACATTCGTATCCCAAAAATGCAGCGCCCTTTCCTAGGAAAAATTTGGCATAAAAAAGTTAGCGCCGGGATATTGCATTCTTGTGCTGGCGTTGTAAAATGGCTATTATTAAAAGTAGTTGAGAAATATTTTGTTCACATTTACACAATGGAGCTGATGATGATGCGGGAAACCATTTCAAAAGAAAATATCCGGGAAAGAGTGCGCGACATTGTGTTGAACGATTTCGATGATGACCCTTCGGAAATAAAGGACGACACCCTTTTTGTCGATGATCTCGGTGCGGACTGGATTGATCTATCAGAGCTGGCTGTGGAGTTATCGGATGAATTTGATCTCGATATAGAGGAAGATGATATCAATAAGCTCGTTTCCATTGAAAAAGCAACAGATTATATATATGAAAAACAGCGAAAATGCCGTGAACATCTGGCAATCAAACTGCCGAGAATACTGGAAATGAGAAAGCAAAACAAGGCCCGTGGATAAGCCGAGAACACGGGCCTTGTTTTTGCTTACGGGGTGGTGCCGGTGCGCAATGCACATTTGCAAACCGCTTTTTTTCCATTATACTATTACAAGGCAGTGAAACGCCCCGTTTTTTGAATATAAGAACTTTACACATCAAATGTGTTGAGATATTCGTTTTTCATTGGAAGGAGAGATTGGATTGGCCATTTTGCAAGGGGAATCATTGATAACGGAAATCCGCGACCTGGATGCAAAAGGTTCCGGGCAGGCGGTTGTCTGGCGTGAAAATGAACTTGGCAACGCGAAAAAATTAAAACTGACCATTCCGCGTACGCTTCCGGGGGAGAAAGTGCGCGTCACCGTGGACCAGCCGGAAAAAAGAAGAAGAAAGGCACTGCCGGAAGAAATTCTCGAAGCCCATCCGGAAAGGGTGGCGCCAATGTGCCCGCACTTTGACCGGTGCGGTGGCTGTGTCTGGCAGCACTGGGCATACGAGGGCCAGTTAAAGCAAAAAACTGCCCATGTAAAAGAAGCCATTGCCGCACAAGGCTTTGACCCGGCGCTTGTCCGTGATACGATCGGCATGGACAATCCCTGGCACTACCGCAATAAAATGGAATTTACATTTGCCCCGGACGGATCGCTCGGCCTGCATGAGCAAGGGAATTTCCGGAAAGTGATTCCGCTTGAAACCTGCCTGATTGCCGGAAAAGAAATGGTGGATGGCGCGATGGAAGTGGCCGCATGGGTAAAAGGACATGGCTTAAAAGGCTATGACAAAGATGCGCACGAAGGCCTCTTACGCCACTTAATGGTGCGCCAGTCTTTTGTAACAGGGGAAATGATGCTCGCCCTGTTTGCAACAAAAGCGCCGGACGGGGAGCTGGCTGAAGCGGCCCGCGATTTGGCAGAACGGATCACCGGCAAATTCCCGCAAGTAAAAAGCCTGCTCTGGCTCGAAAATACCGATTGGGCAGACCGGACACAGGCGGAAAAAACACATGTCCTCTCCGGACGTGATTTTATTTACGATGAAATGGGCGGTTACCGTTACCGGATATGGTTCGATACATTTTTCCAAACCAACCCGGTACAGGCACAGAAACTCGTCGATCTTGCGCTTGAAATGGGCCGGCCGGAGAAAACAGAAAAAATGATTGACCTGTTCTGCGGCGTCGGCACATTTTCTCTGCCGTTTGCGGACCGTGTCGGGGAACTTGCCGGCATTGAAATCGTCGAAACCTCGATTGAATCTGCCAAACGGAATGCAAAAGACAATGGCATTTCAAACACATATTTCCTTGCCAAAGACGCGCGCAAAGGGATTGATGAAGTGCTGGAAAGCTTCGGCAACCCGGAACTGCTGCTCCTCGATCCCCCGCGTTCCGGCGCCGGCGGCAAAGTCATGCGCAAAATCGGCCGGGCCAAACCTGCGCGCATTGTCTATGTCTCCTGCAACCCGGACACATTTGCAACGGATATAAAAGAACTCGAACCGTTTGGCTACAAACTGACTGCCGTCCAGCCGGTGGACTTGTTTCCGCATACGGTGCACGTTGAGTGCGTGGTATTGATGTCAAGGGTTGAGAAGTAGCTCTACTAAAAATACTGATAAATAAAGGGTTTCCAGACATTAGGTTTTTCTCACGGTTACTTTGCCGGAAGAAATAATGTCAGAAAACCCTTATTTTTATTGTTTGCGGTAACATATCAACTGCCTTGAAAGTGATAGGGTTGAGTTGATAGGTTAGATATATTAACAGGGTTGAGGAGACAGGATGGATGTAAATTTCCGCTTAATTTTCTTCACTGTTTTCTATTTCTTTCAATGATACCCCGTCTTTCGTTTTCCATTCTACCAGTCCATTTACGTGCCCGCCAATGACAAAGGCAGCAGCATATGATGGGCTACGAAGTAAGATGTTTTCTTGAAGTATTCCATTTTCATCTATTTTGGCTTTTTGTCTGCGTTCTTTAATTCCAGGTGGAATACTCTCAGAATCTATAGTTTCTATACGACTGCCTTGTAAGACGACAAAGGTGGACCCCATCGTCAAGACACAAATTTAAAATTTTTAAGGTGGGTCAGAATCTGAAAAACAGATACTGACTAATAGAGCGTGAGG
>NZ_ALAS01000014.1 GCF_000290615.1 Heyndrickxia coagulans DSM 1 = ATCC 7050
AGATGGAAAAATTTTCTAAATGTGGATAAGTCATTTTATCATAAAACATCTAAAAATTGATGAATTTACTCTTCAGAACTGAAATTTGCATATCCAGCTAGACAATATTTAGAAGATATTGTAAACTTGGAATAAAGCGTTTTTACCTCCGTTTTTATAAGGAATTCTGATAAGACGTTTGAAAGAAATCATCATACTGTATATTCCCATAGAAAAGCAGTTGGGGAAGCTGAAAAAAAGATGAATACATACTTGGGGGTGATCATAATTATTTATTCGGGATTTTTCCTTGCGCCATCCAAATTTTCAACATGGCTACTTGAGAGAGTTTCTATTTGGATGCAATTTATACCGTATGCAGAATGGGAGTAAAATCCTTACTGCACCGATTGCTACTGGTTGCCTATAAAGAATGTCTTCTTTTGTCTTAATGGTTTGGATACTTTTTATCCTTCAAAATGGGGGAAAAGCACCGCATTTGTTTGGTAAAAGATTAGGGGGGGAATCAAATGAAAAAAATGAAAATAGTACTCTATGTGTTGTTGGCGTTTTCTTTGATCGCTGGGTTGCCGACAGGTGCCCAGGCAAGCAGTAAGGCTGACCAGCAAAATAAGGTGGGATCCGCTGATGTTGGCTTGAATCAGAATACCAAGCCTCATCTGGATAAAAAAGGACAGCAAAACTACAAAAATCCGGACGATTATCCATTGGTTGGAGAGGGAGAATATGCCGGTGCTTTGAAAGACACCTATGGCAGCTATCATTATCTTACCTATCTCTCTACAGCGGAATACTCAGACACCAAAATGCAGCTGCTCATTCGCCATGCTTGCAATAGCAGTAGCACGGACCCTTATTTGTATGCTGAATTCTATACCAACCGAAATGGAGTAATGGATTATTTGGGGAGTGCCTATCACAATATAGGTGGGTTTACAGGAAATGTTAACTTGGGTTACACCATTGATAAATCACTCTATGAAAATGATCCCTATATTTATATAAGGATAGGCACACTAAGAAGCTTTTCGGATCAATACTTCAGCGGTGTGACTTACTTTAAGGTGGCAAACCCGTTTTATAAAGGCAGCGGTTCAAATGCCGGGGATACCAAGTACTATGAACTCATCAGCAATGAATCTACTGATGGCTCAGTCTCTGAATATACCGGTTCTTTCCGTATTAATAATGATGCCTATGCCGACAGCAAAAATCTCAGCCCGTCTGCATATCGTATGGATTATGTGGCACCGTTTGACACAGAGAAAAACCAAAATAAAGCTTTGAAAAAAGAGACAAAGTCGATTAAAAAAGACTATGTGAAAGGGGATAGCAAATCATTCTACGTCCAAAACTTAGAAACCAACGAGTTTTCATCCATTTCTGCAACGCTCCTTTATAGTGGCGCTCATGCCAACGTTTGGGTGAACAACAACGATATTACAGAGGATGAAGCAGCATTACTTGGAAAAGAATTCGATAATAAAATCTATCGATCAGATGTCGACAACTTTGGAATGCCATCTGATGTCGACCAGAATGGGAAGGTCAATATACTATGCTATAATATTCAAGATGGATTTAGTGGAAGCGGCGGTTACGTGGCTGGGTATTTTTCTCCGCGCGACCTGTATCATTACAGCTATTCCAATGAGTCGGAAATTTTCTATATTGATACCTATCCATTGATGGGCATGTCTGCTACGAAAGATGTTTCGCAAGCTTATTCTACGCTGGCGCATGAGTTTCAACATATGATTAATTTTAACCAGAAAGTATTTGTGCAAGGATTGACCGATACGGATACTTGGATGGATGAGGGCCTCTCGATGGCGGCTGAACAAATTTATACCGGTGCACCGTTGAATGACCGGATCGATTACTACAATGAAGATGCGGACATTACAAAAGGCCATTCGCTCCTGTATTGGGATTATGCGGGTGACACATTGGCAAACTATTCTTTGTCATACCTGTTTATGGAGTATTTAAAGGCCCAGTGCGGACAAGGAAACACGATTTATAAAGAATTGATTAGTGATCCACATACTGATTATCAAGCAGTGCAGAATATCATCCACAAATACATTGATCCGAACCTTAGCTTTGGCCAGTTTATGACAGATTTCCGTGCTGCACTTGTCTTGAAAGAAGACACCGGCCTTTACGGATTTAAAGGGGATACCGCTTTTGACGGGCTGAAAGTAAAAACCTACAGCGGCTCCTCAATCCATATAAAAGGCGGCGGAGCCATCGTCAAAGCTTTAAGTTCCAAGGATGATTTTCAAGTTCCTTCTGACAAAGGAGACGATGTTACCTATACGCTTCTTGAAAAAGGTGATGCAGGCGCTGTAACGTCTCTGTCAAAACCGTCCGTTCAAACGGTGGGGGATAATGACACAGTGGTTACCGGTACGGCCGACCCGAATGTGACTGTGAAAGTAGCGGTGAGCGGAAAGGAAATTGGTTCCAATTCTACTGATTCAAATGGAAGTTTTTCGGTCAGCATCCCTAAACAAAAAGCCGGAACAGAACTGCATGTGCATACAGAAGACAGTAAGGGCAATCAGAGTGAAGAAACCGTCGTCACTGTTCAGGACAAAACGGCTCCGGCAGTACCGACAGTCGGAGAAGTAAGCGATACAAGTACTGCGGTTACAGGAACCACGGAAGCGGGCGCGAAAGTAACAGTGAAATCCGGATCGAACATTTTAGGGACAGCAACGGCTGATCATACCGGTGCATTTAAGGTAACCATTGCAAAACAAAAAGCAGGAACGAAGCTTGTCGTTTATGCGGAAGATGCGGCAGGGAACAAGAGCGGTGAAACAACAGTAACGGTTATTGATAAAACGGCTCCGGCAGCGCCGAAAGTCGGAGAAGTAAGCGATACAAGTACTGTGGTTACAGGAACCACAGAAGCAGGGGCAAAAGTTACTGTAAAATCCGGCTCAAACAATTTGGGTACGGCAACGGCTGATCATACCGGTGCATTTAAGGTAACCATTGCAAAACAAAAAGCAGGAACGAAGCTTGTCGTTTATGCGGAAGATGCGGCAGGGAACAAGAGCGCTGAAACGGTGGTAACGGTCATTGATAAAACGGCTCCGGCAGCGCCGAAAGTCGGAGAAGTAAGCGATACAAGTACTGTGGTTACAGGAACCACAGAAGCGGGCGCGAAA
>NZ_ALAS01000015.1 GCF_000290615.1 Heyndrickxia coagulans DSM 1 = ATCC 7050
TTCTGATGCAAAAAGTTTTTACACAATGGGTTGGGGACGTATTTGAGAAGTTAGATCAAACGATTAGACTGAAGAAACAGGCGGAAGGCTGGAAGTACTGCCGGAGTGATTACAGGAGCGTTCAGTTTCTATTTGGAAGTGTGAATTTTAAACGCTCATTGATGCATGACAAGAGAGGGGGTTCGCATTACCCTCTGGATGAATGCTTGGGGCTGGTACCACATCAGAGATACAGCCCGTTAGTGGAATTGAAGGTGGCAGAGCTGGCAAGCGAGAACACCTATCGGAAGGTAGCTGATGTTTTAAAAGAATGGACAGCAGTGAGCCTTAGTCACACAACTGTAGGGAAAATGGTGAAACGCGTAGGAAAAACACAGGCGGAAGCTGACAGGGCACTTGTAGAAGAGCTGGAAGTAGCTGCCTCACTGCCTGG
>NZ_ALAS01000016.1 GCF_000290615.1 Heyndrickxia coagulans DSM 1 = ATCC 7050
GATCAAACTCTCAGTAAAGATGTTTGATAAAAGCTCAAAAAGAATTTGACGTTTCGTTTTGTCCAGTTTTCAAGGAACAATCTTTGCTGTTTCTTCATAACAGCGACTTTTACATTATATCAAGTATAAAGTGCGTTGTCAACACTTTTTTATCTGCCATGCCTCATGTGAAGCAGCGACATTTACTAATATACCAAGATAGCAAATCCATGTCAACAGTCTTTGTGTATTTTTATTCTATATTTTTTAGCTTATGGAGGGAATCCGGATTTAGCTTGTTACCGTTATGCTTCGTAGCGGATTTCTCCTCCGCCGCTGGTCACGATTGCCAATTTTCCTGTGAAATCAAATGTTTGGACTGGCACCACCCTTTCCAAATTAGGTTCATTTTCAGTGTAATGGTTCGCAAAGAAGAAATGAATGGAAACGTTTTCATAATTTGTGTCTATTTTTTTGCAATCGGCCCTTAGATGCTTCTTTCCCGGCACAGGCAATAATGAAAATCATCGGCAAATTCACTGCAGGCGCCCATGATGCAACAGCAGCACTGGAAAAAGCGGGGGCTGGTCAAGCGCCCCCGCGGTCCATTTGATAAAGTTTGCGGTAACGCGCATGGTTTTCCATTAAAACCGCGTGTGTGCCCTGCATGGCGATTTTTCCTTCATCCAAAAAGACGATCTGATCCATTTTTTCCATACCGGCCAGATGGTGGGTAATGAAAATCACCGTTTTATCCTTTAAAACTTCAAACATCGTATCGAGCAGGTCTTTTTCTATCAGGGGGTCAAGCCCGACAGTCGGTTCATCCAAAATGACCACAGGCGTATTTTGCAGCAGGATCCGCGCGAGGGCGATTCTTTGCCGCTCGCCTCCCGAAAAACGCTGGCCGGTTTCCTCCATTTGGGTATGGATCCCATTTGGAAGGGAGTGGAGGTACCGGTCAAGTTTGACTTGCCGGATGGCCTCCTCGATTTCTACGGGTGTGGCGCCGGGGCGTCCGAGGGCAACGTTATTTTCGACTGTTGTCGCGAACAAATAAGGTTTCTGGTTCAAAACGCTGACCAGCTGGTGAATCCCTTCGCCGTATGCTGCCGGGGCATGCCCGCCGATGGAAACGGTCCCTGAAGCAGGCTGCAGCGCCCCGATCAGCAGATGGAGAAGCGTCGATTTGCCTGCCCCGCTTTTGCCAAGCACGGCAATCTTCTGCCCGTGGGGAATGGTGAGTGACACATCGTTCAAAGCTGCGGCCGGTTCGTTTTCATAATAGTAAAAGACGTGTTCCAAACGGATCTCCGCTTTCTCTCCCGGAACTGCACTGGGACTGCTTTTATCCGGGACATGTTGCCGGATCGTGTCAATCCGTTGCAGGGATTCTTTGTATGCCGGAATCTTTTCCACCGCCGCGGATGCCGGGATAATGCCTTCCAGAATCGGAAGGGTTACAAGCGTAAAAGACGCAATATAGGTCGGGGCGATATCTCCGTGCATTGCGGCATGCCCTGCCCAGATGCCGGCAAATATTAAAATGATGCCCGAGATGACCTGCAGCTGAAAGTTCCGGTTATGGTTCCAAAAAGACATCTTTCTTTCTATTTCATGACTCTTCCGGCTGTCTTCATAAAACTGCCGGAAGAACCGTTCTTTCTTTCCGCTGATGATCCAGTCGCGGATGCCGAATAAAGTATCCGTGACGCTCCGGTACAGCCGGCTCTGTGTTTCTTTCAGCGCGATTTGCCGTTTTTTCATGAAATATAAGGATAAAAGCGGGTAAACAAACAGGATGATCCCCATTAATATGGCAATCCACAACGCAAACAGAAAGTCAAATGCAGCCAGCGTGCAAACTGAATATAAAAACAAAAACAGCGCCGTTACAACAGGAAAAATGGTGCGGATATAAGCGTCCTGCAAGTGCTCGATGTCATCGGCAAGCGTGCCGAGCAGATCCCCCGCCTGAAAACGGGAGCGGATAAACAGCGCCTGCGGTTCGAGCATTTCATACAGTTTGACGCGCATATCGGCAAGAATCTTCAACACCGTATTATGCCCGCTAAGCCGCTCAAAATAACGGGCGACCGGCCGCGCGATCCCGAAAGCGCGGACGCCGACGATCGGCACATAAATCAAAAGAATTGTCGCCGGCATTTCCGACGCCCTTGTGATCAAATAGCCGGACGTAAAGGTGAGCATCGATGAAGCAAGAAAAGCAACAATGCCAAGCAGGACAGTAGCTGCCATCAGCCACCGGTACTGGCGGATATACGGTTTAATATACCGCTTGAAGTATGCCATGTTCTGCCCCTCCCCGCTGCGCCTCGACAAGTTCGTAAAAGGCGCCTTTTTTCCGGTACAGTTCTTCATATGTGCCCGCTTCTCTAAGCCTGCCGCCATCCATCACCAAAATCAAGTCCATTTCTTTTACCCAGTGCAGGCGGTGGGTGGCAAAAAAGACAAGTTTCTGTTCAAAAAGCGGGAGCATCAGCTGTTTAATTTCTTGTTCCGTTTCGATATCGAGATGCGCAGTCGGCTCATCCAAAAGCATAACCGGCCGCGTATCCAGCAATGCCCGCGCGAGCGCAATCCGCTGTTCCTCACCGCCGCTTAGCGCCCGTCCGCCCTGGCCAATTTTTTCATCGAGCCCGCCCGGAAAGCCGGCGATGAGGCCGGAAAGCCCTGCCGTCCGGACCGCTTCCTCGATTTTTTCAAGCGGCGCATCCGGCGCATACCAGGCAATATTTTCCCGTACGGTCCCCGAGAAAATATACGGATGCTGCGGAATGTAGTTCACCTGCTTTTGCCATTCGGAAAAGGACAAATGCGGAACTTCCAGACCGTCAATCCTGATCCGCCCGCCATCCGGCATGGAGAACCCGGATAACAGGTCAATAAGCGTCGATTTGCCCGAACCGGAGATTCCGATCACGCCGATTTTTTGAAACCCGCGGGCGGTAAATGTGACATCCTGCAAAATCGCCCGGTTTTCTTCCGGCGACTGTTTTTCAAGCCCTTCCACTGTTAATGTGCTGTGTTCGTTCCAAACCGGGACGGGAAAAGAAAGCCCGGTTCCAAAGTCTTCTTTTTCGGCAAGCAGGCGGTGGATCTTCTCGCCCGCTTCTTTCCCGTCCATCGTGGCATGGTAATCACTGCCGAGATCGCGGACGGGCATAAAGTACTCCGGCGCGAGAATTAAAAGCGCAAGGGCCGGTTCAAATCCGATTTGCCCGTTAATCAGCCGGAGCCCAAGTTCCACGGCCACGACCGCCACGGACAAAGTCGCGAAAAAATCCAGGGAGAACGACGATAAAAAAGCAATCCTGAGCGTCCGGTTTGTGGCAATCCGGTACTTGTTGCTGACTTCCCAAATGGCTTCTTTATGGCTTTTGCTCCGCCCCAAAAACTTTAGCGTCACAAGCCCCCTTAACGAGTCCACGAAATGGCGGGAAAGCAGCTGGTACGTTTCCCACCTTGCTTCTTTCTGCTTTTGCGCGGCAAGCCCGAGCAGAATCAAAAACCCGATTAAAATCGGCATGACAACGAGCAGCGTAATCCCGGTTTCAACGTCCTGTGAAAAAACATACACAAGGAGAACAGCCGGGATCGTCAGGCACGCGATAAAGCGCGGAATAAAAAGTTCCAAATAAGTACGGAACTCTGGAATGCCCTCAAGGCAAAGCGTCACCAGATTGCCTGTGCCATGCCTGCTGATGGCGCGCGGCCCGATGCGGAACAGCTTTTCAACGAGCAGGTTTTGGTAATGGAGGGACGTGCGGCTGGCAAACCGGAACGCAACCCGCGACTTTGCCCACTGCAAAAAGTGGCGGATGAGATGGGCGGCGAAAAAGATGCCAAATTCGGCCGCTGTTTCCTGCCACGGCACCCCTTTATATAAATGGACAATCGCTTTTGCCAGGTATGCCGCCTGCACGATAATGGCAACCGATTGGACCATCGTCAGGCATCCGGCAATGATAAAAGTTTTCAAGCTGCCTTTATACTGCATCAGATGTTTATCCATCCGCACCAGCTCCTCTCCGGTATGGCCGGCCGTTCCGCCATACGCAGGGCTTTTTTGATTCGTTCACCGGCATCTTTTTCCACCTGCACGGGGCGATTGTGCCGGATTCATACTACAATCTGCGTTTTCTCCGCACCCATTCAAACGGTGCCGGATGAAAAAGAAAACACCCGGTTTGCCCGAAATCCGCTCCCCGGGTGGGCAGCGGGCGGCAATCTTTAACCCCCGCCCCCTGAACTTTTTTAATAATGCAATTCATGCGGTGTAACCCGTTTCCGGAAGACATAGTAACTCCAAATTGTGTAAGCGAGCACGACCGGCACCATCGTGCATGCGACAATCGTCATGACTTTTAACGAATACGGGCTTGACGATGCTTTATAGAGCGTCAGGTTGTTCGCCGCCCCCATGGAACTGATCAGCACGTTCGGGAAAAGCGCAACGAAAAACGAGACGGTTACAAGAATTAAAATCAACCCGGTTACGGCAAAACTCAATCCTTCTTTTTTATTCCGCAAGAGCGGATACAGTCCCAGATAAAGCACAATGGCAACGGCATAGACTGGAATTAAAATGGCGCCCCGTTTCACAAACGCATCTGTAAAAACAGCGGTTAATATGGCAAACAGGACAACGACGGCGCCAGCAGCCATATACATTTTCATCGCTGCTTTTCCGGCACGTTCACGGATTTCGCCGTCCGTTTTTAAACGGATAAACATCAGGCCATGCAGATAGACAAGGGCGACAAAGGCCAGCCCGCCGACGATCGTGTAAAGGTTGACGATGTCGAAAAATCCGGCATGCATCGTCATTGAGCGGTCAATCGGAAGCCCCTTGATCATCCCGGAAAACAGGGCGCCGAGCAAAAACGGCGGCAGGAGGCTTCCAAGCAAAATGGCCCAGTCCCAAATGCCTTTCCATTTGCTTGCCTGGAGCTTGCCGCGGAATTCAAAGGCAACCCCTCTGGCAATGAGTGCAAGCAGCAGGACGACAAAGGCAAGGTAATAGCCGCTAAAAAGCGTGGCATACCAGTTCGGGAAAGCGGCAAACATGGCGCCGCCCGCTGTCAGGAGCCATACTTCATTGGCATCCCAGAACGGCCCGATCGTGTTAATGAGCACCCGTTTTTCCGTCTCATTTTTGGCAAGGAATTTTGTGCTCATCCCGACCCCGAAATCAAAACCTTCCAGAAATACAAATCCGACAAATAACACACAAACAAGCACAAACCATAATTCATTTAACTGCATTATACAAACCTCCTTGTATTGAAAGGATCCGATGCAGTAATGTCTTCTATCGGTTTTGCCTGCGGGCCCTGTTTAATGACGCGGATAAACAGGTAAGCCATCGCCACGGCAAGCAGCGTATACACAATCGAGAAAGCAATCAGTGAAAACAGCAGCTCGCCGGCCGAAACATTCGGCGAAACGCCCGCACTCGTTTTCATCAGGCCGTTTACCACCCATGGCTGCCGGCCCATTTCAGACATAACCCAGCCGAACGAGTTGCCGATCGTCGGGATAAACATGCAAGGGAACAGCCATTTCAAGTAACGCATGCTGTTTTCGATTTTTTTCTTCCAGACAAGGTACAGGCCGATCAAACTCATCAGGATCATAATGCCGCCAGTGGCAACCATGATCCGGAAGCTCCAGAACGTTGTTTTTACAGGCGGAATATAATTGCCTTCCCCGTATTTTTGCGCGTATTCTTTTTGCAGCTCGTTCATCCCTTTGACGGATCCGGAAAACTTGCCATAGGATAAGTAGCTCAGCAAGTACGGAATTTGCACCTTGTATTCCGACTTTTTATTTTTCGTATCAATGATGCTAAACAGTGTCCATGGCGCAGGGTCCCCGGTGTTTTTCCAGATTCCTTCCGCAGCAGCCATTTTCATCGGCTGGACATTAATGAGATAACGTGCCTGGCTGTGCCCGGAAAAGGCAAGGCCGAGCCCGCTGAGAAGACCGACGATAAGTGCGATGGCAACAGACCGTTTGAAAAAGGCCACATCTTTTTTCCTGATCAAATTCCAGGCCGAAACACCGGCGATGAAAAACGCACCGGTGGCAAGGCTGCCGAAAATAATGTGCGGGTAAGCCACCTGCAATTTTTGGTTCAACAGCACGGCGGCAAAATTGTTCATTTCGGCGCGGCCATTGTGAATTGTATAGCCGACCGGGTTTTGCATAAATGAGTTTGCGGCCATAATCCAGAGCGCCGACAGCATGGTTCCGATCGAGACGAGCCAGATGCAGGCCAGATGCAGTTTTTTCGGGAGTCTGTCCCAACCGAAAATCCACAGGCCGATGAAAGTCGACTCCATAAAGAACGCAAGCAGCGCTTCAATCGCAAGCGGTGCGCCGAATACGTCCCCGACGAACCTCGAGTAGGCCGACCAGTTCATCCCGAATTGGAATTCCTGGATAATCCCGGTCACCACCCCGACTGCGAAGTTGATGAGGAAAAAGGTTCCCCAAAACTTCGTCATTTTCTTGTAAATTTCTTTCTTTTTCACCAGGTAAAGCGTTTGCATGACAGCGACAATAAATGCCAATCCGATTGAAAGCGGCACGAAAATGAAGTGGAACAAGGTTGTAGTTGCAAACTGGGTCCGTGCCAATATGACTTCACTCATTTCCCAAAATCCCCTCCTCTTCCATATTTCCGTTACTTTTTCATTACACTTATATTATATTTAATCTTTTTATGGTACAGATAGGAGCTGTGTGACAATTCGGTTAAAAACTGTCGAATATTATTTGACAAATCATTTTTCTGGAAAAATATTCTTCCCGGCCTATTGACTTTTTGTGAAAGCGTGATCAAAAGAGGGGTGGCTCATTCGGGCGGCTGGGATAATCGCGTCCATTTTTTCCGGTCCAGGTCCGTAATTTCCTTTTTTCCAGAACGCTCTCCGCTTCTTCTTTTCCAAAAAGCCGTAAAAAAAGAGCGGCTGCCTCCGCTCTTTACTGTTTCATTTCCCGCCTATAGGACACGGCGAACTGGGCATATTCGCTTTGGGGCGCGACTTTTGTCAGGAGCTTAAAAAGAATTCGGTACCGTTCTTTCATGGCCCTTTTGATGACCCGCTCAATCCGCTCATCATTCAGGTCAAGTAAAATTTCTTCCATTTCTCTTTTCAACAAATACTGCATTTCCAGCAGCTCTTTTTCATGGACGACAAGACCTAACACCCGCATGCACCCTTTCTGTTCATGGTACGTCTATTTTTACCAAATTTAAGGGAAATATCACAGCACTTTTCCTTGCATAATCCTGAAAAAATGGCGCATACAATAAGACAAGTGCAGTTTTTAACGGGAGGTTGAATCATGCACCATACGAAATCGCGAAACTGGAAACCGTATCTTTTCATTGTCATTGTCTCGTTTTTTACTGCCTTATTGATCTATACCCAAACGCTGGCGCAGACGGCAACTTTTTCAGCAAAAGGCACCCCGAAAGCCGTTTTTAAAGGAGAAAACGGCATTGCGTTAACTTTTAATATTGGCTGGGGCGATGAAAAAGCCGTCCCTATCTTGAAAACGTTGCAGAAAAACGGCGTAAAGTCCGCAACCTTTTTCCTGTCAGGCGCGTGGGCGGAACAGCACCCGGATATTGTGAATAGGATTGAAAAAGCCGGATATGAGATCGGAAGCCTCGGTTATGCCTATGTGGATTACACGGATGAAGAACCGGCTAAAGTGCGGCATGATATGCAGAAGGCACAAGAAGTGTTTAAAAAACTTGAAATAAAGGATGTAAAACTTTTGCGTTCCCCGACCGGCCATTTTGACAAAACGTCATTAAAAATCGCTGACCAACAGGGGCTTACAATGGTTCACTGGAGCGTCAACACCGATGACTGGAAAAACCCGGGCACCGCAAAAATTATTGAAAAAGCAAGCACAGCCGAAAACGGGGATATTGTCCTGCTGCACGCTTCTGATGCCGCAAAGCAGACGAACAAAGCCCTGCCGCAAATCATCCGTCACTTGTCGGATAAAGGAAAATTTGTGACCGTTTCCGAAATGATTGCAAACGGCAAAGCAGAAACGAAAGTGATCCCTTAAAGGTCAGGGCTCCCGGACAGGTTGGATGGCAACGCTGAATCGGGAGCCTTTGTTTCTGCTCACCGTACCATGGCTGATAATGCTTTCTGCTGCGGATTGCCGGGATATGGCGATGGAGGGAAAGATTTCTTTCCTTCTCCACCGCGTATACAGCCTGATGCTAGTATAGTTTCATGGACACCCTTTAGTGAAATATAATATTAACGAAGGGATGTGTCCTGATATGGGTAACACAAGCGAAAA
>NZ_ALAS01000017.1 GCF_000290615.1 Heyndrickxia coagulans DSM 1 = ATCC 7050
TTTTTTTCTTCATCTCCGGGAAGGGATGTCAAATGCCTTTCAATTTGACATCCCTTCCCGGAGATGAAATCATCCATGATGGAAGTTAAGCTGAAAATGCTGCTAACTATTCTTTCCCATAAGTGACTTCCTCTTCGAGTATTCTGTATCTTGATACTGCATTAAAACGGCACCAACCAAACGAAAAGCAGATTGGGTATTAGGAAAAATGCGAATGACCCTTTCCCTTCTACGAACTTCTTGGTTAAGCCGCTCGAGGGAATTAGTACTCCGTATGTGCATACGGATATTCTCAGGAAAGTTCATGTATTGGATAGTAT
>NZ_ALAS01000018.1 GCF_000290615.1 Heyndrickxia coagulans DSM 1 = ATCC 7050
GATGAACTGAAGGATGAGTATATTTTTGCGGTGAAATTTCATCCGGCTGTAAACAAAGGGGCAGGGCTGCTGCAGTATCCTGATTTTGTGATGGACTGCCCCCATGATATGAACATCAACGAATTATTGCTGGTTCAGATTACTTGATCACGGATTATTCTTCTGTCCCTTTTGAGTTTTCCCTGTTAGGCCGCCCGATGATCTTTTATCCGTATGATCTGGAAAGCTATCAGGCCACACGGGGGTTGTGGGAACCGTATGACCAGCTTGTCCCCGGGCCGATTGCCTGTACGACGGCAGAAATTATTGATTTGATTAAAACTGGTTCTTTTGATGCGGGAAGTATAGAAGCATTCTCAAGAACCTGGAATACATACTCTGCCGGCCACTCCAGCCGCGATCTGGTACAGTATTTGCGTGAACAGGACGAAAAAAAGGGAAGAATGTATGGATGAGTTTGCGGGAGTATGAGAAGCGGGCGAATATGGCCGGAGCTCACCTGTTTGGGATATCTGTTTAAACTGGAATTCAGGCCGGGATGTGGCTGAGTTTTTATTTTTTTACGTAGAGGGCAGGAATTTCCAGATAAAAGTATCTTTGATATTTTTAATATGGCTTTTGCATGTTTACTATTTTTCTCAATAGGAAACAGAGAGGCAATGTATCTTTCATATTATATACTAAAACTTGAAAGTACGAAAATCGTGCAAACCCCTTGTCACCATTGCGGTTACCCCGGCTAATTTAGAGCTAAGCTGCTTTAATTAGGTGTTTTTGATAGCTGACAGGTAACTTTTTTAAAAATTGCTCAATAATAGTATTTAGTACTTCTTCACAAAGGATATACTCATCCTTAAAAGCTTCTTTAGAGCCCTTGCCAAAATGCTATATCCCCTGAAACTGTAAGCAGTCAGACAATTAAAGGTCGTTGATTTATTCCACTAAAGAAAAAAGA
>NZ_ALAS01000019.1 GCF_000290615.1 Heyndrickxia coagulans DSM 1 = ATCC 7050
CCTTCAATAAAGTTCAATTATCTCTCATTTACTCGCATATTCTCCAAATTTCATAGGTATTTGATTTACACCTAATCGTTGTCACACCTCTAAATAGATATAAGCAGAATTTTCTTGCAGGGTAAGGTCCATCCTAACAACCAAATTGGATATATTTGGTAAACGAAAAGGTATAACCGTGCATAAAATCTCCACACAACTCACGGTCGCTCACCCTCCTATGTCTCCCAGGATCGGGGTCCACACATTCCTTCGTCCTGCGTATCCATGAGGTGGAGGCCGGATATGCTCCTCGACTGGGTCATAATGCCCGAATGGAATAAATAAACTCCGGCTCTGCACTATTGGTGTTTTTATTCGGAATAAAGCTGTATTTAAGAGCTACCTTGCTTTTTTAAGCTACCTGTAATGTTTCTATTTGAGGCAATCCTTGCAATAATTTTGCCCCATCAAAATCGCATTGCTTGTTGCC
>NZ_ALAS01000020.1 GCF_000290615.1 Heyndrickxia coagulans DSM 1 = ATCC 7050
TTCTGATCAAAGAACTAGGGATGAAGCATTGTGCGAATGCATCAAACGTGGGATATACAGTGCGAGTGAATATAGTGACGTACTGGCATTCATTCAGCGACAGCAGCAACAAAAAGAGGAATTTAAACGGGCAGAAGAGGAGATTAAGGCATTGCATGGCATAGAACCTTCACTTCTGGATACACAGCCGGAGAACCGGGAATTAGCACAATATTTGGATGTGTTGAAAGGAGCAACAAAGTATGACACAGTCACTTGAACAACTTCAGC
>NZ_ALAS01000021.1 GCF_000290615.1 Heyndrickxia coagulans DSM 1 = ATCC 7050
CCTTCAAAGCCACACATCTCCCTTAATTGGCCATTACGGGAGAGTTCACGGCGTAATTTCTCAATGCTTTCATGTTGAAATACAATGCCTGCCAAGATAGAATTCCACATGGCACGAACGGGGTAGTCATTACGGCCCTTCCCCCTTTTCTTTTCAAGGCTTTGCATGAACGCTTCATCAGGCATGTAGTCCAGTACAAGGCGAAGACGGTCTAAATCTCCAAGAATCTCAATTTCTTTCCATGTAAACAGACTCATTTGTGGTATAATAGCCATACAGGTGAACCTCCCAGTGTTAACTCCCAGTGTTAAGATGTTAGTCCTAAAACTATTTTAACCTACTGGGGAAACGGGTTCACCTGTTTTTGTTTCAGTGGGGTGGAATTTTTGTCCACTCCTTATTTTT
>NZ_ALAS01000022.1 GCF_000290615.1 Heyndrickxia coagulans DSM 1 = ATCC 7050
TTGAAAATCTGGATGAAAAGGCAAAAAAATCGGGATAATTAATTTTCCAGAGCCTCGCTCAAGGGTATATTTTTATTTTGGCAGAGGCTCTTTATGATATGTAAAACTATTTCTACTCCCGGTTGCTTTTTTCCTGCTTATGCAAGTGGCAAATTCAATGATCACAGACGGATTCCGAAAGACGCGGAAAAGCGGTGATAAAATAAGGGGGAGGGCCCCTTTATTTTATCGTCAACTCAACTCCCTCCACATACCGGGCTTTCACTCCTTTCCCTTTTTGAACCACTTTTCCGCTGTACAACTGCTTGCCGCTTGAAATGTCGAACACATACAGGAGACACGCTTTTTCCCGGGAATCGTTCGGGATAAGGAAGTACAACCTGCCGTTTTTGATTTCAGGGATGGGGTTGCCCGTACTCTGGTACTTGATAGCAAATGTCTTGTCTGCTTTCAGCTTTCCGTTCCCGTCAAAGGTTAAAAGGCGCGCGCCTCCGTTCTTTTTTGTAATTGCCATATAAACCGTCTTCCCGTTGTAAACAAACTTCCAGTTATCGCTGTCCCGCAACGAAATGTCTTTTGGCAACCTGAGTTTTTTCGTTTCATTTGTATGGTAATTGTAAATAAAGGTAGTCATTTCCTTTACTGTACCGTCGTCGTCCACTTTCTCTTCTTGATATGCCAGTATATGGTTGGGCTTGTTCACGTCGGTTTCTGCGAGCTGGGTATATTGGGCCATTCTCCCAGCCTGTTCTCTTTGTGCAATCACTTTATCCCCGGTTATTTTCTTTTCCGGCAGGCTGACACGATACACGCGGATACCTGTATCCATCCCTGCCGCTACTTTCAGCTCGTTTCCGGTTTTTTGCACATCCCAGACCGATGGATAAGATTGTTTTGTAAAACCCGGTACCTTCATCTTCATCGTTTTTATTTTCTTCGTTTTCTTATCCAGCACCCCGACATACAGCGCTACACGGGACCGGTGAAGCGGCTGCGGCTTGATTTCGGCATAAGCAATCATTTGTTTATCTTCATAAAAGCCGCCTTGGTCGGTTTTCCCCCTCATATAACGGGGATACTGTTTGACATACTGCTTGTACCAAGCCGGATCTTCATCCAGTGACAAAAAAGAAGACTCCCTTCTTAAATCGTGGCTCCCGGATGAAGTAATGGAAAACATGCGATTCAAACGGTTTTCCTGGCTATCCATCGCAGTAATTTTAACATTCGGGATTTCATTTTCATTTCCGCTTACCCTTTTCAGCACAAGGCCCGGATCCTTGCCAGCGGCCAATGCGGTGTAAAAAAGGGGGATCGCCGCCACAACCGCAACCAGAATTACCAATAAATTTAAATAACGTCTCATCGTATCTCTCCCTTACACCGTTACTTTGTATTTGATCAAGTATCCCCCCAGGAGGATGGAATACCCCGCAATGATGGCAGTCGTGGCCACTTCAATCCATAATAATTCCTGCTGGTGCAAAACCCCGGGCAGCAACACTTCAAAGAGGAAATCCGGCGTCCAAAATAAAACGAACGAGAGAAAGCCGTACAGCAGGCCGAGCAGGATCCCCTTCATGCGGAAACTTCTTTCCAATAAGATTGCTGTAAATATTACAAGAACCACTGTAAATCCTAACCCGTAATGGAAGAGAAAATCTATCGCTGCACCGGGAAGCAGCAGGTTAAAATAAGGGAAACTTAAGACAGCATCTATGACCGTCATATCCATCCTGTAAATGCCCGGTGTAATGGCATTAAAAAAGAAATGTTCAACCGGCAGTAAAACAATCTGAACAGCAACAAATCCAAACACCAACAGCAAAATGCTCGCCGCTTTCGCCAAATAGAGATTCCATCTTTCAACAGGAAGCATCAAAAGCCGGTAAATGAACGTATGCTTGCCGTACCAGTCCCTGTACCAAATCAGGAAGATATAAAACATCATGGCCGCCGCACAAAGCGCAATCGGCCCCATGAACCAAACCGTACCAAAGCAGTCGATAAAGCTGATCGAACCATAATGCTTTACGTATGCCAGTTGGGCAGTGGGCAGTGACTGGTGATATACGATCCCATTTGCTTGGCTGATATAACGATGCACCGTCAAAAAAACGGACGTAAATTGTGAAAGGATGGTGATTGCAACCAAAGACCAGTAGATTTTCGCAAAACGGTTGATTTCAAAATTTACAAGTTTTACAAAACTTTTCATTGCCGGTATACCTCCCTCATAATATCGACAACGGATTTCCCTTCGCTGCTGCGGATGTCTTCCTGATGCTAGTATAGTTTCATGGACACCCTTTAGTGAAATATAATATTAACGAAGGGATGTGTCCTGATATGGGTAACACAAGCGAAAA
>NZ_ALAS01000023.1 GCF_000290615.1 Heyndrickxia coagulans DSM 1 = ATCC 7050
TTTTTCGCTTGTGTTACCCATATCAGGACACATCCCTTCGTTAATATTATATTTCACTAAAGGGTGTCCATGAAACTATACTAGCATCAACAAGGTTTAAATATCGGGTATTCCAAGACACTCTTTTTGTACACTTTCGGCTACCGTGCTTCACTTGCTCGGTGTAATTTTCGGAAAAGATGTGATATTTCCGTATAAAGATGGACAACGGGGATGTTGAGGCGCGCGAAATTCACTCGCTTTCCGCGGGCGGCCGGCGAGCCTCCTCGCTCGTACCTCGCTGCGGGGTCTCTCCTGGCTCGCTTTTCCCGCAGGAGTCTCGTAAATTTCGCGCGCCTCAACGATCAGTCCCCACTGAGCCAGGCTTAAAATGAAAGCTCTAATATTTTGCTTAAATGTCCCATTGCCGATGAACTGCTTGAATGCAGGGCAACTGATCCATGCTTTACGCCCACTGACGGGCGTACAGGCTGCTTGAGTAGTTGAGACATCCT
>NZ_ALAS01000024.1 GCF_000290615.1 Heyndrickxia coagulans DSM 1 = ATCC 7050
CAAGCGTTTACCAAAATCCGGCAACCGTTCCAGGAGCTGTTCTACCAAAGTCTCAAACATTTTATCCATCATTTCTTCGTCACGGATTAGGGATTTTAGAAAGCGCGTATAGGCATATGAAGTTGGAACCTGCCCTTCAAAGCCACACATCTCCCTTAATTGGCCATTACGGGAGAGTTCACGGCGTAATTTCTCAATGCTTTCATGTTGAAATACAATGCCT
>NZ_ALAS01000025.1 GCF_000290615.1 Heyndrickxia coagulans DSM 1 = ATCC 7050
GTCTCAACTACTCAAGCAGCCTGTACGCCCGTCAGTGGGCGTAAAGCACGGATCAGTTGCCCTGCATTCAAGCAGTTCATCGGCAATGGGGCATTTAAGCAAAATATTAGAGCTTTCGTTTTAAGCCTGGCTCAGTGGGGACTGATCGTTGAGGCGCGCGAAATTTACGAGACTCCTGCGGGAAAAGCGAGCCAGGAGAGACCCCGCA
>NZ_ALAS01000026.1 GCF_000290615.1 Heyndrickxia coagulans DSM 1 = ATCC 7050
CCGAACACATCCCGAACTCGGAAGTTAAGCTTTCCAGCGCCGATGGTAGTTGGGGGTTTCCCCCTGCGAGAGTAGGACGTTGCCGGGCCAAATCAAAACCGCAGGCGATTTGTCTGCGGTTTTTCACATTTCAAAAATGGAGGTTTCGGTAATCCATTTTTTTCAAACCGATGCCGGCTTTGGAAGGGCGGGACAGTATCCGGCCTGGCGGGTTTTTAAAGCGCAATCAGGGAAAAGATAAAAGAAATCAGCAATTTTTTGAAAATCGGAGTAAGAAAAGTTAAAATTGGGCGGGTTGTTCTGTTGTATTTTTGCGGGGGAATCCTGTATAATTATAGTCAAATATAGTCAAAGTCAAAAGACAGTGTCAGGAGGTGGCTTTGATGAAAAATATATCTGATATCATAGAGGAATATTTAAAACGGATTCTGGAACTGAATGAAAAAGAAATTCTTGAAATAAAACGCAATGAGATTGCCGATAAGTTCCAATGTGTCCCTTCACAAATCAATTATGTCATCAATACGCGGTTTACGATTGAAAGAGGGTATATTGTTGAAAGTAAAAGGGGCGGCGGCGGTTATATCCGGATCATGAAAGTGCGGCCTGAAAGCGATGCGGAACTGATTGACCAGCTGCTCGTGCATATCGGCAATGTCATCTCCCAGTCCAATGCGGAAGCCATCATTCTCCGGCTCGTTGAAGAAGAGGTGATCTCAAGGCGGGAGGCAAAAATCATGCTCAGCGTGATGGACCGCTCCGTGCTCTACATCCAGTTGCCGGAACGGGATGAATTGCGTGCCAGAATGTTGAAATCCATGTTAACAACCTTAAAATACAAGTAACTACAGAGGTGAGTATGCTGTGATTTGCCAGGAATGCAATGAAAGGCCGGCAACCATGCATTTTACAAAAATTATAAACGGTGTGAAAACGGAATTCCATCTTTGCGAAAAGTGCGCGCAGGAGAAAGGGGAAAAGTTTTCATCGGATTGGGGAAAAAGCTTTTCCTTCGATAATTTGCTCGCGGGCCTTTTTAATTTTGACCCGGCCATCCAACTTTTCAAACAGGAAACAGCGCCTGACCCGGATGTGCTTCGCTGCAGCCATTGCGGGATGACATTGACCCGGTTTTTAAATACGAGCCGGTTAGGCTGCCCGCATTGCTATGAGACGTTTCAGCACCAGCTTGTCCCGATTTTGCAGCGTCTCCACGGCGGCAACGTTGCGCATGAAGGAAAAATACCGGCACGGATTGGTGGTGCCATTTACACAAAGAAGAAACTGCAGGAACTAAAGGCGGCGTTGCAGGAAGCCATCAGCCAGGAAGAATTTGAAAAAGCAGCAGAACTCCGCGATCAAATTCGCGCACTTGAAGGTTCTTCTCAAGCTAAAGGAGGGGAACAGTAATGTCTTTGGAACATTTTTTGCACGAAGCGTCCAGTTCCTGGATGAACGAGCAGGGGCCTGAATCGGAAATTGTACTGACCTCACGTGTCCGTCTGGCAAGAAATTTAAAAAATTTCCGGTTCCCGTCCTTGTTTAGTACCGAGGAAGCAAGGGAAATTATGAAAATAATCCAGGATATCGCCCGGAATCATTTTCCGGCTGAACTGCAGGTTGAATTTTTAAAAATGGATGAATTAAAACCGCTCGAAAAAAGGGTGCTTGTGGAGAAACACCTGATCAGCCCGCAGCTTGCCGAAGAATCGGGTGACGGGGCAGTTATTTTGTCAAGCGGCGAAGATATTAGTATTATGATAAATGAGGAAGATCATTTACGCATACAATGTCTTTCTCCGGGGCTTCAATTGCATGAAACGCTTCAGAAAGCCAATCAGCTTGATGACCTGATTGAAAATGGGGCCGATTATGCTTTTGATGAAACGCTCGGTTACTTAACCAGCTGCCCGACGAATGTCGGAACAGGCATCCGCGCATCGGCCATGATGCATTTGCCGGGGCTTGTGCTGACACAGCAAATTAAACAAATCATTCCGGCGATTCATCAGCTTGGTTTGGTGGTAAGAGGAATATATGGCGAAGGAAGCGAAGCCATCGGAAATATTTTTCAAATTTCCAACCAGGTGACACTCGGAACATCGGAAGAAAACATTGTCTCAGATTTAACCAGTGTCATCCGGCAGATCATTACACAGGAAAGATCGGCAAGGGAAGCATTGGTGCAAACTTCAAACATACAATTAGAAGACAGGGTTTACCGTTCGCTCGGTGTCCTGCAAAACAGCAGGATCATTGAAACAAAAGAAGCGGCCCGTTGTTTGTCCGATGTCCGGCTGGGAATTGATCTGGGCTATATTCAAAACATTTCGAAACAAATTTTAAATGAATTGATGATTTTAATGCAGCCGGGATTTTTACAGCTTTATGCCGGAAGAGCGCTCAGCCCGTATGAAAGGGATATCCGGAGGGCTACACTGATAAGAGAACGTTTGAGGCTTGAGGAGACCAAATGAACAGGAGGAATGACAGATGATGTTTGGAAGATTTACAGAGAGAGCCCAGAAAGTGCTGGCCCTTTCCCAGGAAGAAGCAATCCGCCTGAAACATAACAATATCGGAACGGAACATATTTTGCTCGGACTTGTCCGCGAAGGGGAAGGCATCGCAGCAAAAGCGCTGTACGGCCTGGGTTTAAGCGCCGAAAAAATCCAGGAAGAAGTGGAAACCCTGATCGGGAACGGCCAGGAAATTTCCCAAACGATCCACTACACGCCAAGGGCCAAAAAAGTGATTGAACTGTCAATGGATGAAGCGAGAAAACTCGGGCACTCCTATGTTGGAACGGAACATATTCTCCTCGGGCTGATCCGTGAAGGTGAAGGCGTTGCGGCACGTGTGCTGACAAATCTCGGCGTCAGCTTAAATAAAGCAAGGCAGCAGGTGCTCCAATTATTGGGCAACAGTGAAGCATCCGTGCAGGGCGGTTCGGCGGCCAGCGTCAGCACACCGACACTGGACAGCCTGGCCCGCGATTTGACAGCGATCGCACGGGAAGATTCCCTTGATCCGGTAATCGGGCGGAGCAAAGAAATCCAGCGTGTCATTGAAGTGCTGAGCCGGAGGACAAAAAACAACCCTGTCCTGATTGGGGAACCGGGCGTCGGGAAAACGGCCATTGCAGAAGGACTCGCCCAGCAAATTGTCCATAATGAAGTGCCGGAAACCCTGCGTGACAAACGGGTCATGACGCTCGATATGGGTACGGTTGTAGCCGGCACAAAATACCGCGGCGAATTTGAAGACCGCCTGAAAAAAGTGATGGATGAAATCCGCCAGGCCGGCAATATCATTCTTTTCATTGATGAACTGCATACTTTAATCGGGGCCGGCGGTGCGGAAGGGGCCATTGATGCCTCCAATATTTTAAAACCGTCGCTTGCCCGCGGCGAACTGCAGTGCATCGGTGCTACGACACTGGATGAATACCGGAAATATATTGAAAAAGACGCGGCACTGGAAAGAAGGTTCCAGCCGATCCAGGTCGATGAGCCGACGATTGATGAGTCGATCCAGATTTTAAAAGGGCTGCGCGACCGCTATGAAGCACACCATCGCGTCTCGATTACCGATGAGGCGATCGAAGCCGCTGTAAAACTTTCGGACCGCTATATCGCAGACCGGTTCCTGCCGGATAAAGCGATTGACTTAATTGATGAAGCCGGATCGAAAGTGCGCCTCCGTTCCTTTACAACGCCGCCGAATTTGAAAGAGTTGGAATTGAAACTGGAAGAGGTGCGCAAGGAAAAAGATGCAGCCGTCCAGAGCCAGGAATTTGAAAAAGCGGCTGCGTTAAGGGATACCGAACAGAAACTGCGCGAACAGCTGGAGGAAACGAAGAAAAGCTGGAAGGCAAAACAAGGCCGGGAAAACAGCGAAGTCACAGTCGATGATATAGCGCTTGTTGTTTCGAGCTGGACGGGAGTTCCAGTGACGAAACTGGCGCAAACCGAAACGGAAAGGCTTTTGCACCTTGAAGAAATCCTTCATTCCCGTGTGATCGGGCAGGAAGAAGCGGTGCTTGCTGTGGCAAAAGCAGTCCGCCGTGCACGGGCAGGATTAAAAGATCCGAAACGCCCGATCGGTTCCTTCATTTTCCTCGGGCCGACAGGGGTCGGAAAAACAGAACTGGCGCGTGCGCTTGCGGAAGCGATGTTCGGCGATGAAGACGCTATGATCCGGATTGATATGTCCGAATACATGGAGAAACATTCGACTTCCCGCCTCGTAGGTTCGCCGCCTGGATATGTCGGTTTTGAAGAAGGCGGCCAACTGACGGAAAAGGTACGGAGAAAACCGTATTCGGTTGTGCTGCTTGATGAAATTGAAAAAGCGCATCCGGACGTTTTCAACATTTTGCTTCAGGTGCTGGATGACGGCCGCCTGACCGATTCCAAGGGCCGCACGGTTGATTTCAGCAATACGATTGTCATCATGACATCGAATGTTGGCGCAGATGCTTTAAAACGCAACAAGAGCGTCGGCTTCACCATTCAGGATACCGTCGAGGCCGATTATAAAGACATGAAGGACAAAGTGCTCGAGGAACTGAAAAAAGCGTTCCGGCCTGAGTTTTTGAACCGTGTTGATGAAACCATTGTGTTCCATTCGCTCGAGAAGAAACATTTGAACGAAATTGTCACATTGATGGCGAAAGAATTGTCGGACCGGTTAAAAGAGCATCATATCGAACTTGTGCTGACGGATGCCGCAAAGGAAAAAGTGGCGGAAAAAGGCTACGATCCTGAATACGGCGCGCGGCCGCTGCGCAGATCGATTCAGAAAAACATCGAAGACCGCCTTTCGGAAGAAATGCTGAAAGGCAATATAAAAGAAGGGCAAAAGGTATTGGTCGATGTAAAAGACGGCGAATTTACTTTTGCCAGTGTGGCGGAGTCGGAAGCTGTATCGTCCAATTCTTAATGCCGGAAGCAGGAAGGGTACAATGGTATTGGCGATTGTACCCTTTTTTTCACATAGCGGTTTCTTATACGATTTTAATTAAATTTCAAGATACTTTGTTTACACTTATACACATAGATATTAGGGAAAGGGGTTTAAGATGGCAAAAAAAACCGTGAAGTTTGTTTGCCAGAACTGCGGCTACGAGTCGCCAAAATGGATGGGAAAGTGCCCGCAATGCAACCAGTGGAACCAGATGGTGGAGGAAGCGGAGGCGCCAAAAAGGAGGGGCTTTTTTTTACATCCTGAGCCCGGAAATGAAACCAAAGCGGCGCCTATTACGTCTATAGAGTCTAAAGAAGAAAAAAGGACGAAAGTGGATTTTGGCGAGCTGAATCGTGTCCTCGGAGGCGGCATTGTTGCCGGGTCACTTGTTTTGATCGGCGGGGATCCTGGGATCGGCAAATCAACCCTGCTTTTGCAAGTGTCATCACAACTGGCAAAGCACGGGTTAAATGTACTGTATATCTCCGGGGAGGAATCGGCGAAACAGACGAAATTAAGGGCAGACCGGTTAAACATCCATACCGACCATCTTTATGTGCTGCCGGAAACGGACCTTTCCGTGATCCAGCAGGCGATAGATGAACTGAACCCCGGCTTTGTTATCATTGATTCCATCCAGACGATTTACCATCCGGAAATCCAGTCTGCGCCGGGCAGTGTGTCGCAAGTGAGGGAAACGACTGCACAGCTGATGCGGACGGCAAAAACAAAAAATGTGGCCATCTTCATTGTCGGCCACGTGACAAAAGAAGGCTCCATTGCCGGCCCGCGCGTGCTTGAACATATGGTGGATACGGTCCTGTATTTTGAAGGTGAACGCCATAATGCCTACCGGATATTAAGGGCGGTCAAAAACCGCTTTGGCTCGACCAATGAAATTGCGATTTTGGAAATGAAAGAATCCGGTTTGGAAGAAGTCCAGAACCCTTCCGAAATTTTTCTGGAAGAACGGACAAAAGGTGCAGCCGGTTCTACCGTGGTTGCTTCCATTGAGGGGACGCGCCCGGTGCTTGTCGAGATCCAGGCGCTTTTGGCTCCGACGTTTTTCAATATGCCGCGGCGGATGGCATCCGGGATTGATTATAACCGTGTCACGCTGATTATGGCGGTGCTTGAAAAACGGGCCGGCCTTTTGATTCAGAACCAGGATGCATATTTAAAAGTTGCCGGCGGCCTGAAAGTGGATGAACCGGCAGTGGATTTGGCAGTTGCCGTCAGCGTGGCATCCAGTTTCCGCGACAAGCCGACAAATGCGGATGACTGCATTATCGGAGAAGTCGGGTTGACGGGGGAAGTCAGGCGGGTGTCCCGCATTGAGCAGCGCGTCCAGGAAGCGGCAAAGCTCGGTTTCCGGCGGGCGATCATTCCGAAAAATAATATGGGTGGGTGGACGCCGCCAAAGGAGATTCAAGTGATCGGCGTCGCTACCATCCAGGAAGCTTTAAAAGCGGCACTCGGAGGATGAGACGGGGAACAAACTTCCGTGCCTTCTTGTGTTCCTTGGATCAGTGCGTGAAGGAACCGGGAAGTGAAGGCAAACGTGGGAAAAAACGGAACCCGCTGGATAAGCAAACAACTGCCGCGAATCCGCGTTTGCAGGATCCGTTATGATGTAAAGGCAGAAAAGACAACGGCTGGCAGGATACAAATTTTAAAAGAAAGCAGGGGATGTGCATGAAGCCTGAAAATGCCCGGAGAAAACCGCGGCGATTAAACGGCTCGGCAGGGAAAAATAATACGAAGGCAAACGTTTTAAACCATATTTTTTGTTTATAATGTATAAAGGAGGTGAACATGTTGTTAAGACGGCTTATACAAATTTGTTTGGTGCTGATTGGCGGCACGCTCGGTGTTTTCCTGCTGCCTGATTTTTACAAACTTGTGAATGTGGATTATGTGTTAATCAAAAACCCGTATGTTTCAGCGCTGTTGGGGGCTATTATCTTTTATCTTATTACTTTCTGGTCCATTCATTATATCGTTGATTTTGTCGATTGGTTTGAGGATTCACTGGTAAAAGTCCCGATGACGGAAATTTTTTCCGGAACCTTTGGCCTTGTGCTGGGCCTGATTATTGCTTATCTGGCAAGCATTCCGGTCCGGGGAATTCCGATTGTCAATACAATCGTGTCGATTACGCTTACGGTATTGCTCGGTTATATCGGATTCCAGGTCGGTTTTAAGAAAAGAGAAGAAATTTTCAATTTGTTTTTTAGCCGGCAGCACAGGCGGAAAGGCGGGACAGAGCAAGAAGGGCATCCGCAGCCTGGAAAACAGGTGAAGATTCTTGATACAAGCGTTGTTATCGACGGGCGGATTGCGGATATTTGCCAGACCGGTTTTCTTGACGGCCCGATTGTGATTCCGCTCTTTGTGCTTGAAGAATTGCAGCATATTGCCGATTCTTCGGATGCCTTGAAAAGAAACCGGGGCCGGCGCGGGCTTGATATCTTAAACCGGATACAGAATGAACTGCCGATCGAAGTGCAAATGTACGAAGGCGATTTTGAAGATATCCAGGAAGTGGACAGCAAGCTCATTAAACTGGCAAAATTGATGAACGGGATTGTCGTGACAAATGATTACAATTTAAATAAAGTGTGTGAATTCCAGAAAGTCAAAGTGCTCAATATCAATGACCTTGCCAACGCCGTAAAACCGGTTGTGCTCCCCGGCGAAGAACTCAATGTCCAGCTCATTAAAGACGGGAAAGAGCATCACCAGGGGATTGCCTATTTGGATGATGGCACGATGATTGTTGTCGAAGAAGGCAAAAATTACATTGGCAAACGCATTGATGTGCTTGTGACAAGCGTCCTGCAGACTTCAGCGGGCCGGATGATTTTTGCCAAGCCGAAGCTGCTCGAAAAAGCGTTATAATGGAGCTGGAACACCCGCGGCCCGGGCCGCGGGAGGTTTAAACGCGATGCCGGGGGAGATTGGATTTGACAGATTATGAGGTGATTATACCGGCAGCCGGATCGGGGAAACGGATGGGCGCAGGGTTCAACAAATTATTTCTTGAACTGAACAAGCGCCCGGTCATTGCTTTTACAGCAGAAGTTTTTTTGGCTGATCCGTCCTGCAAAAAGTTGATACTTCCCGTGCAGCCGCATGATTTGGAAGAGATGAAGCGTATTTTACCCCGCTCGGAAAAAATAGTATTCGCCCGCGGCGGTTCTGAACGGCAATATAGCGTGCGGAACGGGCTGGAACTTGCCGGAAGCTGCAGCGTCATTCTTGTGCATGACGGTGCAAGGCCGTTTATTGGCGCCGGATTGATTGCAGCACTGGCGGCAATGGCCGGGGAGAAAGGGGCGGCGATAGCGGCTGTCCCGGTAAAAGACACGATCAAAAGAGCAAAAGACCAGATTGTAACCGAGACGATTGAGCGGAGCAGCTTGTGGCAGATCCAAACGCCACAAGCTTTTCGCACGTCTGTCTTGAAAAAAGCGCATGAAGCCGCGGAACGGGACGGTTTTCTCGGAACGGACGAAGCCTCGCTGGTCGAACGGATCGGCCATGCTGTACATATTGTGCCGGGAAGTTATGATAATATTAAAATTACGACACCGGAAGACCTATATTTTGCAGAAGCGATTTTAAAAAAGCAGGGGGGAGGATGAAGATGTTCAGGATCGGACAAGGCTTTGACGTGCACCGGTTCGGGGAGGGGCGTCCCCTGATGATCGGGGGAGTTGAAATTCCGTATGAAAAAGGTTTGCTCGGCCATTCTGACGCGGATGTACTGCTCCATGCCGTAGCGGACGCCTGCCTCGGGGCCATTGGGGAAGGGGATATCGGCCGGCATTTTCCGGATACAGATGCGGCATTTAAAGATGCGGATTCTGCGGCGCTTTTGGCGCATGTTTTTCGGCTTGTGAAACAAAAAGGGTACAAGCTCGGCAATCTTGATTGCACGATTATTGCCCAAAAGCCGAAAATGGCGCCCTATATCGGGAAAATGCGGGAAACGATCGCGCGCATTTTGGAAGCAGAGAACGGGCAGGTCAATGTCAAGGCGACCACGACGGAAAAACTCGGCTTTGCCGGGCGTGAAGAAGGCATTGCTGCGCAGGCGGCAGTACTGCTGGAGCAGGCTTAACCAGTGTAAGCTGTAATGGTGCGATCGGGACAAGCCGGGCAGTTCAGGGCCCGCACTGCCTGCTGGACCCATATTAACCGGCGGATGGCCTGCATATGTTTCACCGAAAAGGGTGTAACGGAGCCGGGCGGCTGTTTACGGGAACCCGTTTTTCGCTGGAACAAGTATAGTTGGGGTATAGCTGCAAAAGAGTGGGCGCGATCGGGACAAGCCAGGCGGTTTAGGTCCTGTAATGCTGCTGGAACAAGCATAACAGCAGAGATTTTGCCTGCAAGATGTGTGATTAACATCACGTAAAACATCTTTCATCCGCCGGGCCGGAACGAGCCACCGGTTTACGGCTTTTTCAGACGGTGATACAATAAAATAAGACAAAAAGCGACAATTTAAAGGAGAATCGACATGGCAAACGAAATCAGAGTACGGTACGCTCCGAGCCCGACCGGTTTTTTGCATATCGGGAATGCCCGTACCGCATTATTCAATTATTTATTTGCGCGCAGCAAAGGTGGAAAGTTCATTATCCGGATTGAAGATACCGACCAGAAGCGGAATGTGGAAGGCGGCGTGGAAAGCCAGCTGAAATATTTGAAATGGCTCGGCATCGACTGGGACGAAAGCATTGATGTCGGCGGCGAATACGGGCCTTACCGCCAGTCGGAACGCCTCGATATTTATAAAAAATATTATGAAGAGCTGCTTGACCGCGGGCTGGCTTATAAATGCTATTGTACGGAAGAAGAACTGGAAGCCGAACGTGAAGCCCAGCTTGCACGCGGGGAAATGCCGCGTTATTCCGGGAAATGCCGCCATCTGACAGAAGAAGACAGGAAGCGGCTTGAAGCGGAAGGCCGGAAACCGAGCCTCCGTTTCCATGTTCCGGAAGGCAAAGTGTATACGTTCAACGATATCGTAAAAGGCGAAGTATCTTTTGAATCGGACGGAATTGGCGACTTTGTCATCGTTAAAAAAGACGGGATGCCGACTTATAATTTTGCGGTTGCGATCGATGATCATTTAATGAAAATTTCCCACGTGCTCCGGGGGGACGACCATATTTCCAACACGCCGAAACAGCTGATGATTTATGAAGCATTCGGTTTTGAACCGCCGGTATTCGGCCACATGACGCTGATTGTCAATGAGCACCGGAAAAAACTGAGCAAACGCGACGGAAGCATCATCCAGTTTATTGAGCAGTACGCGGAACTCGGTTATTTGCCGGAAGCGTTGTTTAATTTTATTGCCATGCTCGGCTGGTCACCGAAGGGCGAGGAAGAAATTTTTTCGCGGGAAGAATTCATCCAGATTTTTGACCCCGAACGGCTGTCGAAATCGCCCGCTTTGTTTGACCGCCAAAAATTGGCATGGATGAACAACCAGTATATGAAAAAGCTCGATCTGGATAAAGTTGTGGAGCTTGCGTTGCCGCATCTTGTAAAAGCAGGGCTCGTCCCGGAAAACCGGACACCTGAAGAAGAACAATGGGTGCGCAAACTCATCTCCCTCTATCAGGAACAAATGAGCTACGGCGCGGAAATTGTCGAGCTGTCGAAACCGCTCTTCTTTACGGATGAAATCACATATGACGACGAAGCAAAAGCGATTTTGTCGGAAGAACACGTTCCGGAAGTGCTCCGTGCATTCCTTGAAGAACTGGACAGGATCGAACCATTTGAAGCAGGCGAAATAAAAAAAGGAATCAAAGCGGTGCAAAAAGCAACCGGGCAAAAGGGGAAAAAGCTGTTTATGCCGATCCGTGTTGCCGTTAGCGGCCAGACACACGGCCCGGAACTGCAAAGCCTGATCGAACTGCTCGGCAGAGAAAAAGTGAAGAAACGCCTTGAAAGAATCACGGGTTAACATTTTTGCGAAAATAGGATATGATATGGTTAAAATGGATGTGTGAAAAAGCGTTGAGAAGGAGAAGTAGGAAGAGGACGCTTCAAAGAGAAAACCATCGCCGGCTGAAAGTGGTTTAAGCCCCTCCTTTTCTGAAATGCACCTTCGAGCCTGTATCTGAACGCGCTCGCCAGTAGGATGCAGCGGGGCCGCCCGTTAACAGGGAAAGTTGGGCAGCGGGCAAGGCCTGCCGCCAAACAGAGTGGAACCGCGCGATCAAGAAGCGTCTCTGTCCGTTGCAGAGGCGCTTCTTTTTTAAATGGCAGGCTCCGTTAAAGAAAAGATCGGTGCCGATCCGGCTGATGGAAATGCAAAGCGAAAGAAATTTTATAACCGGACAGGGAATGGGAAAGAAACAAACGAAAGGGGAGTAGCACATGTTTAAGCGGTTGAAGGAAGACATTGAAGTGGTTTTTGATCAGGATCCGGCAGCACGGACGTATTTTGAAGTGATCTTGACTTACTCCGGTCTTCACGCCATCTGGGCACACCGGATTGCGCACTTTTTTTATAAAAAGAAAATGTTTTTTATCGCCCGGGTGATTTCGCAGCTCAGCCGCTTCTTTACCGGAATTGAAATCCATCCCGGTGCAAAAATCGGCAGGCGGTTTTTCATCGACCACGGCATGGGGGTAGTGATCGGGGAAACGTGCGAAATCGGCGATAACGTGACGGTTTACCAGGGCGTTACGCTCGGCGGCACCGGAAAGGAAAAGGGCAAGCGCCATCCGACGATTAAAGACAATGCGTTAATCGCAAGCGGGGCGAAAGTTTTAGGTTCGATTACGATTGGGGAAAATGCAAAAATAGGGGCAGGTTCTGTCGTATTAAAGGATGTCCCGCCCAATTCGACAGTGGTCGGCATTCCGGGCAGGGTCGTCGTCCAGGACGGCGTCAAAATCAAAAAAGATTTAAAACATAATAAGCTGCCTGACCCTGTTGCGGACCTCCTGAACAGCATGCAGCAGGAAATCGAGGCTTTGCGGTCGGAATTAGAACAACTGAGAAAGGAAGGAGCAAGAACGTATGAGCATTCAGATATATAATACGTTAACAAGAAAGAAGGAGCCGTTTATCCCGCTTGAAGAGGGGAAAGTGAAAATGTATGTATGCGGCCCGACTGTCTATAATTATATCCATATTGGAAATGCGCGGCCGGCGATCGTATTTGACACGGTCCGGCGCTATTTGGAGTTTCGGGGTTATGATGTCCATTATGTGTCGAATTTCACCGATGTGGATGATAGACTCATTAAAGCCGCGAAAGAACTCGGGGAAGAAGTGCCGGTGATCAGCGAGCGTTTTATTCAGGCCTATTTTGAAGATATTGATGCGCTCGGTTGCAGTCATGCGGACGTCCATCCGCGCGTGACGGAAAATATGGATACGATCATTGCGTTTATTGAAAAATTAATTGAAAAAGGCCATGCCTACGAATCAGACGGTGATGTTTACTACCGCACGAGAAGTTTCCCGGATTACGGTAAATTGTCCCATCAATCTATTGACGAATTGAAATCGGGTGCGAGAATTGAAGTAGGGGAAAAGAAAGAAGACGCCCTTGATTTTGCCCTTTGGAAAGCGGCAAAAGCGGGGGAAATCTCCTGGGACAGCCCGTGGGGGAAAGGCCGGCCGGGATGGCATATTGAATGCTCGGCCATGGCAAGAAAATATCTTGGCGATACGATTGACATCCACGCGGGCGGGCAGGACCTGACTTTTCCGCACCACGAAAATGAAATTGCCCAGTCAGAAGCTTTGACAGGCAAACCGTTTGCTCGTTACTGGCTGCATAACGGCTATATCAATATTGATAACGAAAAAATGTCGAAATCGCTCGGAAACTTTGTGCTTGTCCATGACATCATCAAACGGCATGATCCGCAAGTTTTGCGCTTTTTCATGCTGTCGGTGCATTACCGCCATCCGATCAACTATAGCGAGGAACTGCTTGCCAATGCGAAGGCAGGGCTTGAACGGATCAAGACGTCGTACCAAAATGTAAAGCACCGGCTCGAATCCAGTGCAAATCTGGCGGAAGATGGTGAAAAATGGCTGGAACAGGTCCGTTCGCTCCATCGCCAGTTTATCAGGGCGATGGACGATGACTTCAATACGGCAAACGGCATTTCTGTTTTGTTCGAACTGTCGAAGCAGGCCAATTATTACTTGCGGGGGAAAAATACGACAGAAACCGTTCTCCGGGCATTTATAAAAGAGTTCGAAACGATTGCCGGCGTGCTCGGCCTGAAACTCGAGGAAGAAGCGCTTTTGGACGAAGAAATTGAAGCGCTGATTGAAAAACGGAATGAAGCAAGAAAGGCGCGTAATTTCCAACTGGCTGATGAAATCCGCGACAAGCTGAAAAGCATGAATATCATTGTGGAAGATACGCCCCAAGGGGTGAGATGGAGACGCTTATGACGGTCACCCTTGATCCGAAACAATTGAACAGCCTTGCGCTTGCCTATATGGGGGATGCGGTATATGAAGAATATATCCGGCACCATGTCCTTTTGCAGGGAAAAACGAAGCCAAACCGCCTCCACCGGGAAGCGATCCGCTTTGTTTCAGCGAAGGCGCAGGCTCAAGTTTTAAAACAGATGATGAACGAAGATCTTTTAACAGAAGAGGAAACCGCTGTTGTCCGGCGCGGCAGAAATGCGAAGTCGGGCACGGTTCCGAAAAATACGGATGTCCAGACATACCGGCACAGCACTGCATTCGAAGCGCTGATCGGCTACCATTATTTGTCCGGCAGCCGGGAGCGGATGGAAGCGCTGATTGAAAAAGCAATTGGCATTGTCGAAGGCCAGAAAGGAGGGGTGCGCTGATGGACCAGGAGTATATTGCAGGCAAAAACCCAGTGCTGGAAGCATTAAGAGCGGGCCGGGAAATCAACAAAATCTGGATTGCGGAAGGTTCACAAAAAGGCGCCATGAAGCAGGTGATGGAGCTTGCAAGGGAAAGAAAAGTGGCCGTCCAATTTGTCCCGAAGAAAAGGATTGACCAGGTGGCGGACGGGGCGCATCAGGGCGTACTGGCACTCGTTGCCGCTTACCGGTATGCAGAAACAGGCGATATGTTCAAGCTTGCCAAAGAGCGGAATGAGCACCCGTTTATCCTGATTCTTGATGAATTGGAGGATCCGCATAATCTTGGCTCGATTTTACGGACGGCCGATGCGGTCGGCGCACACGGCGTCATTATTCCGAAAAGGCGCTCGGTCGCATTAACAGCAACGGTGGCGAAAGCTTCAACCGGCGCGATTGAACATATCCCGGTGGCGCGGGTAACAAACCTTTCGCAAACGATTGCCGGCTTAAAGCAGCAAGGGCTGTGGATTGCGGGAACCGATGCTTCCGGGACGACCGATTACCGGCAAATGGATGCGGATCTGCCGCTCGGCCTTGTCATCGGCAGTGAAGGCAGGGGAATGAGCAGGATCGTAAAAGAAGCATGCGACTTTCTGATCCGCCTTCCGATGGCAGGTCATGTGACTTCGCTCAATGCGTCCGTTGCTGCCGGCCTGCTCATGTACGAGGTTTACAGGAAGCGCCATCCGCTTGGTGAATAAAATGAATATTTTGCTGGTGGACGGCTATAACATCATTGGCGCCTGGCCGGAACTGCAAAAATTGAAACAAAAAGACCTTGGCGCCGCCAGAGACCGGCTTGTTGAGATCATGGCGGAATACCAGGGCTATACGGATGACAAAGTCATCGTCGTTTTTGATGCTTACGGGGTGAAAGGCCTGGAAAAAAAGTACCGCTATCACAAAGTGGAAGTCATTTTTACAAAAGAAAATGAAACGGCAGATGAACGGATTGAAAAAATGGCCATTAAACTGAATAACATCCGCACGCAGATTTATGTGGCCACATCCGATTTTACTGAGCAGTGGCAAATATTCGGCCAGGGCGCTTTAAGAATTTCAGCACGCGAACTGTTGACCAAAGTGGAAGTGGTATGTGTAAAATTTTACTCGAAGGGGCAAATGAGTGGAAAAAAATGGGAAGACACTCTATCATCTAAATGTACACCTTGAATGAACA
>NZ_ALAS01000027.1 GCF_000290615.1 Heyndrickxia coagulans DSM 1 = ATCC 7050
TTGAAGCTCTGGACACCTCGTATCATACCAGGGGGGCTCTTTTTTGTGCAAACCTCAAATTTCCTTCATTACAGGAATGCTCCTTGTTCAAAATAAAATCATGTTTTCCGCCGATCAATGTTATAATTACCTATTATGAAGCAAACGATTTACGGAGGAGGAAACTGCTGCAATGGATTTAACACCAGGAACCGTTGCCGAACTTACGGTGGTGCGGGAAGCGCCGTTCGGTTATTTTTTATCTAACGGGACAGAAGACGTGCTCCTGCATCACCGGGATATTACGGAACCCTTTGATCCGGAAGCGGTGCAAACCGTCTTTCTATATCAGGACCATCAGGGGAGGTTGGCCGCGACAAACGTGATTCCAGACATCCGGCTGGGGACATCCGGCTGGGCGGAAGTTGCCGGCACCAAAGAAAAACTTGGCGTTTTCGTTTCGATCGGCATTCACAAAGATATGCTTCTTTCTGTTGATGACCTGCCCCCGATCCGCTCGCTCTGGCCGGAAAAAGGCGATCATTTATACATTACCCTTGATCTTGACAAACATGGGCGATTATTCGCAAAATTAGCCGGGGAAAACATAGTCAGGGATTTAGCGAAAAAAGCCGGCAGGGAAATGTGGAACAAAGATGTCACCGGGCATGTGTTCCGGCTGGCAAAAGCGGGTTCGACCATCATCACAGATGACGGCTATATCGGTTTTATCCATGAATCGCAGCGCGACGACGAACCGCGCCTCGGGCAGAAAGTGGAAGGCCGCGTCATTGATGTAAAAGAGGACGGGACGCTGAATATCTCGCTTTTAGGGCGCGCTTATGAAGTATTGGATAAAGATGCGGAAAATATCCTTGCCTATATGGATTCGCGCGGCGGAAAAATGCCGTATTGGGATAAAAGCATGCCGGAAGAGATTCAGGAGCGGTTTGGCATCAGCAAAGCGGCGTTTAAACGTGCGCTCGGCCGTTTGATGAAAAACGGCACCGTCTACCAGCAAGAAGGCTGGACATACCGGAAGGAGGGGAAATAATGGCAGTTCCAAGGTTGAAACGCATTCACCATATTGCCATCATTTGTTCCGATTATGCAAAATCAAAGCATTTTTATGTGGATTGCCTCGGTTTGGAGCCGGTGCGGGAAGTATACAGGAAAGAACGTGATTCCTACAAACTGGATCTTTCGGTCGGCAGCGTATATCAGATCGAACTGTTTTCCTTTCCGGATCCGCCCGCGCGCCCGACATTCCCGGAAGCTGCGGGCTTGCGGCATCTTGCATTTGAAACGGACGATGTAGAAGCGGATAAAAAGCGGCTTGAAGAAATGGGCATTCAAGTAGAAGAAATCCGCATTGACCCGCTTACAGAGAAAAAATTCACCTTTTTCCAGGATCCCGACGGCCTTCCGATCGAATTGTATGAAATCTGACGGCGCGGCTGCAGGAGCGGTATGCTATAATGAAAAGGACTGAAAATGCTTTGTTCATATTTGAGCAAAGGATTGCCTTTCAAGGAGGAAAATTTGTATGACCGAGCCTTTATTTCTTGAACCGGTTTTTAAAGAAAGAATTTGGGGAGGCACCGCGCTGAGGGACCGGTTCGGTTACCGCATCCCGTCTGACCATACAGGGGAGTGCTGGGCCATTTCCGGCCATCCGAACGGCCCGTCAACTGTAAAAAACGGCGAATTTGCCGGCAAAACGCTGATGGAACTGTGGGAAGAAAGGCGTGACGTATTCGGCGGAATGTCTGGAAAAGGATTCCCGCTCCTGACAAAAATCCTCGATGCAAATGCAGATTTATCGGTCCAGGTTCATCCGGACGATGCATACGCCAATGAACACGAAAATGGAGAACTCGGCAAAACGGAATGCTGGTACATCATTGACTGCAAAAAAGGCGCACAGCTCGTTTACGGGCATCATGCCAAAACGAAAGAAGAATTTGTCCGCCTGGTTGAAGAAGGAAAATGGGACAGCCTGCTGCGCAAAGTGCCGATTCACCCGGGGGACTTTTTCTATGTGCCAAGCGGGACGATTCATGCGCTTTGCGAAGGGACACTTGTGCTCGAAACGCAGCAAAGCAGTGATACAACGTACCGCGTTTATGACTACGACCGGACGGATGCTGCCGGCAACAAACGCGAACTGCATTTGCAAAAAGCGATTGATGTTACGATGATACCGCACCGGGATGCCGCAGTCCGCCCCCGTACGGAAGAAAAACCGGGCGTTACCATCACAACGTTTGCGAAGGAAGCCTTTTTCTCTGTATATAAATGGGATGTAGAAGGGACCGCACTTTTTACGCAAAACGAACCGTTCGAACTGGCCAGTGTGCTTGACGGGGAAGGGGCCATGAAAGCCGGCGGAAAAACTTATCCGCTTGAAAAAGGGATGCATTTTTTGCTTCCGTCCGGATTTGGCAATTTTGAACTGGAAGGCCGTCTGACGCTGATCGTATCCCATCCGTAAAATGTCTGTCTATCAAGAATATTGCAGCAAACGGCAGAAAACCGATATAATGAAAAATACATGACAACTGAGTATGGGGGAGACGTTGAAAATGCCAATCAATATACCGAAAGATTTACCTGCCGGAGAGCTGCTGAGACAAGAGAAAATTTTTGTGATGGATGAGGACAGGGCGAGAACGCAGGATATCCGTCCGCTGAATATATTAATCTTAAATTTAATGCCGGAAAAAGAAAAAACGGAGTTGCAGCTGCTGCGCCTCCTCGGCAATACGCCGTTGCAGGTCAACATCACTTTTCTCCGGACGTCGACTTACCAATCCAAAAACGTCAGCAGCTACCATTTAGAACATTTTTACACGGTTTTTGACGAAGTGAAAGGCCGCCGTTTTGACGGGATGATTATTACCGGCGCCCCAGTTGAAAAAATGGACTTCGAAGCGGTGGATTATTGGGACGAGCTGAAGAAAATCATGGATTGGACCAAAACCAATGTCACGTCGACATTACATATTTGCTGGGGTGCGCAGGCTGCATTGTATTACCATTATGGCATTGAGAAGTACGAACTGCCGGAAAAGTGTTTCGGCATTTTCAAACACCGCTTGTTTTTGCCGATGGTTAAGCTGGTCCGCGGATTTGATGAGGTTTTTAACGCGCCCCATTCCCGTTATACGGATGTTGCGCGCGCAGCCATTGAAAACCATCCGGAACTTCAGCTCGTTTCCATATCGGAAGAGGGCGCGCCGTTCATTGTAATGGATGAAAACGGGAAAAATATTATGATCACCGGCCATTTGGAATATGATGCAACAACCCTCGCTGATGAATATGTGCGCGATCAGCAAAAGGGGCTTGGCACCGCCCTCCCGAAAAATTATTTTCCGAATAACGATGCCAATGAGAGGCCGCTCCATACGTGGCGCTCGCACAGCTATTTGCTGTTTTCCAACTGGCTGAACTATTATGTATATCAGGAAACACCGTATCAATGGTAAACAAAGGGCTGTCCCGCAAACAGGGGCGGCTTTTTTTAAAATCCGCAACTGCCCTGCCGGAATCATCTGAAAAACAAAAAAGAGGCAGCCCCGCGTATCAGGACAGCCCCTTTTTCCCTTCCGCTTTCGGAACCGCGAAAGAGAGAAGAAAACAAACAAGTGAAATTACGGCAAGCAGGATGAAAATCGAATGAATGCCTGAAAAAAGCACATGCCGCAGCCATTCGCGCGCTGCTTCCGAAAATCGGCCCGCGCTTTCCGGATTGATCAGCCTGTTCAGCGAATTCGTCGTAAACCCGCCCGGATTGCCTTTCGCAAGTTCCCCGGCAATCTTTGCATTAAAATACGTACCGAATACAGCGGAACCGGCCGACTGCCCCAGATTCCGGAAAAATGTATTCGATGCCGTCGCCGCCCCGCGCAATGACCAGTCCACCGCCGACTGCACCGAAACGAGCGAGATCGTCATGACAATCCCAAATCCGAATCCGGAAATGGCGGAGAAAACGTAAAAACTCCATTCCTGCGTTCCCAATGAAAACAGGCTGAGCCAGACTGTGCTTCCCAAAATGAAGGCCATTCCCGTTAAAAACGCCAAACGGTCCCCGTATTTGAGCTGAAGCCTTCCGCCGGCAAAAGAGCCGAGCATCCACAGGACGGGGCTCGGTGCCAGCATGAGCCCGGATAGCGTTGCGCCATGCCCTTCAAGCCCTTGGATCCACATCGGAATATAAACGTTAATCCCCATCAGAACGGCACTGCCCAAAAAACAAACCAGATTTGAAACCGAAATGGCCCGGATGTGGAACAACGAAAGCGGCATTAATGGATCCGGATGCCGGTATTCAATCAAAATGAATAAACCAAGGAGAATGACACTGCCTGCTAACAATCCCAAGATCACCGGGTTTCCCCAGTCGTTTGTATCCCCGCCTTTTTGCAGGGCGTAAAGCAATGCGAGCATCCCGGCGGAAAAGGTGGCAGCCCCCCATACATCAATCGCATTTTCCGTTTTTTCCACCCGCTCATGTAAAAACAGGATGACCATCAAAACGGAAATCGAGCCAAACGGGAGATTGATGAAAAAGATCCAGTGCCAGGTGAGCTCGTCGACAAAGAAACCGCCGAAAAGAGGCCCGATGACACCGGCAATGCCCCATGCCGCTCCCATAAACCCGAGCATTTTCGCCCGTTTTTCATGCGGATAAATATCGGCAACGATGGTATTCGTAACCGGCATGATCGCCCCGGCCCCGATTCCCTGAATGGCACGGAACACAATCAGTTGCCCCATCGAACCGGCGAGACCGCACAATGTCGAACCGGCAAGGAAAACAATGGTGCCGGCCGTAAAAATTTTTTTGCGGCCGTACAAATCCGCAAGCTTCCCAAAAATTGGAACCGTTACCGCGGAAGTGAGCAAGTAAATGGCAAATACCCAGTTCATCACGCCGATCCCTTTCAGATCGCTTACAATCCGCGGCATCGCGGTGCTGACAATGGTTCCCTCAATGGCTGTTAAAAAGGTGGCCACAAACAAAGCAATCGTGACCGCCTTGATATTGGTTTGCTTCATAAAAAATCCTCCATGATTTGTTCGTTCTGCACTTTTTCTAGTATATCTCAACTTACCGCGGAAAAATAGATTTACAGACAATCAGGAAAGAACCTGTATAAAAAGAAATCCTTTCTCCATAATAAAGATTGACAACTGAAACACAATAAATGATAATTGGTATAGACAACTATATAAATTTTAAAAAAGAGGTGTTTTCCGTTGGCGGAAAAAGTGCTGATTCACAGCAATCTTTATACAGGAAATGAACATATTGCAGACGGATTTATCCGGTTTACAGATAAAATCATTGAAACCGGCAAAATGGCAGATTACCGGCCGAAAGCAGGAGAAGAAGTGATCGACGGGAAAGGGATGACAGCCATCCCGGGCATGATTGATGTCCATATCCACGGCGGTTATGGCATTGATGCGATGGATGCCGATCCGGAGGCGCTCGTTACATTAAGCCAAAAATTGCGGAAGGAAGGTGTAACTTCCTTTTTCGCAACAACGATGACCCAGGATTACGGAAAAATCGAAGCCGCCTTGCGTGCCGTGAAAGCGGCAAAAGAAAAAGGGGGCACAACGATCGAAGGGATTCATCTCGAAGGGCCGTTTGTTTCAAAAAAAAGAGCGGGGGCCCAGCCGCTTGAATATATCAAGGCGCCGGATACGGAACTGTTTTTAAGATGGGTTGAAGCTTCCGGGAATCTTATTAAGCTCGTCACCTACGCCCCAGAAAATGAAGGTGCACGGGAATTTGAAAATGTGATGATTGAACGCGGCATCGTGCCTTCCATGGGCCATTCAGATGCCGTCCGTGCTGAACTGTTACAAAGCAAGGCAACCCATGCGACCCATCTTTATAATGCCATGCGCGGCCTGCACCACCGCGAGCCCGGCGTTGCAGGGCATGCGTTGCTGTCACCTTATGTACAAGTGGAACTGATTGCTGACGGCCTCCATGTGCACCCGGATATGGTGAAGTTCACGTATGAAATAAAGGGGCCGGAAAAAATCTCCGTCATTACCGATGCGATGCGGGCGAAAGGATTGCCGGACGGGGAGTCGGAGCTCGGCGGCCAGAAAGTGCTGGTGAAAAACGGGGAAGCCCGGCTTGAAAATGGTGCGCTTGCCGGCAGCATCTTAAAGATGGACGATGCGTTCCGCAACATCATGAAATTTACCGGCTGCTCCATTTCGGAAGCGGTACAGATGACTTCCGTGAACCAGGCGCGCGAGTTCGGCCTCACGCAAAAAGGAAGCCTGGCAGCTGGTAAAGATGCCGATTTCGTACTGCTGGATGAACAATGGCAAGTCAAAACAACATACCATCTTGGAGAGCAGGGATAACGCGCATAAACTGTTGCCAACCACAGGCGTGCGGGTTCGGTCCCGGCTAAAACTGGAAAGATGCCGATTTTGTCCCGCTGGATGCACCATGGCACGTTAAACTAACGTATCATTTTGGAAAGCGGGATAACACGCAACCTGCTGTGGACCATGCGTGTAAGAAATGTGTCTGATGGCCAGGAAAGACAGATTAAAAAACGATGATCTTGGAAAGCGGGGATAAAAATGAACGTGGAAATTTTTAAAACAAGCGATGAAGCAGCAAAATACGCCTATGAACTGATCGAAAAAGGGATCCGGGAAGGGCAAATCCGCACGCTCGGGCTTGCGACAGGGGGCACGCCGCTGAAACTGTATGCGTACATGCGGAATGCCGGACTGGACGTTTCAAATGTCACCACCGTCAATCTTGATGAATATGTGGGCCTCAAAGATACAGATGAACACAGCTACCACTATTACATGGAAAAAGAACTGTTTTCGCATATGAATTTTAAACAATCGTATCTGCCTGATGGAACGGCAGAAGACCTCGAAGAAGAATGCGCGCGGTATGAAAGAATTTTAAAATTGCATCCGGTCGACCTGCAAGTGCTCGGCATCGGTAAAAATGGGCACATCGGCTTTAATGAACCGGGCACTTCCTTCCATTCCAGAACGCATATTGTCGAACTGACCGAATCGACGCGGGAAGCAAACCGGCGCTTTTTCGAAAGAGAAGAAGATGTGCCGGACCGCGCCCTTTCGATGGGGATTGCTTCGATTATGGACGCGAAAAAAATCGTTCTGCTGGCATTCGGCAAAAGCAAAGCTGAAGCAGTCCGCAGCATGATCAAAGGGCCGGTGGACGAAGCCTGCCCGGCATCCGTTCTGCAAATGCATCCGGATGTCGTTGTCGTTGCTGATGCAGATGCCGCTTCTTTGCTGGAGGATGCCGGAAAGCGCCATGATTGACAAAACCTCCCCGATCCCGATTTACTTTCAAATTCAGGAAGAAATCCGGAAGAAAATTAGGGAGAGGGAATGGAAAACAGGTGAAGCCATTCCGTCTGAACGGGTACTAAGCGAACTTTTTGAAGTGAGCAGAATGACAGTCCGCCAGGCGGTACAAGGTTTGGTGGATGAAGGCATTTTAATGAGAAAACGGGGAAGCGGCACGTTTGTCAGCGAACATAAGGTGGAGCAGCCTTTGGAAGGGCGGATGAGTTTTACGCGGCTGATGGAAGAGCGCGGGATGAAAGCTTCGAATAAAATCGTGGCGTTTCTGGAAAGGGAAGCCTCCGTGCAGGAAATGGAGGCACTCGCGCTGGAAGAGCCGGAACACGTTCTCCATATCGAGCGGCTCCGTTACGGGGATGAGATCCCGATTGTATTCGAATCGATCATCACCCCGGCAAGGATTTCGGCAGGGCTTACGGAAGAGAAATTAAACCGTTCTTTCTACCAGTTTCTCGAACGCGAAAAGGGATTGCGGCTCGGAAAAGGGGTCCAGACAATTGAAGCCGTTGCGGCGAGCGCACGGCTGGCAAAACTGTTAAAAGTGGCCCCAGGTTCGCCGGTGCTGTCCATTGAACGCGTAACTTCGCTTTCGGATGGCACGCCGTTTGAATATGTCAAAGCGCAATACGCCGGCAGCCGCTTTAAATTTTATATGTAGGAAGGGTCAAACAGGTCATGCCGGGGCAAGCCGGTACAGATGCAAAAAAAACCGCGGAATCTTCCGCGGTTTTTTAGTTCAATTTATAGAACGGCAAATTAATACAAACGTTTATAGCTGTCAAAATGGGATTTCCAGTAATTGTAGCTGACAGAAGAAACTGACACGCCATCGGAATTCGCGGCGATAAACCGGCCGCCGCCGAGATAGATACCAACATGCGTGATCGCGCTCGGATTGGTTCCGTACGTGCCTTCAAAGAAGACAAGATCTCCCGGTTTCGGGCTGCTCACATAGTAAGAACGGTTATAAAGGCCTGCTGCAGTCGTACGGGAAATATCGTACCCGGCTTTTTTATATACATAACAGATAAAGCCGCTGCAGTCAAATCCGGACGGGCTCGTGCCGCCCCAAACATACGGTGTGCCGATTAAGCTGTTCGCAATGCTGATCAAAGACGATACAGAATGGCTACTGCCTGAAGTGGTATCGCCCGCTGTGACCGATGTGGAAGAACCGGACGGGCTGCCGGTTACTTTCAGCTTCTGGCCGGCATAAATCAAGTCGGAGCTCAGATTGTTCAAAGATTTGAGCTTGCTGACGGCGATCCCGTACTGTTTGCTGATGCCGGATAACGTGTCTCCGCTTTTAACCGTGTATGTAGCTGTAGCCGTGGAGCCGGAACTGCCTGAATTTGCAGTACCTGCCGTTCCCGATGTGGAAGAACCGGACGGGCTGCTGCCGGTTACTTTCAGCTTCTGGCCGGCAAAAATCAAATCGGAACTCAAATTGTTCAAAGATTTGAGCTTGCTGACGGATGTCCCAAACTGTTTGCTGATGCCGGATAATGTGTCTCCGCTTTTTACTGTGTATGTAGTCGTGGAACTCGAACTGCCAGCTGGACGCGGACTGCTGCTTGGACTGCTGCTTGAACTGGACGGGGTATCGGAACCTGCCCCTTTGGAAATGGCTAATACGTCACCGGGATAGATCAGCGATGAAGAGAGTTTGTTCCAGCTTATTAAGTTTGAAACCGATATGCCGTGGTTTAAGGCAATCGCGCTTAATGTATCCCCCGATTTGACCGTGTACGTTTTGGCAGAAGAGGATGGGGCCGAAACAGAACGGGCCGAAGCTTTTGCCTGGAACGCCGAAACGTTCAGCACCTGGTTCGGGTAAATCGTGTCGGATGCCAAATGGTTGGTTGATTTCAATGCACCGACGGACGTATTATACTTCTTTGCAATTTTCCAGAGGGAATCCCCTTTTTTGACTTTATATGTCTGGGCAAATGCCTGCGATGTAAACGAAGTGGCCAGAATGGTTGTAGCGGCAACAGAAAAGATTGTTTTCTTTCTCACACTCGTGTAACCTCCATTTATATTTTTATCTCTCTATTTATCATTCTATCAAAATTTTTTCACAATGGTACCCCATTTCGGCATTTTATAGGAAAAGATTGCACTTTTTTCCAATGAAAGCGGCGCAAAACAGCGAAATGGAGCAGATGGTGCTACTGGGAATGGATGGATTTACCATTTTGGTCAAACAGCGGGGCCGCTGGTCAAAATGCCTATCCCTCACGCGGGGCTCCCCTGTAAAACCCGGGCGGCCGTTTTCCGCATTTGCCGGAAAAGGAAAAACCGGCAATTGTTTGCGTTTTTCCTTTTCCGGCAAAACCCGCGGCTGTATGCGCATGCGCAAAATGTAAAACCCGGAAAACGGTGCAAACAAATTTACCCTGGAAGCGGCCGTACACGCATGCGCGGAAAGGAAAACCAGGACCGGGATATGTTCTGCTTGTCCGGAAAAACGGCAGGCCGTCTGCTAAATGATTTGATCGGCAAACTTTTTCTGCATTTTTTCGGTTTTTGCCCGGAACTGCTCCGCCTGGACAGCCGCTTCGTTGAGCGTTTCTGCGATCGTATGGTGGTCATTCGTTAAGCTTTCAATCGTGGCTGACATTTCTTCCAGGCTGGCAGAGGTTTCTTGAATGATGGCCGCGAGTTCGCTTGATGCGCCTTCCACGCCATGCGCCTTTTCGGTCACTTTTTTGGATAACGTATCGAATTCTTTAAACTTCTCAACCTGCCCGTTTAAAGTTTTTAATAGTTTACGGAAATAGGTCGTTACATTTTGGCTTGATTCCGCTGTCGTCAAAATTTGCGTGCTGCTTAATTCCAGCTTATCCCGTGCCGCCGCGTTGCTTTGATTCAAATCAGCCAAATTATGGTTAATTTTTTCGGTTGTCTCGTGTGTCGTTTCCGCAAGGCGCCGGATTTCATCGGCAACAATCGAAAACCCGCGGCCCGCTTCCCCGGCGCGTGCCGCTTCAATCGAAGCATTCAGCGCAAGCAGGTTCGTCTGTTCCGTAATTTGTTTGATGCTGTCGGTAAACGTATTCGTTTCTTCCACTTTTTGCGTTAACACTGTAAATGTGTTGTTCAACTCCATTATCGTATCTACCACATCACTGATTTCAAGCGTTAAATTTTCCACCGCCTTTTCCCCGGCTTTTGCCGTTTCCTGTGCTTCAAGTGATTCGTTTGTCAGTTCACCGGACATTTGTGTTAAAAATTCCATCGATTGCACCGTATCCCCGGCGTGTCCGGCAATTTGCGCAATCTGCTCACTTTGGGTTACACTGCCTTTAGAGATTTCATGAACGGCGGATTTCATTTCGTTCTGGGCGTGCAAATTGGTCTGGATATTGTCGTTCACATTGGAAACGCGGTCAATGATTGCTGCCATTTCCTGCCGGTAAGCCGCGCCTTGGTCTTCCATGGTTTGAATCGTTTTCTTTATGGATAAAAGAAAAGAATCCATCAAATTTTGATGCAGGTAGATCATGGCGTATAATAAAATTGCGGTTAAAATATAGCAGAGCACAGCGGTCGGGACCAGGTTGTGAATGAGGCCCGCATCGGCGGCCGGCAGCCAGTAGCTGGCAAGAAATCCGGCAATGCCAAGGCCGGCTCCGATAAAGAAAAGGACATTTTCAAACTGCAATGCCGCATAAGCAAGCAGAAAGAAAAACAAAATATTTACGGAGAAGCTGTTTTGGACAAAAAGGATGGCATATATTCTGAACAAATAAGAAATGATGACGCTCGCATAAGAAAACAGGCGGAATTTTTTCATGGCGCGCCCGAGTGCAAAATACAGGGCCAGAAGAACAACAATTTCCACTCCGTACAGGACAGCCATTCCGGCCTCTTGTTTGTACAGATAGGCTGCAAAAATGACGAGCAGGGCAACAAGCAAGGTAATAAACATCAGAAGGCTTTTTTTGCGCATGTTGTCTGCTTTTAACTGTGTAATGGTGTCCACGTTCTTACCTCCAAATCTAGTTCTTCTTATCTAATACAAATGTAACACAAAAACCGGCAAACTTCTCCATTTTTTTCTCAAAAGTTGGAAGCTTGCCGGTATCAGGGAGGAGATTTTTTGAGGAAATATGTATTCGTAGTTGCTTTGCTGCTGGGGGTTTTTGCGGCCCTTGCCGGTTGCGAAAAAACGCCGACACCGAATGAACGCCTTGCAGATTATGTAAAAGCGTGGGAGCAGGAAAAATTTGCGGAAATGTACCAAAGTTATGTATCGGCTTCCACAAAGAAAACGTATGCGAAAAAAGAGGTGGCGGACCGGTACAAAAAAGTGTACGGGGACTTGAATGTTTCAGATTTAAATGTTTCATACAAACCGTTGGATAAAGACGCCTATAAAAACAAAGAGAAAGTTACCGTACCGGTCAAAATTTCGTTCCAAACCTCAGCCGGAAAAGTCGCCTACAAGGATAAAGTGGCGCTTGTAAAGGAAAAACGGGACAAAAAAGAAAACTGGTATGTTGATTGGAAGCCGGATCTCATTCTCCCGCATTTGGCCAAAGGGGATACGATTAAAGTGTCCGAACAAAACGCTGTCCGCGGGGAAATTTTGGACCGGAACGGAAAAGCATTGGCCCAAAACGGCAGCGTGTACCAAATTGGCGTCATTCCGGAACAATTGAAAGGGGATAAACAAGCGGATATGCAAAAAGCTGCCGACCTGCTTGGCATGCCAGCAGATGAAATCAAACAAAAACTGGACGAGGACTGGGTGCAGCCTCATTTGTTTGTCCCATTAAAAAAAGTCCCAATGGAGAAGAAGGATCTCGTAAAAAAAGTCACATCCATCCCGGGCTTTTCTTCGCAAACGGTTGATGCCCGCGTTTATCCTTACGGGAAAGCCGCTGCGCATTTAACCGGCTATATCGGTGCCATCACTGGCGAAGAACTGAAAAAGCTGGAAAAGAAAGGCTATACTGCTGAGAGTGTAATCGGCAAGCGCGGGCTCGAACAGTTGTATGACCAAAAGCTCCGCGGCCGGGCAGGTGAAAAGATTTACATTGAGAAGCAGGACGGAAGCACCTACACCGTTGCTGAACAAAAAGTAAAAAACGGCGAAAATATCAAAGTCACAATCGATGCCGAATTGCAAAAGAAAATTTACAATCAAATGAAGGGGGATGCCGGCACGGCCGCGGCCATCCAGCCGAAAACGGGTGATGTGCTTGCCCTTGTAAGCACGCCTGCTTTTGACCCGAATGATTTTATTTCAGGCATGTCTTCTTCCACTTACACGAAGCTTGAAAAAGATCCGGGTAAGCCGCTCATTAACCGGTTTGCCCTTACGTATGCGCCGGGTTCAACGATCAAGCCGGTCACAGCTGCCATTGCGCTTGATACCGGGACTACAACAGCCGCGGCAACAAAAACGATTACAGGGACTTCATGGCAAAAGAGCGCTGACTGGGGCAGCTATAAAGTGACCCGCGTCCACGCCAACAACAGCCCGGAAAACATGGAAAAAGCGCTAGTGTTATCCGATAATATCTTTTTCGCCCAAACCGCGCTTGATATCGGGGCGGACAAATTTGCAAAAGGCCTGAAGGGTTTCGGATTCGGGGAAGACATTCCGTTTGCGTATCCGTTAAAGGCATCGCAAATTTCGTCCACCGGCAAGTTCAGCAGCGACATCCAGCTTGCGGACACAGGTTACGGCCAGGGGCAGATGCAAATGAATATTCTCCATCTCGCCATCAGCTACACGCCGTTTTTAAATAGCGGCGATGAGCTGAAGCCAAATTTGCTTGCGGGTGAAAAAACAAAAGTTTGGAAACATGCTGTCAGCAGCAAAACTAGCGGGGAGATTTCCGGCATGCTCCGCCAGGTTGTTGCGGATCCGTCCGGCACGGCGCACGCTGCCAATATCTCCGGGGCGCAGCTTGCGGGAAAAACGGGCACCGCTGAACTGAAAAAGAGCCAAAAAGACCAAAACGGCAAAGAAAACGGCTTTTTCGTCGTATATGACGAGAAAAACCCGAATATGCTTGTTGCGATGCTGATTGAAGATGTTAAACACCGCGGCGGCAGCGGGCTTGTCGTGAATAAAGCCGTAAATCTGTTTCGATAAGTAAAATTTGCAACGGCCATCCGGCCATCCCCCTGCAGAAAACGGTAAAGCTCAATTCCGGCACAAAAAGCAGTATTCCGGGGAGCGGCACGGATGCCCGTGTGGCCGCTAAAAAGGCCTGTTTTTAGATGCCGGCCGCTTCGCTTAAACAACGCGATTCTTGTTCCAAGGGCATCCTGACGCTAAAATGGCCAGGGATGCCCTTTTTTGCAGTTTTTTGGGCACGGCAAAAAACCGCTGGCGGCCATCCCACTGCGAAAAAAAGCATGAAAAATAGTAGATTCGCTCAAATGATAGTGGATAAATTGTCGGAGAACAATTATAATGATTACAGTGAATTTCGGGTAAATATTTTTTTAAGCTTATGTTAAGAAAGTTAAGGTATGATGTTTTCGAGAAGAAGTGAAACGGTTATCATGCTCAGGCATCGGTGGCGCGTTCACGACCACTTCAATCCTTATTGGTTATGATCAACCAAAGGAGGCAGCACATTGATATTCCTGACCTTGTTTATATGCTTTATGCTCACAATACTCCTGACGCCGCTGATCAAAAAACTGGCGATCCGGATCGGGGCAGTTGACAAGCCGAACCAGCGGAAAGTCCATATGAAAGTCATGCCCCGTTTAGGCGGCCTCGCCATTTATATCAGTTTTATCGCCGGCGTGCTGTTGCTTCAGCCGGACAACCCGCATTCGCTGCCTATTTTGCTCGGCAGCTTGATTATTGTTTTAACGGGCATCATTGATGATATAAGAGAGCTGTCGCCGCGCGTCAAACTCATGGGCCAGCTGGCAGCCGCACTGGTTGTCGTTTTAAGCGGCATTCATGTCGAATTCATCAATCTTCCTTTCGGCGGACAGCTGGAATTTGGGATTTTCAGCATCCCGCTGACGATTTTGTGGATTGTCGGCGTCACGAATGCCATCAACTTAATTGACGGATTGGATGGGCTGGCTGCGGGGGTTTCCTCGATTGCACTGCTGACGATTTCCGGCATGGCGATCATTATGGGGGACGCCTATGTGACGGTGCTCGGCCTGATTTTGATGGCCAGTACGATTGCGTTCTTATTTTATAATTTTTATCCGGCAAAGATTTTTATGGGCGATACCGGCGCGCTTTTTCTCGGCTACATGATTTCCGTGCTGTCATTGCTCGGCTTTAAAAATGTAACTTTTATTTCCTTGATTATTCCGGCGCTTATTCTCGGTGTGCCGATTTCGGATACCTTCTTTGCGATTATCCGCCGGCTTGTCCATAAGCAGCCTTTATCGGCCCCGGATAAGTCGCATTTGCACCATTGCCTGCTGCGCCTCGGCTTTTCACACCGCCAAGTCGTGCTGATTATTTATGCGATTGCTGCCATGTTCAGCCTCGCCGCCTTTATCTTCTCGATGGCGACGCTTTGGGGCTCGCTCATTTTTATCGGTGTGATCCTGATTACAATTGAAATTTTCGTTGAAAGCATCGGCCTGGTCGGAAAAGATTATAAGCCGCTGTTAAATTTTATAAAAAACCGGTCATAGCCGTCCGGATCCACCGGGGCCGTTCCCGCAATAAATAATCCGGGGCGGTACCTGCACACAACCGCAACTGGCAGTTTCGGGTTTGCGGTTTTGGCAGCCCCTGGTCATTGTAACGATGATGACGTTCCGGCCGGCTGAAAACCTGTTTTGCAAGTCCCAAATTTTACGTCAATCTGGCTGAGATTTCAGTATCTCCCGCCACGGCCGGTTGTGTCCGGCTCAGCGCTTGTTCAGCCGTTTGCGGTATAAAAAAGCAGAAAGCCGGATGACGGGCTTTCCGCTTCTGCTTTTTCCAATTTGTGCGTTTCTCTTTACCGGGCAACATCCGTTTCCAAATAAAGTTTTTCTCCCTCGGCCACATCCGCCTGCCCGTTCGTTAAATCTGAAATCCACGTTTCAAAAGCATGCTGTTCCCCTTCTTTTACATAAATATCCAGCTCCACCTGCCCGAGGTACCGGATTTCTTTTATTTCATAAGGGGAATGGTGCAGCGCATTCTCGACTTTTCCGAGCCACGTATAATCCAGTTTGACATGGAAAGTGGCGGTAAGCGTCCTTTTGACGATGCCGCATGCGTTGATGCCTTCTGAAGCTGCTTTGCTGTACGCACGGATCAACCCGCCGGCTCCGAGTTTAATCCCGCCGAAATAGCGCGTCACCACGACTGCCGTATCCTTCAAATCCTTCTTTTTCAGCACTTCCAGCATTGGAACGCCCGCTGTGCCGGCCGGTTCGCCGTCATCCGATGCTTTCTGAATGAGATTCTGCTCACCGATCATATAAGCGGAACAGTTGTGATTAGCGTCCCGGTGCTTCTTTTTCACAGAAGCGATAAAACTGAGCGCCTCCTCTTCCGATTCCGCCCGCTTCACATGGGCGATAAACCGTGATTTCTGGATATCTATTTCATGCACAGCCTCGCCTTTGACTGTATAATATTCTTTTAACATTGCAACCTTCCTTTAGCAAAACCTGTTTTTCTCTCATTATAACATGCTTTTGTATGATATAATTTCAGTATATAAGAATATGTTGAAACTGCCGTATATCGGGTCGTGTTTTCCTACGAAAGTACCTGGGAAAATAGTCCTGATATACGGTTATACTTTATTTTCTGATCGTTTACCGGCGGTTTTCGCGCTAAAATAACATTAACCGCGTGTGTGCTGTGGCTTGCCCTGCTTTCGGATAAGCCTTTATTATACCTTTTGGGGGAAGTAAGATGACTTTTAAAACATTCGACTCCAAAGCATTGGATGCGATCCTAGAGAAAATGGTTGCAACAGTTGAAGAAAGCAAACACGAAATTTTTGAAATCGGAGAAAGATGCCGCCAGGATTACGATGCGCTCATCAATGAGCTTGAGGAAGTCAAAGCAACAGTGGCTAAAGTCATTGAGCAGACAGACGAGCTGGAAACGAAGTCCAAATTTGCAAGGCGGCGCCTGGCGGAAGTAAGCCAGCATTTCCGGGACTTTTCCGAAAAGCAGGTGCGCGAAGCTTATGAGAAGGCACATACGATCCAAATCCAGCTGTCCATGAACCGGCAGCGCGAACTTCAGCTGCGTGAAAGAAGAAATGAACTGGAACGCAGGCTGTATTCATTAAAGGATACGATTGATCGGGCCAACCATCTCGTCTCGCAAACAACGGTCGTGTTAAATTATTTAACAAGCGACTTGCAAAATATCAGTGAGGCGATTGAAGATGCAAAGCATAAACAGGAATTCGGTTTGCGTGTCATTGAAGCGCAGGAGGAAGAGCGGAAACGTATTTCCCGGGAGATTCACGACGGTCCCGCACAAATGCTGGCCAACATGCTGCTCCGTTCCGACCTGGTGGAAAAAATTTATCATGAAAATGGCATGGAGGAAGCCATTGCTGAAATGCGCACGTTAAAAGAACTGGTGCGCGATTCATTGAAAGAAGTGCGGCGCATTATTTACGATTTGCGGCCGATGGCATTAGACGATCTCGGGCTGATTCCGACGCTAAAAAAATATTTGTCTACGATTGAAAACTATAAAGGGAGCCCGGTTATTACATACAGGCATCTCGGGGAAGAACGAAGGCTTCCGACCAATTATGAAATCGCGCTTTTCCGCCTCATCCAGGAATCTGTCCAAAATGCGTTAAAGCATGCGAAGGCAACAGAAATCCAGGTGAAGTCGGAGCTGAGGAAAAACAGTTTTATCGCGACAGTCAAAGACAACGGCACCGGTTTTGATGTCCGCAGCATTCGCGAAGGGGCTTTTGGCATTGTCGGCATGAGGGAACGAGTCAGCCTTTTAAATGGTGAAATTTCCATCCATTCAAAAAGAGGAGCGGGAACATTGGTGATTATCCAAATCCCGATGCAATTAGACTTGGAAAAGGAGAAAAGGTGACCATGACGGTAAAAATTGCGATTATTGACGACCACCAGTTGTTCCGGGAGGGCGTCAAGCGAATTTTGGAATTTGAAAAAACATTTGAAGTGGTAGCCGAGGGGGAAGACGGCGAGGAGGCGCTCGGCATTATTGAAAAATACCATCCGGATGTTGTCCTGATGGATATCAATATGCCGCACCAAAACGGGGTAGAGGCAACAAGAAAGCTGATCGAGGCCTACCCGGAAACAAAAATTATTATTCTTTCCATTCACGATGATGAATCGTATGTCACTCACGCATTAAAATCGGGCGCAACCGGTTATTTGCTAAAAGAAATGGATTCCGATGCGCTGATTGAAGCCGTGAAGGTGGTTGCTGAAGGCGGCAGTTACCTGCATCCGAAAATTACCCATAATCTCGTGGAAGAGTTCCGCAAATTGTCGAACCGCTATACACCGGGCGGCGCCTATCAGCAGCCGCCGGCAGTTGTCCCGCCGCTGCATTTGCTCACGCCGCGCGAGTGCGAGGTGCTGCAGCTGCTCGCGGACGGAAAAAGCAACCGGGCGATTGGAGATGCTTTATACATAAGTGAAAAAACAGTGAAAAACCATGTAAGCAATATTTTGCAAAAATTAAAAGTAAAAGACCGTACCCAGGCGGTGGTAACCGCCATTAAAAACGGGTGGGTTGAAGTCCGCTAAAACAAGGCCTTGGCCGTACACTTATGTATGTCAAGGCCTTGAATGGCGCACAAAAAGGATCTCCGGTTCGCGTCCGCGCGCCGGAGATCCTTTTTTTAACTATACACCTGTATGCCACCTTCATTTTCCGGTGTTTCATTGTAAAAGGGCAAAAAGCGTTCGTCCGTACGCTTTTTGCCCTCTTTGAAGAAAAATGGCGGCATAATGCAAATGCTATTTTGCTTTTCCGCTGCCCCGCCCGGCATTTTATACAGGTGTTGCTTTCTGCGTTTTTCCTGCTTTAATTTTTAACTGGGTCAGCTGGCGTTCTGCCATCTTTCCAATGCCCGAGTTCACTGTGCCGGTACCCGTATCCGAAATAAATGGCAAGCCCGATGATGAACCATATGAGAAAGCCAATCCAGGTCACTTTCGACAGGTGGACCATTAAATAACCGCAGGCGGCCACTGCCAGTACCGGAATAACCGGGACGAACGGGGTTTTAAAACTGCGCGGGATGTCCGGCCGTGTTTTTCTGAGCACAATAACGCTGATCGAGACAACAATAAAAGCAAACAAAGTGCCGATATTGGTCAATTCTGCAAGCTGGTTCAGCGGAACAACGGCTGAGAAAACCGTTGCCATCAGCCATGTCAAAATGATGCTTCTTGTCGGCGTTTTTGTTTTTTCCGTCAGTTTCGAGATCGATTTTGGAAGCAGGCCGTCGCGGCTGATCGCAAAGAACAGGCGCGTCTGCCCGTACATCATGACAAAGAGAACGGTTGTAATGCCAAGAATCGCACCGAGTGAAACAAAGCCTGCCACCCAATTTTGATGGACAACACGGAGCGCAAACGCAACCGGATCGCCGACATTCAGCTTGGCATACGGAATCATCCCGGTCAGCACTGCGGATACAGCGACATAAAGGACAATGCAAATCGCTAGGGAAGAAATAATCCCGATCGGCATATCCCGTTGCGGGTTGCGAACCTCTTCTGCCGCAGATGAAACGGCATCAAATCCGATGTAAGCGAGGAATGCGGTTGCCGCCCCTTTAATGATGCCGCTAAAGCCATAAGGCATGAAAGGCGTCCAGTTCTCCGGTTTGACATAAAAAATCCCGACGGCGAGGAACAATAAAATGACGCCGATTTTGATGCAGACCATGACATTATTGATTTTGCTCGATTCCTTCACGCCGGTCAACAACACAGCAGACAGGAAGAAAACGACCACAACAGCCATCAGGTCGATATACGAACCCTTGGCCGGATTATAGGCGCCGCTTAAAGCCTGTGGCAAATGGATGCCGAATCCGCGCACCAGATCCTGGAAATAGGCGGACCAGCCGCTCGCTACAACTGAACAGGCCAGGCCGTATTCCAGAATTAAGTCCCATCCAAGCACCCAGGCAAACAACTCGCCAAACGTTGCATAACTGTAAGTGTATGCACTTCCCGAAGCAGGGATCATAGAGGCGAATTCAGCGTAACATAAAGCTGTTAACGCACAGGCAATCCCTGAAAAAATAAAGGACAGAATAATAGCCGGGCCTGCCGCCTGCGCAGCAACGATACCGGTCAAAACAAAAATGCCTGTTCCGATGACTGCCCCTACGCCAAGCATGGTCAAATCAAAGGGGCCAAGGGCTTTTTGCAGGCTCTTTTTTCCGCGGGCCTGCTTAAGCATGTAATCCATTGATTTTTTCCTGAATAATTCCATCTCGAAAATCTCCTTCTATTTGCAGCCAACCCAGTGATGAAGATGTGATCCAATAATTTTGCCAACGGAGAATTTTCAAATATTTTAAATCTGATTGTTACATCTTTTTATCTCTGAGTTGCATGCACCATTTGAGTTACCTTAGACATTCTACAAAATATGACATGATTTGTAAAGGACAGATAAAACAGAAAATTAAGTTTTGAGAAAGGCGAAAACACGAACATTTTATAGAAAAAATTCATTTTTCCATAAAAGAAAGCGCCATCAAGTGAATGATTGCATGCTGGACCATACGAATTCTTCCTTTTTTGGCTTCCAGGCATGGTATTATTTACAATTTTGTATAATTTTCGTCATTTTGTAAGGGAAAATATTTTTGCAGTGAAGAGAATCTCCGGCATGAATGAAAAATATGTTGCGCACTTGCAGAAAAACTGAAAGGAAAATTTAGAAAAAGCGCCAGCCACAAAACAGATTTCCATATTGCGCAGAAAGAAGACGGCTGACAAACGGTTCCTGATTCTATAAAATAAAAATAGTAAAGCGGAAGGGAGATGGAAAAATGAGGACGGCCATTGTGACCGACAGTACCGCTTATATTCCAAAAGAAGTACGCGAAAAATACTCGATTTACATGATTCCATTGAATGTGATTTTCGGGAAGGAAGAATACCGCGAAGAAATTGACATTACAGCAGAGGCGTTTTTTGAAAAAATGCGCACGGCGGACGAGCTCCCGACATCCTCGCAGCCGTCAATCGGCCAGTTTGTCGAACTGTTTGAACAGCTTAAAAAAGACTACGATGCCGCAATCAGCATCCACTTGTCCAAAAAAATCAGCGGGACATACCAGGGTGCCGTGGCCGCTTCCGGGATGGTGGAAGGGATCAAAGTTTACCCTTACAATTCCGGATGGAGCTGCATGGCACAGGGATTTTACGCGATTGATGCGGCGAAAATGGCGCTTGCCGGAAAAGAACCGGAAGACATCCTCGCCCGCCTCGATGAATTAAAAGCATCCACGAAAGCCTACTTCATGGTCGATGATCTCACCCACCTTCAGCGCGGCGGAAGGCTGTCCGGATCGCAGGCCGTTATTGGCAGCCTATTAAAAATCAAGCCGCTTTTAACTTTTGTCGACGATGAAATTGTCCTGTTTGAAAAAATCCGCACCCAGAAAAAAGCGCTCAACCGGATTTTTGACCTGCTCGGCGAGGATGCCGCCAAAGGCTTGCCGCTGAAATGCTCCATTATCCATGCTAACCGGGAAGAACAGGCGCTTGAAATCAAAGATGAACTGGAAAAACGGTTTCCAAACGTCGATTTTTCGGTCAGCTACTTCGGCCCGGTCATCGCCACCCACCTTGGCGAAGGCGCGATCGGCGTTGCCTGGATGCTGAAATAAGAGCCAGGCTGTTCCAAATCGCTGGAACAGCCCGGCAAGATGGGATCGTCCGGGATAAACCTGGCATAACAGGCCCGGGGACAAGCCTTGAAACCTGCCGGACAGCCAATACCTTTTGAGGATTTTAGCGATTAAGCGTATCCTTCCCGGGACAAGACCTTAACCCCGCCGGCCAATCCGCGATTGAATAAGCAGTTGTAATCCATGCATCCGTACAGGCTTTTTCCCGAATCCGTTTGGAACCGGGCCGCCCCATTTGCCTACCTCCCCCGCAATTGACAAAGGAGTGATCACTTTGCCTTCTGTTTTCTCCGAACAGCTTCAACGCCACCTCGCAGGGAGGATCCTGCTCGAACCGGAAATCCCTTTTTCGCCGGAACTAGTCGAACAGCACTTAAAACAAGGCTGGATCCGCGCCGAGCCTGCGATTCAGGGCGAATTCCCGCACTGTGTCTGCTTGCGCTGCGGCAACCGCGCGCCGCATCTTTTTGCCGAATTCCCTTGCGCCCACTGCGGGAAAACGAGCATCTATTGCCGGAACTGCCTGATGATGGGGCGGGTTACCGCATGCAAGCCGCTTTTCACATGGGCAGGCCCTGCGCCCGCATTCCACCCGCCCCGGCACCCGCTCCATTGGGAAGGGACCCTCTCTGAAGGGCAGCAGGCCGCATCCGAAGCGGTCAAAATAGCCATTCTCCAAAAAAATGAGCTCTTGGTTTGGGCGGTTTGCGGAGCAGGTAAAACAGAGGTCCTTTTTAACGGGATTGAAGCGGCGCTTGCAAACGGCGAACGCGTCTGCATCGCGACACCAAGGACAGATGTCGTCCTTGAACTTGCCCCCCGCTTCCGCCGCGTTTTCCCGGATATTCTGATTGCCGCGCTCTACGGCGGCAGCCCTGACCGCCATAAATGGGCGCAGCTCGTGATCTCCACTACCCACCAGCTGTACCGCTTCGCATCTGCTTTCGATGCCGTAATTGTGGATGAGGTGGACGCTTTTCCGTATACTTTCGATGAAACGCTGCAGCGCGCCGTCCAAAAAGCGGCAAAAGATAGGTGCGCCCGCATTTATCTTACCGCAACGCCGGGTGAAACATGGCAACTTGAATGCAAGGCAGGCAAGCGCCCGTTTGTCACGATCCCGGCCCGTTACCACCGCAAGCCCCTCCCCGTTCCTATATTCAAATGGGCAGGCAACTGGCGGAGAAAGTTTGAAAAAGGACAGCTCCCGGTTCCAGTTGAAGCATGGGTAAAAAAGAGACTTGAAACCGGAAAACAGGCGCTTCTTTTTCTCCCGAACATTCGCCTCATGAAAAAAGCAGAACCGGTTTTTAAACAACTGCATCCGTCGATTGAATCGGTGCACGCAGAAGACCCGGAACGGAAAGAAAAAGTGGAAAAGATGCGCGCCCGCGAAACGCCGCTTTTGCTGACGACGACCATTCTTGAACGCGGCGTCACGTTCCCGGACATTGATGTCTGTGTCGTCGGGGCGGAAGATGCCATTTTTACGGAAGCCGCCCTCGTCCAGATCGCGGGCCGGGCTGGGAGAAGCGCCGATTTCCCAAATGGGGATGTTACGTTCTTCCATTATGGAAAATCAAATGCGATGGTGAAAGCACAGCGCCATATTCTCTCCATGAATGAAGAAGCGGGAAAGCGGGGGTTGCTCGATGCATGAATATTGCCTGTTCTGCCACCAGCCGCTTACCCGTAAACTGTCCTGGCACAATCTGATTTTTCCGCAGCCCGGGCCGCTTCTTTGCGAAGACTGCCGCGCGCAGCTTGAAAAAATTGCACCGCCCGTCTGCCCGAAATGTTCCCGGCCCCTTGCCAGGCTGGATGCTTCTTATCGGGAGGGGGATCTGTGCCTTGACTGCGCCAGATGGGAACAAGACCCAGAATGGGCGGGCGTGCTGGATGAAAACATTTCGTCTTATACGTACAACGATTTTTGCAAAGACATTTTTACCCGTTTCAAATTTCGCGGAGATTATGCGCTCGCCGCCATTTTTGCGGACGGCATCAAAGAGGCCCTCAAGTCCCGCGCATTTGACTGCATCGTGCCGGTCCCGCTCAGCCCGGAGCGCCTTTCCGAGCGGCTTTTTAACCAGGCGGAGGCGCTCGCCCGTGCCGCCGGGTTCGAAACGGCAAACATTCTTCACCGCGTCCATGCTGAAAAACAATCGAAAAAAACACGGGCTGGCCGCATCCATCAGGCCCAAACTTTTTATATGGAAAAAGACATTTCAATCGAAGGCCGTTCCGTTTTACTGGTGGATGATATTTATACGACGGGTTCGACCGTCCGCCATGCAGCAAAAGTGTTGCGTGAAGCGGGCGCCCGGAAAATTGTATCGTTAACCGCGGCAAGAAGTTAAACTCAACGGGATTTCTGCCGATATAAAAGATAGAAGACAATGTGCCGGAAAAAGGAGGCGGGCCGAATGGCGGAGTTGGCAAACTGCCCGAATTGCGGAAAATTATATGTTAAAAATCCCGTCCGCGATGTGTGCGAAGACTGCTATCGCGAGGAAGAGGCCGCATTTGAACGGGTTTTTCAATTCTTGCGGAAACGCGAAAACCGTGCGGCAACGATCGAGACAATCGTTGAAAAAAACCATGTTCCGGAAAAGCTGGTTTTCAAATGGGTGCGGAACGGCCGGCTTTTGATTGCGCATTTTCCAAATCTGGCATATCCTTGCGACCGTTGCGGCAAATTGATCCAGTCCGGAAAGTTATGCGAAGAATGTGCAAAAACGATTGCAAAAGGTCTCGAACGTTTTGAAAAAGAAAAGAAACGGCAGAAAGAAATAAGAAAAAAGACTTATCACATCAAGTAAACATTGCGCAGCTTTATCCGATATAATAAACATAATGGAACGGAGACCGTTTGAAAAAGGGGTGAGCTGAATGAAAATCAATCCGGTCAATACTTCAGGAATCAATCCGTATCAGCAGCAGACAAAGCGGGATGTGCGGCAAACCGCCTCCAGCACCCGGAAAACGGATAAAGTGGAAATTTCTTCAGAAGCCAAACAGCTGCAAAAAACGTCCCGACTTGAGCAGGAACGGAGCCGGAAAATTGAGGCTTTAAAACAACAGGTACAGCACGGAACCTATCAGCCGGATGCGGAAAAAACCGCTGAAGGCATATTGAAATATTTTACAGGCAAGTAAGGAGTGGCGTAAATGTCTGCGGAAAAATTGATCCTATGCCTTGAAAAATTGCAGAAGCTCCATGAAAGCCTGTTCGTCCTTGGCGCCGAAAAAACCGAAGCGCTGAAAAAGCAGGATATCGGACAACTGCAAAAGATCGTCCGGGATGAACAGGCCCATATCCGTGCAATCGGCGCACTTGAACAGGAACGGGAAACGCTGGCAAAGGCGCTTACCGGCGGCAACGGGACACTGTCGGACTGCATCGCGGCGGCGACCGGGGAAGCACGGTCCCGGCTGGAAACGTTGAGGGGAAGCCTGATTGGCATCACAAGGAAGCTGAAAGAGCAAAATGAGCTGAACCAGATGCTCCTTTATCATTCCCTTCAATTTACCCAATTCATGCTGGATCTGATTTATCCGAAAAATGAACCCGCCACATACGGGCCGCCGTCCGGGCAAAAAGCGACGGCCGCCATGCCACGGTTTGACTCAAGGGCCTGAAACAATACGGAGGAGGAGCAAGGTGTCCACTTTCTTTGGATTAGAAACAGCAAAGCGGGCTTTAACGGCCCAACAGAATGCCCTGTACACCGTCGGGCAGAACGTGGCTAATGCCAATACCGACGGCTACACAAGGCAGCGGGTAAACTTGCAGGCGACAGACCCCTACCCCGCTGCTTCGATGAACCGCCCGGCCATCGCCGGACAGCTCGGGACAGGGGTGGAAGCGGGCGAAGTGCAGCGGATCCGCGACAAGTATCTCGATGTCCAATACCGGGAAAACAACAGTGCAGCCGGTTACTGGTCCGCCAAATCAGATGCATTAAGCAAAATGGAAGCCGTCATGGACGAAACCAGTACGGACAGCAGTTTGGCCAACACAATGGAAGCATTTTGGGAATCCCTGCAGGACTTAAGCACGAACCCGGAAGACGTATCTGCCCGATCGGTTGTTTTGGAACGCGGGCAGACGCTGACGGATACGTTCCACTATTTAAACAGCACGCTTTCCCAGTACAAAACGGATGTTGGCAGCGAAATCAGCGTATCGGTCAACGATATCAATTCCACTTTAAAACAGATCAGCGACTTAAACCAACAGATCGCTGTCCTGGAGCCGAACGGTTATTTGCCAAACGACTTGTATGACAAGCGGGACAGCCTTGTTGATAAGTTGTCCAATTATTTGAACGTAACCGTCGAAGTCCAAAAAAGCGGTGGAAATGCAAAAGCAAATGCGGACGGCATTTACAACATTAAAATGGCTGCTGCGGACGGCACAAGCGTATACCTTGTCCAAGGTTCAAATTACAATGCAGTCGAAGTGCAAGGGGGCACCGACAGCAACAGCGACGGCATCCTCGACGGGCCGCCGGCAAACGGGGAGATAGCCGGCATCACAATCGGCGGAAAAAATTTTGCGATCGCGGATGCAACCGGCACGGTCACATTCCCGCAAGGCAAACTTTTGGGGCTGATTGAAAGCTACGGTTACCAGTATACCGGCGCAAACGGCACAGTGGAAGCAGGGGCTTATCCGGGTTTGCTCGACAGCCTGGACAAACTCGCCTACACGTTCGGAAACGTATTTAATGCTGTCCACGAAAAAGGGACAGACCTCAACGGGAACGCCGGGACTGCCTTTTTTACGTTCGGCGCCTTAACGGGCTACAAAGGGGCCGCGGGCCAAATTGCCGTCAACAGCAGCCTTACATACAACAAAATCGCCGCCTCTTCAAACGGCGATTCCGGCGACGGGCTGAATGCCATTAACCTTTCAAATGTGGATACCTTTCATTTAAGCAGCCAAAATGTGCAGCTTGAAGGGATCAGTGGCGGGCTTAACATCGCGGCACTCGGCCTGCCGCTTGCATCCGGCACCATCACCAGCAATTACGAAGGCATCATCGGAAAACTCGGGGTGGATGCCGAACAGGCAGGCAATATGCAGAAAAATACCGGTTCCCTTTTGGACTCGGTCGATATGAACCGGAAGTCCGTCAGCTCGGTATCGCTTGATGAGGAGTTAACCAATATGATCAAATACCAACAAGCCTATAATGCTGCAGCAAAGATGATCACCATGACAGACGAAATGCTCGATAAAATCATCAACGGCATGGGCGTTGTAGGCAGATAGGCAGGTGAAAAACGATGCGTGTAACCCAGTCGATGCTCGCCAATAATTTTTTGAACAATTTAAACACAAGCTACAGTAAACTCGCAAAATACCAGGAACAGCTGTCTTCCGGCAAAAAGATCAACAAACTCTCGGATGATCCGCTGTCCGCGATGAAAGGCATTTCCTACCGGAGAACCGTCGCCCAGGTGAAACAATACGAAGACAACTTCGCGGAAGCCAGCACCTGGATTGAATCGACAAATGACGCCCTTGATGAAGCCAACCAGGTGCTGCAGCGGGTCCGGGAACTGACAGTGGAAGGGGCAACGGACACGCAGACTCCGACTGACCGGCAGTCGATCGCCGATGAAGTGGAACAGCTCCGCGACCAGCTTGTCAATATTGCCAACACGAAAGTCAAGGACAAATATATTTTTAACGGCACAAGTACGACGGAGAAACCGATCAGTGGCGATATCAGCACGTTTGACGGCTCAACCAGCCTCGGCATTCACACCAATCCGGTAAAAATTGAACTGTCAAAAGGCATTTATCTGCAAGTCAATGCGAACGGAGCGAATGCTTTTTCCGATGATCTATTTAAAGACTTGAACCATTTAATCAGCGATTTAAAATCCGGTACATCGGCAAGCGGCTTTGGCAGCTATTTGGACAAAATTGACGGCCATATTGACAACGTGCTGAGCGAACTGTCGCAGGCCGGGGCGCGGAGCAACCGCCTTGATTTGATGAAAGACCGCGTCACCCAGCAGGAAATAACGGCAACGAAGATCATGGCCGGCAACGAAGATGTGGATGTCGACAAGGCGTACACGGACTTTTCCGTTGCATCCGGCGCCTATATTGCTGCGTTAAAAGTCGGCGCACAAGTGATCCAGCCGACATTGCTCGACTTTTTGAAATAATACGGGGACACCAACCTGCTTTGCCGGGTGGTGCCGTTTTTTTTATCTTTATAAATTTCAAACCGGGCGGGGCAGGACCGGAACGACGGTTAGGAGCAGGAAAATGCTGGCGCTGCAAGATTTTTAGAAAGCGCAAAACAATATGCCCATCGAAAGGAGAGAAGGCGGTTTTCCCCGGCAGCCAAAGCCGGGGACCCCTCGCAAAACATGATGAAGCTTCAAACAAAATACCACGGCAAAGTGGAAATAGAGGATGCAGATATATGGCTTTTTGAAGGCGGGATTCCGGGATTTCCGGATGAGAAATCCTTTGTGTTGCTGCCACTTTTGGACGACGGTATTTATATGGTCCTCCAGTCAACGGCGTCCCCCTATGTCGCTTTTGTCGTCACAAGCCCGTTTTTGTTTTTCCGGGATTATGCATTTAACATTGACGATGCCACGCTTGAACAGCTGTCGATTGAAAAAGAGGAAGATGTGCGGGTTTATGCCATTTTGACGGTCCGTGATCCGTTTTCGGAAACAACAGCCAATTTGCAGGCGCCGCTTATTATGAACGAAAAGAACCATAAGGGGAAACAACTGATTTTAAACGACCGGCATTACCACACAAGGCATCCGCTCTTTGCGGACGGGTCGGGCAAGGAAAAGGGGTGAGAAGATGCTGATTTTATCGCGGAAAAAAGGCGAGTCAATCCAAATCGGCGATGACATTGAAATCACCATCGCCGCGATCCACGGCGACCAGGTCAAAATCGGCATCAACGCCCCGAAACATGTTGAAATTCACCGGAAAGAAGTGTATTTGGAGATACAGAAAGAAAACGCGAACGCCGCAAAAAATATCGAAGGCCTGCTCCATCTGCTTGCCCAATCCAAGAAAGGCAGCGGGGGCGCGTGATATGGGCAGTTAAAAAAAGTCCGGGGACACATTGGTTAGCGGTACTTTTTTGATTTTCAATACGGTGCCGGGCTTTTTTGGAGGGAATCTGGCTTGAAAAACGGGTGGGCAAATTTTAGTGCAGGCATGCTCGTGCGGAAGCGGGGAAAAATATAAGAAATGCTGCGGGCGGCAGGCAGCAACAGGCCCCAGTATATTTTTGAACCTGTTACTGCACACAACGGGAAATCCTCCCCAAGACAACAGTATCCGCACTTCCCAGTCCCTCAAAAACCAATCCGCACGAAAAAATTTCTTTAAAACTATTAAATCAAATGTTTCCCCATCCGATATAAAGAGTGAGCGGGGGAACAGGGCGGCCGACCTCGAACCCCGTTAAAAAATTCCGCCCACAAGGATGTGGGTGCACAACATTCAAGGAGGAAACATAGATGATTATCAATCACAACATTGCAGCGTTGAACACGTTGAACCACTTAAATGCTGCAACCAACGCGCAATCAAAAGCCATGCAAAAACTGTCTTCAGGGCTTCGTATTAACAGTGCTGCAGATGATGCAGCAGGTCTAGCAATTTCTGAAAAAATGCGTGGACAAATTCGTGGGTTGGATCAAGCAGGGAAAAATGCTCAAGATTCAATCTCTATGATTCAAACTGCTGAAGGTGCGTTAAATGAAACTCATGATATTCTTCAACGTATGCGTGAATTAGCTGTGCAAGCTGGTAACGATACGAATACTACAGATGACCGTGCTGAAATCCAAAAGGAAATGAACCAATTAACATCTGAAATTAACCGTATCGGTAACACAACAGAGTTTAATACTCAAAAGCTATTAAATGGTACAGCTGGTCATGTTACTCCTGCTACTACTACACCAGCGAAGGTAACTGGATCGGCAGTAGACTTTACTTCACCAGTAGATTTAAGTTCTGATAAAGAAGCTAAATTTGATATTAAGGTTGGTTCAGGTAAAGCTGTATCGGTAACAGTTGGGGGGAGTAGTACTTCCGCAAGCAATATCGATAATCTAGTAAGTGCAGTAAGTGATGCATTAAGTAAGGCTAGCGTATCAGGAGTCAAAGTTGGTAAAGATGGTAACAAATTAACACTTACTGCTGAGAATGCTACTGACGCTATTACAATTAGTAATGTTAGCGGTACTGGTATTGGTTTGACAGCTGGTACAACTAACCCAACTGCTACATCTGCTACATCTTCATTTATTACTCAAATTGGTGCTAATAAGGACCAAACAATGACACTTGAATTTTCAGATATGCGTGCAGCAGCTCTTGGTATTACAGGTATAGGTAGTGGATTTACTAGTTCTGCAACAGTAACCGACGGAACAAACAATAACCTTGCCGAAAATGCTTTAGATGTAAGTAATGCAGAAAATGCTGGTAATGCAGTAACTGTAATTCAAAATGCAATTGATAGAGTATCTGCTGAACGTTCTAAACTTGGTGCTTATCAAAACCGTTTGGAACATACAATCAACAACCTAAGCACATCTTCAGAAAACTTAACTTCTGCTGAATCACGTATTCGTGACGTTGATTATGCTTTAGCTGCGTAAGCAGTGACAAGCACAGTCGTCCTAACTGGCAACGGTTAGAGATTATCACCGGGTGAATTGCTGGAAAACCCTGAGAGCTTTTCTTGCCACAACGAAGCTGGAAACGGCAGGCGTGAGGGTTTGAAAAAAGAAAAGATTGGGCAATCAGCAGCCGAGCTCCTGTCTCGAAAGAGTGGAGAAGGTTCAACGACTAGGATAGACCGCCTAAAGCAAATGCTATGGCGATGAAATCCGTAGGTGAGGTAATGCCGTTCAACATTGCCAATCCGAAGTGCCCGGCTCCTTCAGAAAGCTGGAGGATGAAGATATAGTCTTGTCATTTGTGAAAGCAAATGTTCGCACGATGGCGAAAGAAATGTCTGAACAAACGAAGCAATCGATCCTTGCCCAAGCAGCACAAGCGATGCTGGCTCAAGCCAACCAGCAGCCACAGCAAGTATTGCAATTGTTGCGTTAATTTTAGGTTTAGCCAAGGAGGCCTTTTCCAGGGCCTCCTTTTTATATTTGATATTCCATTTCCGGCACTTTTGACCGGCGGAGCAGATTCCGATGTTAGAATGAAGAAACTGGACATTCACTTGGAGCCCGCATTTGGAATTCCATACATTTGATTTGGACAAAGTTCAGGTCAACGTGGGAACAATATAGACGAAGGATAAAAGCGATACCGCCGGCAGCCTATCAGCCTATCCGTGGCTGATGATGCTTTCTGCTGCAGATTACCGGAAAAAGACGATTGGCACGGACATTTTGCAGGAACTGGAGAAATGGGCGATGAATGAGCAGGAAGTATTCACGAAATCAAAGAGTGGGAAAGAGGGAGAGGCTTAAAGAATAGAAGAAAAAAGAAATCCGAAATGGTGATCACCTATGACAAAGGCCGGAAGAAAAAATAGAAATGAGAGGAAAGGATTGGGTCGAACATGCTTTCCTCTTTTTATGGCCACGTGAAAAAGACGCTTTGCCATTTGCTGAAATAACGAATGGGAATCCGCCAAATTTTAAACCATTGAACACAACGGAGCAAGAAGTACTTGCCAATCCACTTTCTATTGACGGCTGAAGGAGAGTTTTTTATGAAGGAATTCCAGTAAGGTTAAAAGAATAAGTAGATGTAGCATGATTACAAAAAGGGGGTAATTATTTTGAATATTGTTGATCTTGTTCAATCGCAGGTCATTGCTTCAGTGAAAAAAGAAGAGGATATTGAAAAAGCAGCTTTGAGCCGGGCTAATATTGTATTTCTCTTAACAGGGGATTTGCTGAATACATCAGAGTATCTTGAACAGTTAAGAAAGGCCGGAAAGCATATTTTTATACATATGGACTTTATTGAAGGGTTGTCCAATGCAAGGAGTGCTGTCAAATTTATCGCTCAAAAATGGAAGCCAACCGGGATTATTACCACTAAACATTCTTTAATTAAATATGCAAAAGATGAAAAACTGATGACCATTCAGCGGATCTTTCTAATTGATAAATCTGCTGTCCAGAAGGGAATTGACACGAGTAAAACCTGTAGTCCTGACGCCATTGAAGTGCTCCCTGGTCTGATGCCCAACATAATTGACCAGCTGACAAGAAAGGTAAAATTTCCGATTATTGCCGGTGGTTTAATTGAATCAAAAGAGAATATTTTGCAAGGATTAGAGGCAGGTGCACTGGCCATTTCAACAGGGGATCCTTCACTTTGGAATTTTGATATTTAATTTGATAAAAAAGAAACGGCCTTTTGTGCCGTTTCTTTTTTCACCCGCTGATTTCCGACCGTTTGATTTCGTTCATTTGGATAATTTCACTGTAAAGAAAAGCAATGCTCGTTTTTTCTCTGACTTTTATTTTTAACTCAAGCTGGTATGCTGCATGATCCAGATCTTTAATATGGGTTTGGATGATTTTCATATCTTGTTTTTCTAAGGAACGAATGACCTTTTGTATATCACGACTCTCCTGTAAGATAAGATTGAGAGAAATCTCTTTTGCGTACAGTTTTTCAAAACCAATTTTTTTCATCAATCCCGGAATGATTTCCACGCTAATGATTAGCAGTACGACCCCTGCAATTGCTTCCATATAAAAGCCTGCACCGGTGGCAATTCCAATACCGGCTGCCCCCCAAACCATGGCAGCCGTTGTTAAACCGGAAATGGTATCATCTTCTTTCCGTAATATTACACCCGCCCCAAGAAATCCGATTCCGGAAACAATCTGGGCAGCGAGCCTTAAAGGATCCATTTGAATACGGACAAAATCGGATTGAGGAAACGAATAAGCAGACTGGATGGAAACAATTGTCAATAAACAGCTGACAATTGAAATTACAAGACTTGTTTTTAATCCGAGCGGTTTTCTTTTTATTTCCCGTTCAAGTCCAATTGCCAATCCAAGTATGGAAGACATGACGAGTTTTAGGAGCATTTCAATGTCAAACTGAAAAAAATCAATCATGCAAAGCACCTCGTTTTTCTGCTTCACAGTTAATAATCTCGGATATTTGCATCATTTCTTTTACACTTTCGAGAGTGTACTCAGGTTGTATCCCTGTTGTTTTGATCGTTTGCTGCGTGCTGATCCCTGTTAAAACCAAAATGGTATGTAAGCCGTAAACATTTCCCATATGAATGTCGGTTTCGAGACGGTCACCAACAATATAGCATTGTTCAGGCTTCAGCTTTAATATATGGTTAACAATAAGATCTGCCGCAAATCTCGAGGGCTTTCCCATAATATGGTCAATTTTGATGCCGGTCACGCCTTCAAATGCTCCAATTAATGCACCGCAGTCCGGAACCGGTCCTTCTGCAGTAGGACATGTGCGGTCAGGATTGGTGGCAATGATCAAAGCATGATTCTTTCGCCATGCCATGTATGCCTGCTTCAGTTTTTCATAAGTAAACTGGCGATCCCACCCCAGGACAATATAGTTTGCAAGATTAGCATCTTCTGTAATTAAAATTCCTTCTTTTTCTAATTCATCATACAAAGCTTTTTCTCCGATCACGTAGGCAAGCTCTAATGGATTCATTTTTTCCTTTAAAAATCTTGCAGTCACATAGTTTGAATTGATAATATCTTCAATTGAAGTACGAATCCCAAGCTGGTTCAATTTTTTTACGTAATCAGTTCTGGTGGCAATGGATTTATTGGTAAAAAATACAACATGGTGTCCCCGATTCCGCAAGTAGTCAATCGTTTCGGCACTCCCTTTTATCAATTGGTTATCGAGATAAATGGTTCCGTCCAAATCAAAAATAAATCCCTTTTTCAATTGCCTTCCCTCCCAATAAAAGAAAAATCCCCCAGTTTAATAAACCTTGGAGAGGTTTATTATCAGCTGGGGGTCTCTAAAGTCTCTGCCCATGTTATTTTTGCTTTTCTCTAAACTTTGCCATATTATTTGCTATATTTTTTAGAGTATATTGATAAGGATTAATTTCGAATACAACTGGCCCTGTAAACTGATACTTTGTCAAAATATCAATCAGTTTTTCTGTATAATGGTTCCCTTCCCCCGGCAGCAAATGCAAATCCGCTTTTCCGTCATTTTCTGATACATGTATCTCTCCCAACAATTCACCAAGCTGTTTTACAGTCTCTTCCAGTTCATTTCCCATGATCGCCAGGTGTCCCGTGTCCAGGCATGCCTTCAAATTACAGGCTTGAAGCAGGCCGGTCCACTCTTCTAAGCTAGAAGCAACATGGTGGCAGTAATTTAACCGGTCAGGGATTAGATTTTCAAGCAACAACACGATCCCCCGCTTTTGTGCCGCTTCATTTAATTTCATGAGCCGGCTTTGAACACGACACAGCGTTTCATCACGTTCTTCAGAGGACCAGGCATAGCCACCGTGCAAAACGGCATGGCTGCCTCCGTATCCCGCTAAAATATCCATCCATTCATTTAATACATGAAACGCCCTTTCATAGATAATCGTGTCCGGCGTGGCAATGTTCAAATCATGGAATGGAAGATGAATGCTCGTTCTTAAGCCAGTTTGCCGGGCATATTCAAAGGTTTCTTTTGCCCGTAAATGCTCTGCCCAAATTTCAACGCCGTCAAAGCCGGCCTTTTGAAGTATTTTAAAATCATCCAGCGTGCTCTCCTGCCCGATTGACCATATACTAAGCCAAGTTTCCATTTTTACCTCCTGCTTCAGCATTTTTTTCATCAAATTCCTGATTAATAAGTTCGAGGTTTTTCCCTTTTGTTTCCGGTGCTAAAATAGCCGAGATAAGAAGTCCCAGCAATCCGGCGGCGGCAAAAAACCAGAGGGCTTTGCTGTTACCCCATGCCACAACAAGGTTTGGGAATACCAAAATGCCCATGATTGAACCAATCCGGCTGACGGCAGTTGCCAATCCGGAAGCGCTTGCACGAATGCCGGTTGGAAATAACTCAGTTGGATATACAAAATTAAGAATGCCGCCACCCATGTTGGCAAATAGTACGGCAAAACTGAATAAGATGACAAGAAAAGCCATTGTCGGAGAAGGGTTCAGTGCTAAAATGATTAATGCAATGGATAAGCCGGTAAAAGAAGTAATGATCAACGGCCTTCTGCCAATTCTTTCAACCAAATTCATCCCGATAATTGCTCCGATTAATCCCAACAAACTAACCGTTCCGGAACCAATATATACCATCATTTGCGATCCGTGAGTAAATGGTTTTAGAATGGTCGGTGTATACATGGAAATTCCGTAATAGGCAACGGCATAGCAAAACCAGAATCCGCAAACAAAGAAAGTGCGACGGAAAAGTACTTTCGTGAAAAGGCTGCTAATCTTTTGTTTTGGCTTCATATTTGGCTGAATTTTGACTTTCTGTCCGGTAATTTTCAGCATGATTTCTTCTGCTTCTTTTTCACGCCCCCTTGCAGTAAGCCATCGTGGTGATTCCGGAAGCGTTACACGGAAAAAGAAGACAATGAGAGCAAAAATGGCGCCAGTAAGTAACATGTAACGCCACGCATTTTCGCCGAGCGGGACAAGCAGTATGCCAACCAGATAGGCAACAACCGCTCCGACAAACCACATGGCGCCGAGTGATGTACTGTGCCTTCCCCGGCTTTGCGTCGCACTGAATTCGGATACAAGCGTAGCGGAAATCGGATAGTCTGCCCCGATCCCTATACCAAGTAAAAATCTGAAGAGGGCCAGTTGCCAAGGTGCCTGGGCAAACGCCGTAAGTGTCGCAAAAACGACAAATGCCAACAAATCAACCACGTACATGGCTTTCCGTCCATACTTATCTGTTAAATTTCCCAGCCAGATTGCTCCGATAAAAGAGCCAATGACAGCTGAGGAAGTAATCAGTCCCTGCATGCCCGGCCCGAATTCCCAGTGATCAAGGATCAGCGGCATGGCAACAGCAATTACCGTTAAATCAAAGCCATCCAAAAAAGTACCGCCGGCAGACAAAAGTGTGACTTTCCTTTGGAAGCGCTTTAACTGTGGCGAGTCTAAATGCTCAAAACTCATTTTTCTCTCCCTTTCTTTTCCGTATAATCCTGCCGAAAAATAAAAGCCATAGCCAAAAAAACATTTGTCATGTTTTTGGCTATGGCTTCTCATCGTCTCCAGCCATAGAGATTATACGTTTTTTGTTGTTAAATTATTTATACAAGATTTAGGCTAGGCTGTCAATACAAAAAACAAAATTTTTTATCAGTTCAGATTTTACTCCTCCTTCTTTTCCTTCCTGTCCATTGTCCCGTCCGTCAGTGTTTTGTCAGCCAGCTTCTTCGTTTTCTTCTTTTCATTTTCTTCTTCATTCTTCAACTGTTTATCGGACATGGTTTCACTTCCTTTTTTCCGTTAGTATACCCCGGGGGTCGGAAGCTGAAACATCGGCCCGTTTTGTTTATAACGAGTGGACAAAGGGTATGCAGACAAAAAAAGCGAATGGAGTTGGAAGGATGGAGAATGACAGAAAACAGGGCAATCATTTAAGCCGGTCGCTGAAAAACCGGCATATTCAGTTTTTGGCATTAGGCGGCGTCATCGGCGTTGGGCTGTTTTACGGCGCTTCGCAGGCAGTGAAAATGGCGGGACCGGGTGTTTTGGCGGCGTATATTGCGGCCGGCCTGGTTGTCGCCATTGTCATGCGAGCGCTCGGGGAAATGACGGTTGAAAAACCGGTTGCCGGATCATTCAGCAAGTATGCGCATGATTTGTTCGGCGAGCGGATGGGCTTTGTTTCAGGCGGCATGTGGTGGTTTTTATGGGTGGCGACTGTGATGTCGGAGCTTGCCGCGATCGGAAAGCTGGTCCAGTTTTGGTTTCCGCATTTTCCGGCCTGGATTCCAGGATTTTTGGCACTCATTTTATTCACAGTTTCTAATTTACTGGCTGTAAAAATTTTTGGCGAGATTGAGTTTGTGTTTGCGATTTTAAAAGTCTTTGCAATTCTCGCCTTTATGGTTTTCGGTGCGCTGATGATTTTTACCGGTTTATTTAATGGTGGAAAAATCGTTGGCTTTTCGAACCTTTGGGCGCACGGCGGGTTTTTCCCGGCCGGGTGGTTCGGCGTTTTCCAGGCGGTTGCGATTGTGATTCAGGGATACGCCGGCATTGAAACGCTCGCCGTGGAGGCAGGCGAATCGGACAACCCGCGCCAGTCGATGCCGAAAGCATTCAGAAGTGTTACATACCGGATTTCCTTTTTCTATATCGGATCCATTTTGATCATGCTGTGCGCGTATCCGTGGACGCAACTGGCCGGGCATGACGGCAGCCCGTATGTTCTTCTTTTCTCGCAAGTCGGCATTCCGGTTGCGGCGGCGTTGATGAACCTGATCATTATTTTCTCCGGGCTCTCATCGTGCAATACCGGCGTTTACGGTGGCAGCCGGCAGCTTTACAGTATGGCGAATGAAGGATTGCTCCCGCGTTCCCTCAACAAACTCAACAAACAGCGGATTCCGTACGCCGGCGTGTTTGCAACTGCTGTGGCCATGTCGGTTGGGACCATCATGACGTATATTGCGCCGGATACTGTCTATGTTTGGATTACGAGTGCTTCCGCTTTTTCGGCTATTTTTATCTGGGCACTGATCCTCGTGCTGGAGATTGTGAACCGGGCCGCATCCAAAGACAAAGGCGCAAGTTTTCATTACAAAATGCCGTTCTGGCCGGTTTTGCCGATTGCCGGGCTGGCCATGCTTCTTTTGGCTTTTATCGCAATTGCCATTTCACCGTTAACGCGTATCTCCGTTTTCGCCGGGGTTCTCTGGCTCGTCTTTCTGCTTGTATACTACCAAATCGCAGTTGCCCCGAAAGTGCGCGCGAAGAACACGCCACTCAGGGAAGCGCCTGTGAAAGATTACTAAGCTCTGCAGTGAACTGCTCCGCATGGAACCGGAGCAGTTTTTCGTGTTTCGATATTTGGTCCTGGAAGATTGCGGCTGCTCTGCGTTTTTCCTGCCGCGAAATGCCCGGGTTCTTCGCAATGTTTGCGCGTTTTCCCTCTGCAAATTTTCGCTCTGGATGTGCTGCTATAGAATGCCAAAAAATCTTTTTCAGGATGTTCCTGCTTTGGGAAAAAACAGATTTTTCCTGTCACCTGGTGAAATGCCGGAGAAAAATGATCACAACAGATTCCGTTTTAAAAATGTTCACTTTTTGACATGCCGCCATTTTGCAGGAATTCCGACAAAAATGTCGAAATCTTACGGAGAGGGCATTGCCCATATTGGGAGGGATTGCAATGAATCGGGAAGAATACGAAACGGTTTTATCCGTACACCGTGTACCTGTCTCATCATTACGTTCGGAATGCAACCCGGACGAGTTTCCGTTTGAAACGACAGATGATTTAGAAACGCTGCCGAATGAAATGATCGGGCAACAGCGGGCGGAACAGGCGATGGATTTCGGTTTGTCTGTCGAGCAGTCCGGTTACAATTTATTCGTCGTCGGGCCGTCCGGGACGGGCAGAATGACGTATACGCAACATAGTGTCGAAAAGCTCGCATCCGGACGGCCGGTGCCGGATGATTGGTGCTATGTCAACAATTTTGAAAATCCGGACCGGCCGCTTGTCATCAATTTGCCGGCTGGAAGCGGCCTCCGTTTTCAGCGCAAGATGGAAACCCTTTTGATTGATATTGAACGGGAACTCCGCGCCACTTTTTCAAATGAAGAAACGGAAAAGAAGAAGCGGAATATCATTGACGCGTCGCAAAACCAGGTCGAGGCACTTTGGAGAGAAACGGAAATGTTCGCGTCCGGGCTGAATTTTAAATTGGAGCGGACCCCGGCCGGCATTCAAACCATTCCGCTTTTTTTCGGCCGGCCGATGGAAAAAGAAGAATACGAGCGGCTTTCCGATGCCAACAAAGAAAAATTGAAAGAACGGGAAAAACAGCTTGAGGAAAAAATCAATGAAACGGTGTACCAGATCCGGAAGATTGAAGAACAGCTCCGGAAAAATCTCGACCGTTTTCATAAAGAGACAGCTGCTTTTACCATTGAAGGCCTGTTCCAGCCGCTAAAAGAAGCTTACCGCGATTTTCCAAAAGTCCTCCGCTATCTCGAGGAATACAACCATGATATTGTCGAGCATTTTTCGTTGTTTTTAACCGACCAGGAAGAAGGAAACGCCGTCGTCCAGGCGCTGACCGGCAGCAAAGAGCAGCAGCTCCAGCGCTATGCCGTCAATCTCCTTGTCAGCCATAAAAACGGCCAGGGCGCGCCTGTCATCTATGAAACGAACCCGACATACCAAAACTTATTCGGGAAAATCGAGTACCGCGGCGCGTTCGGCAGCTGGACGACCAATTTCACGCTCGTTAAACCGGGCGCAATCCATATGGCGAACGGGGGCTATTTAATTTTGCAGGCTGCCGAACTGCTGTCGCAGCCGTATGCATGGACCCTTTTAAAACGCGCGTTGCAAACGGGGGAAATCCAGATTGAAGACCCGTTTGCTGAAAGAGGCGCTTTCCCGACGAGCGGCCTTAAGCCTGAGCCTGTCCCGCTCAATATCAAAGTGATCATTATCGGGTCTTACTATTTATACGATTTGTTATCAAGCGTGGATGAAGATTTCCATAAGCTGTTTAAAGTGAAAGTCGAGTTTGACACGGTGATGAAGCGGGATGCGGAAAACCGCAGGAAAATGGCTTATTTTATCAAAAATTATGCAGATCGGAAAAACCTTCTCCCGTTCCACCGGCGCGCCGTTGCGAAAGTCATTGACCACAGTGCGCGCCTTGCCGGGGAACAGGAGAAACTGACTGCGCGCTTCCAGGAACTGACAAAAATTCTCGTCGAATCAGGTTACTGCGCGAAAAAAGAAGGAAGCGCCTGCGTAGACAGCCATCATATCCGCAAAGCGCTGGAAGAGCAGGCAAACCGGACGAACCATATTTCCGAACAATACCGCGAAATGATCCATAACGGGACGATTATGGTGGATACGGACGGCGAACGGGTAGGCCAAATTAACGGCCTGGCTGTGATGGGGACAAGGGATGCGACATTCGGCATTCCGACAAAAATCACGGCGCAAACGTTTGTCGGAAAAAGCGGCATTATGAACATTGAACGGGAAACTTCTTTAAGCGGGCAGATTCATAATAAAGGGCTGCTCATTTTAACCGGGTTTTTATCCGGCATGTTTGCCAAAAACAAGCCGATCCCGCTTTCGGCGAGCCTCACGTTTGAACAGACCTATTCGCTTATTGACGGTGACAGCGCCTCCAGTACCGAATTGTATGTGCTTCTTTCATCGCTTGCCGGCATGCCGATCAAACAGGGGATTGCCGTTACCGGTTCAGTGAACCAGTGGGGCGAGATCCAGCCGATCGGCGGTGTAAATGAAAAAATAGAAGGCTTTTTCGCCATCTGCAAAGACCGCGGGCTGACAGGGTGCCAGGGCGTCATTATTCCGCAGCAAAACGTTTGCAATTTGATGCTGCATGATGAAGTCGTGGATGCCGTGAAAGCCGGCCAATTCCACATATGGGCCGTCCGCCATATTTCGGAAGGGATTGAAATTTTAACCGGCGAAAACGCGGGAGCAGAACGCACTTCCGGCGGCCACTTCCCGGACGGCACCATTTTTGCAAAAGTGGAAGCCCGTTTTCAAAAAATGTATGAATCTGTAAAAGAAACGAAACAATAATGTAATCTGGCGGGCAAAGAGAGCCCGCCTTTATTATAATTTTTCGGCAAGAACTAGTCTGAAAGGATCATTTCCGTTTTACGCTCTATAATGGTTCCTTCCTTTGCAGTTATAATAATAAAGCAGGCAAATGTGAAAAATTTTCATCATCCCGTTTTTCATCGTTTCAAATCCGTATTGCATAAAGGGGGAAGGGGGCGCTGCTGTGGCAATGCAAAAAAGATACAGAGCGTGCAGCCCGGCATCTGCATCGTCGTGTAGAAAGGATTTGAGTTTGAAATTGAGCAAAACATCAAGTGGAGATTTAAAAAAAATTCCGTTGAGTGAGAATCAGATCAGAGGAATTCTCCACTCTTTCATGCATTCGTTTGAATCAATTGAAGTGCAGACAAGCAAAGACAGGTACCGGGAATTGACAATCGAGCAGGCAATCGATTTGCTTGTCCGCAATATGAGCAGGGAAAGTATACTCGATTTTATCCACCAGCTTAACATCATCCGCGAGCGCCGTTCGAGCGTGCTGGCTTATGTGAAATACATTTTGACAGCATTAGTCGTGCGCCTGGAACAAAGCGGAAAAAGGGATATCAATCGTTATAACTAAACTGGAGATGGCTGCCTTTTCCCCGGCTCCGGTAACTGCTGTAACGTAACCGTTATCGCGGCAGGGAAGCTCCATTTTTGAATGTGCAAAGAAAGCTTTGAATGGAAAACATTTTTCCATTCCGGTTTATCGTAAGGGAAAGGTGTATAGGTTTTAACGGCTTTCTGAAAGAAGTCTCCCATCCTCAAGGAATGTGAAGGTGCGAATAGCACCAATGAGTAGGTGGGAGATGAATTTCGGTTGGCTTTAGCCAAAGTTATTTTTCCAATCCTTTTCTCAACAATTCTAAGATTGCGGCTGTTCTAGTTGGAATCCCATTTTCTTTTTGATATTGCTCCAATTTTTCTAATATCGTCTTAGGCATACGCATTTCTACACGTTCTTTCTCTTCTCTCATGATTATCCAGCTCTGAGGAGTAAAAATTTTTCGTGATAATTTAACTATCCCCCCCAAAAATGCGGCTAAATATGTAATAATTTAAATAATTAGAGC
>NZ_ALAS01000028.1 GCF_000290615.1 Heyndrickxia coagulans DSM 1 = ATCC 7050
ACCAACGATACAGCCCGTTAGTGGAATTAAAGGTGGCAGAGTTGGCAAGTGAGAACACCTATCGGGAAGTAGCTGATATTTTAAAAGAGTGGACAGCAGTGAGTCTTAGTCACACAACTGTAGGGAACATGGTAAAACACGTAGGGAAAACTCAGGCGGAAGCCGATAAGGCACTTGTAGAAGAGCTAGAAATAGCTGTTTCCCTGCCTGAGGGGAAGAAGGTAGACTACCTGTTTTCTGAAGCAGATGGTGTATTCGTTCGGGGACTAAAAAAGAAACAGAGTATGGAAGTCCACCACGCCATTCTCTATGAGGGATGGCAAACCAATGGTAAAAGGGTCTCCCTGCGTCAGCCCACAGTCATCATGACAACGGAAGCCATCCAGACATTTTGGGATGAAGTCCAAGCCACAGCTGCCAACACCTACTCCCTCGAAAAAACGCATGTCATTACAAACAGTGATGGAGGTGCGGGATACACAGCTGAACGGTTTCAAACAGCTTTCTCACAGTCGGAATTTCCGGTGCTCAACCAGCTGGATACCTACCACGTTGCACAAGCCATCATAAGGACATTTGGGGGCGGAAAGAGCGAGATCAAGGAGCAAATTAGAAAAGCGATTAGAACGCATGACCTGGACCAATTCACGTTATATTTGGATACGCACGAAAGCACCTTGACGGATAAAAAGGCTCTCAAGAAAATCAAGGAATTCCGTTCGTATATCTTGAAAAACTGGGACCGCATTTTTGACTGGAGAGACAGGGTGAAAAACGTGCCGGAA
>NZ_ALAS01000029.1 GCF_000290615.1 Heyndrickxia coagulans DSM 1 = ATCC 7050
AGGAGAGACCCCGCAGCGAGGTACGAGCGAGGAGGCTCGCTGGCCGCCCGCGGAAAGCGAGTGAATTTCGCGCGCCTCAACATCCCCGTTATCCATCTTTATACGGAAATATTACATCTTTTCCGAAAATTACACCGAGCAAGTAAAGCACGGTAGCCGAAAGTGTACAAAAAGAGTGTCTTGGAATACCCGATATTTAAACCTTGTCGAGAAAAACTTGACACATAC
>NZ_ALAS01000030.1 GCF_000290615.1 Heyndrickxia coagulans DSM 1 = ATCC 7050
CATAGGCTTGCCGGCTCAATGAATTTACCTTTCAACCGAGCGAGAAGGGAGCGACTGAACGGCAGAAAGCGCGTGCCGCAAGCGGTAGCTCTCTCCCGTAAACGCGAGAATGTGGGCGTGATGGACCAAACGATCCACCAGCGCTGCCGTCAGGCGGTTGTCCCCAAACACTCGATTCCACTGTCCAAACTCTAAATTCGATGTCACGATGACACTTTTTCGTTCATAACAATCGGCAATGATGTGAAACAGCAGTTCCGATCCCTGCTTTTGAAAAGGTACATAGCCGAGTTCGTCCAAAATCAACAGCTCGCATGTGTCGATTTGCCGTTTGAGCCGTCCGAGGGTGCCGCCTTTTAACGCTTCTTCGAGCTGGGCGACAAGATCGGCGACACGGAAAAACCGAACTTCATGGCCCCGTTCACACGCTTTTAATCCTAATGCGGTGGCGAGATGGGTTTTTCCTGTTCCCGGCGAACCTAAAAGCAGGACGTTCTGTTTTTGCTCCAAAAAGCGAAGGTCGCAAAGTTCTTCCTTCGAGGTCGTGGTTGGCCAATGAATCTGATCCGACCATTCATAATCTTTGAGCCATTTCAACTCCCGGAACTTCGCCTTCTTGATCAATCGAGCCTGTTTTGCTTTCTGACGGAACGACAGCTCCAACGCCAACACATCACGCAAAAACTGTTCCTTGGTCTCGTAGGCCACCTCCTCGAATCGATCCGCGATGTACGCCAAATGCAGGGCTTTACAAATCTCTTTTAAATCCATCTTCATGCCCGGCTTCCCCCTTCCCTTGACGGACAAAGACGTTGATCATACACATGTAAATCGGTTTCATAGTC
>NZ_ALAS01000031.1 GCF_000290615.1 Heyndrickxia coagulans DSM 1 = ATCC 7050
GTTTCCTTTGAAATCCTTACACTTTATATTCGACAAAAGTAGCCAAAATCCTTGTCAAATCTGGAATTTTTGCTTATTCAGCAAGCCCTATTTAGAATCCGGTTCTCGCTGCAGTTTTCGTGCAGGACCATGGAGAACATTTTTATGTTATGATTCTGCATTTCTATTCCAGGAAGCAATCATTTATACTTTGCAACCATAATGTCAGCATTTAAGTCTTATGCTGTAAAAGCGCATCGCTTCAAGTCGGCCTTTCGATTCAAATACGCCAGCTTCAATTAGCTTTCTTACGCGATATTCGAGAAATGAATCCCCCACGTATTGGTCTAAATGCCCAATTACCTCACCAATGACCCGGGCTGATTTTATAAATGCTCTTTCCTTTCCTGTACCATGCAGTTTTTTTACTTTGCCTGTAATAAATTCATCGAAATAGTCTTCTGAAACGCCAAATATTCTTCCATTCTGCCAAATCCGTAAAGTCTCCCGGGTTTCTGCAAGATTAAGCCATTCTTTTTTCAAACTTGTTCTATCATGGTCCGTTAACAGATTTCCAGTTCCATGTTCATATAAGTGTTGGAATTTTTCAGGGATCATTTCGCCTGAATGAAGCAATGTATATTTGACCTTTTTTACCGGAAATCGCTTTTCATACTCTTTTGACGTATTTATAACGGTTATATCAATATTTTTATCTTTTAAAAGATATACAGCAAATCGCAATCCTGCTTGTTCGTGTGCATTATCAGCTGCCCAAATTGTTACATGTTCCCCTTCAGCTACTGAGATGATCTGATTGAGTGATCTTTTAAATTCTTTGAGATAATCTGGAAGTTCATCAAATTCATCACTCATGCACTTTTCCATCCACTTAAATCTGGACTTAACTCCGATTTCCTTATTTAACTTGTAAATGGGGCCAATGGAAAATATATCCGAAAAGGAGATGACCTTATCCTTCTTGTCAAGCCCCATTTTTCTTAATGCATGTTTCAAGCTGCCTGAAGCGGAGGCACCAAATAGAATATGTATCATTCTTTATCTTTCTCCTTTAGTTTTGCCGTTTTCCTTCCTTCCATCCAAACCAAACCAGAAATTGCCCGAGAAACCTTCTATTGGATACAGATCGAATAGAAAACCTATCAAATCCTTCATGTGTCGTATATGATAAGAGAGATTCGTTAAGCCTTCAGGTGAGTTGAACCACACCATTTATTTTTTTCTTCTATTTTAACATTTAATTTTGGAGAAAAAAGAGGTGATGCTTTTATGCCGAGTTATGCAAGATCTAGTCCCCCTGTAAACTTTTGTGTGCCACAATGAAAGATTGCAAAATAGCCATTCTAAAATCTGCATCGAATGGCCTATTTTATTGCTGTTATTTGGAAAATTTTATGGAAAAAGAATCAGATTGGCTTTCAAATAAGTGCATATTTCTGTGTTTTTCTGTCATCTCCCCCTTCCATTTACCTATGTTCCGCTGTTCACCAAATTGACAACGTTTCCGCTTCGCTGGATAATAAAACCAAAATATTACGAAATCCGGGGGTAAACATGAGTATCATTCCGTTAATGAATCTTCAACTCTCACAAAACCAGGAAGAATTGGAACGTCTGAAAAAAAGCAAACAGGCATTGCTGGAATCAAAGCACGCACTGGCGGAGAAAGAAAAGCGCTCTCTCCAGCCCGCCCTGTCCGCCTCAACCTGGGAGGGGCAACTCGCGAAGCAGTTCCAGGCAGTCCGAAAAAACGAACTGCTTGAAAGCTATAACGCAACGGAAAAGCAAATCAATTCAGCCCTGCAACTGCTGGACGAGAAAATCAGCAAGCTCACCACTCAAAACATCCAGATTGAAAAAGCCATCCAAGCCGAAATTGTAAAAATGCGCAAAAAAGAGGTGTGAAGATGGAAGTCAAAATCCAGTTCGAATCAGTTGAAAAGTCGCTTGCGAAGATTCGCTCACAAGCCCACAATTTGAACATTTCAATGGATGGCAGGGGTTCGTATCCTTTTCCTTCCCTTTAGCAGCTTGCTTATTTGAACCAAAAACTGGAGAACCTGCTCACTGCATATCAGGCCGTCACATTAAAAAATGAGGCTGCAGCTAAAAAAGCCGTCCATGCCATGAAAGAATATGATGAACAATTGGAAAAAGGTTTCGAAGGCCGGGCGATGAGCAGGTGAAACAATGAAAACTCTTGATGTCCAAGCATTTGAACAAGCGGCCACGGACACGCAAAGGGCTCTGAAGGAGAAGGCTGAACAAATCACGGGCCTCCAGCAGGCGATCGACTCTTTTGTGAACATGGAAGATGCGTTTAAAGGAAAGGCCGGGAATGCCATACGCGGCTACTTCCGGGATTTTCACCAGCCGTTTCTCATATACCTGCAGTCATTTTTAGCCGGGTACAACGGACAGCTGAACGAGAGTCTTAAAGACTTATCAGCTCTCGAGCCCGATCCGAACGGCTATATTCAAGAAGCTTTTATCCAGGACAGCGTCATCCCCGCACTGAAAAAGCTGGAAAATACCGTTGGACACTTGCTTGAAGACGCCAATACTGCAATATAGGAAGTTTCGGATCTTGTTGCACTGCCCAAACTGGACATTGATGAAAAACTGTATCCAATCCAAAAAGCGCGGAAAAAAGAAACCAGGACGCTGGAACAGCTATATGACTTTGATACAAAAGCCACCCGCTCCCTCGAAGCTTTAGACCAGGACATCGATACAATGGTGAAGTTTGTCCGGCAAATGGAATCGATGGCGGGTAGCGGTTCGTTTGATATTGCCACTTACAACCCGAAACAGTTTGTCACAACCGAAGCCTACCGCAGTTTGGAAGGCGGGCTCATTCAGAAAGCCGGCGTAAAACCGGTTCAAACCGTAGACGGCAAGGACTTTGAAGGCCATTTGTCCGTTAAGTTCCATTTCTATGAAGACGGAGCCATGGTGATGGAATACCGCAAGCCCGCGAGCAAGCAGCCCTATTATGAACTGGTCAATGAAATCCCAAAAGAGGCCATCCCCGGTTCAGAAAATCCGGACGACCCGCTGCTGGTTGACATTTGGAATGGATTTTATGACGGCGGCGGAAAGACCGTCGGTGAAATTTACACTGGTCTTGTATCATTAGGAAAGTCCGTTTTAGATCAAGATACTTATGCTGCACTCGGAAATGATGGAAACAAGCGCTTATCCTCCCCAATTGCAACCTTGAAAAGCACGGCACATAAATCGGTCGATATGGCAAAGTATATGGGGCTTGCTGTCCAAAAAGCTTTTGAACGGGATGTCATCCACGGCGATGCCAAAAGCCGGACTGAGTTCTTCACCTACGGGCTTGCTTCTATTGGAATTTCTCTTCTTGGCGACAAAGGCCTCAGCAAACTGGGCACAACGGCGAAAATTGCCAAGACCGGAAATCTGGCAGAAAAGGCCGGGAAGCTGAAAGTCAATACAGGGTTTGCTCCTGCACTTGAAGCTGCCGGGGCAGGGCCTGTAAAAATTCCGTATAATGTGATGGATGAGCTGGATGAGCTGGGAGTCAGGATTCAGAAGGCAACATAAAAGTTCTCTATGCAAAAAAGGGGATGAATTCGTTTACGACGCACACATGAAAACATCATCCTCGAGGTTCGTCAAAATGATAAATTTTTTGTTTTAGTGGTTTAAAAACCAATGCCTATTTCACTTTAAATCATGAAACCAGGCCCGGGGGTTAAACCGCCAAGCCTGTCTGTTCATTCAAGTAAGTATAAATTTAAGCCTTGTCTTTGCCTGCGCTCCTTTCATGATCTGGATTTCGGCGCCGGGGCCCAGAGGCTCCGGGCCCCCTGCTTTGTAAAAGCCTTCACAAAGGCCCTGCCCTAAAAAGTTAAGCCAGGTTCACTTCAATGTTGATTTTGTTATCCGTGATCGTGTATATATAATCTTTTGTAATCCATCTGGCATTTTTAATTGTGCAATGGACGAGGTCAGGATCTTTGTCTTCAAGCAAAATTTCCAGCAAACTTTTTAATTCTATTAAATAGTCGTAATCCATTTTCATGAACGGATTGTATCCGACTAAATAACTGGCACGCTTCATCAGTTTCACTTTCTTTGTTTCATGGCTGTGCCAAAAAATATCGCCTTGAATGATCAATTGGTTTTCCTGAAGGTTCTTCATGGCTTCGCCAACATAATTTTCTTCAATTTTATAAACACCCGGGGTCACTTTACTCAGCTTTTCCATATTCATGCGTACTCACCTATTTTCTCATCGCAGTATGGCAGAGAGGTTTTTATTTTTATACCCTGTTTCAAAGAAGGTAAGCCAGACATATACGGGGTGGAAAAACCGAAAAATTTTCCAAAAAAATCTTGATCGCCCAGAGAGAGGCCATTATAATGAAAATGAAGATTGCAAAGTATCAAACTAGTTTTCCGGGAGGGATCTGCATGAGAGCAGCAGTCGTCAGTTCTGATAAGCAAAAGCTGGTAGAGGTCAAAGATGTGCAGTTGCGTCCGCTTGAGTACGGGGAAGCTTTGGTGGATATCGAATACTGCGGTGTCTGCCATACGGATTTGCATGTGGCAAAGGGCGACTTTGGCGATGTGCCGGGACGCATTCTCGGCCATGAAGGGGTCGGCATTGTCAGGGAAGTCGCGGATGGTGTCACTTCTCTTAAAGTGGGCGATCGTGTAAGCGTTGCCTGGTTTTTTGAAGGCTGCGGGCATTGTGAGTACTGTTTAACGGGAAATGAGACATTTTGCCGTGAAGTGAAAAATGCTGGCTACAGTGTCGACGGGGCCATGGCAGAGCAGTGCATTGTCAAAGCCGATTACGCCGTAAAAGTGCCGGAAGGGCTGGATCCAAGGCAGGCGACAAGCATTACTTGTGCCGGTGTAACCACTTATAAAGCCATTAAAGTCGCAGATGTGAAGCCGGGCGAATGGATTGTCATTTATGGAGCAGGGGGCCTCGGGAACCTTGCTGTCCAGTACGCCAAACATGTATTTAATGCGAAAGTCATTGCGGTCGATATCAATGACGACAAACTTTCACTGGCAAAAGAAGTCGGTGCTGATCTCACCTTTAATTCCAAAACGGATGGCGATCCGGCTGAGTGGATTCAGAAAGAAGTTGGCGGCGCGCATGCTGCAGTGATAACGGCTGTTTCAAAACAGGCATTCAACCAGGCTGTCCACTCCGTACGGCCGGTGTCAAAAGTCGTTGCTGTCGGGCTCCCTCCGGAAACAATGGATCTTGAAATTGTGAAAACAGTCCTTGACGGGATAGAAGTCGTCGGGTCTTTGGTTGGCACAAGAAAAGACCTTGAGGAAGCTTTTATGTTCGGTGCGGAAGGAAAAGTCGTCCCGGTTGTGCAAACGCGCAGGCTGGAAGAAGTTGGAGATGTTTTTAAGGAAATGGAAGAAGGCAGAATACAAGGCAGGATGGTTCTGGATATGTCGTTGAAATAAGTGCAGGCAAAACATCATAAAGTAAGCGAAAATGAAAATCCCTGTTTGCACGGGGATTTTTCGCTTTTTTTCCGGTTTGTTCGTATAATAGGGATGAGTACCATGTACAGGGAGGCGCCGAACTTGCGGAGGGAAATCATTGCTTTTTTAAAAGAAAAAATAGATCCGGATTTTATCATTGTTCGGTTCGTATGCAAAAGGATATGCCCGGCCGGATAGTGATGTTGACATCGCTTTTTACTAAGAAGGCAGTATGCTGACACCCTATGAATGTTTTTTGTATGCACAGGAACTTGCAGATAGATTAAATAAGGATGTCGATCTTATTGACCTGAACCAGGCCTCTACTGTATTTCAGGCGCAGATTTTTGCAACCGGCATCGTCATGGATATGAAAAATGAAAATGCCCTGAATGTAAAACGAATGCTGGCGTATCGTTTGTATGCAAAGCTTAACGAGGAACGTGCCTAAATATTGAAAAATATTGCAAAAAACGGGGCTGTGTATGGAAGATGAAGTGGTCTTGAACAAGATAAGTACCATTGAGCGCTCCCTGAAACGTGTCCGGGAAGTGTATTAGCGGCTCTCCTGCAAGTTTAGAGGACTTTACGAAACAGGACTCCATCATTCTCAATATCCAGCGTGCTTGTGAAGCATCGATTGACTTGGCCCATGCACATTGCTACAAAAGAACAGCTCGGGCTCCCACAGACGAGCAGGGAGGCTTTTGATCTGCTGAAAGCGAACGGGGTTGATCAATGAAGAAACGGCCACAAAATGAAAGGCAATGGTTGGGTTTCAGAATATCGCTGTTCATGATGACCAGGCCATTGTTTTGGATAGTTTAAAGTAAATCTTATTTTACAGAAAGCAGGCGTAACTCATGCTATCATATATCGTAATTGGCGGCGGGGTGCTTGGGGCATCTGCTGTATACCATCTTGCAAAAGCAGGCGCAGTTGTTACACTGGTTGACCGGGCGGATCCCGGGCAGGCAACGGAAGCGGCTGCCGGCATCATATGCCCGTGGCTGTCGCAGCGGCGCAACAAAGACTGGTACCGGCTCGCAAAAGCAGGTGCAAAATACTATCCTGATTTAATTGCCCAATTGGAAAAAGACGGGGAGACGGAAACCGGTTATAAACGGACTGGCGCTCTCAGCATACATACAGATGAAGAAAAGCTTGATAAAATGCAGGAACGCGCGTTAAAGCGAAGGGAAGATGCGCCTGAAATCGGGGAAGTAAAACGGCTGTCTGCCGCCGAGACGCATGCCATGTTCCCGATTCTGGACGAAGGGTTCAGTGCGGTCTATGCCGGCGGTGCCGCGCGCGTAAACGGGAAGGCATTGCGCAATTGCCTGTTAAATGCTGCTTGCAAACGCGGAGCCAAAGTCATTCATGGCAATGCCCGGCTGCTTGTGGAAGGCAGAAAAGTCATCGGGGTTGAAGTCGGAAGCCGCACGCTGCATGCGGACAAAACAATTGTGGCAGCGGGTGCATGGGCAAAAGATTTGTTCAAACCGCTCAGTGCGGCTTTTCAAGTCAGCCACCAAAAAGCGCAGATTCTCCATTTAAAACTGCAAGGTATGGACACAAGCAGCTGGCCGGTCGTCATGCCGCCGAATGATCAGTATTTGCTGGCATTCGATGGCGGCCGTATCATTGCCGGCGCCACCCATGAAAACACGGAAGCTTTTGATTTGCACACAACAGCCGGAGGGGTCCACGAAGTTTTAAATAAAGTGCTGCCGGTTGCACCGGGTTTGGCTGAAGCTTCCCTTGTTGATGTGAAAGTCGGATTCCGGCCGTTCACGCCGGGTTTTTTGCCTGTGATCGGCACATGGCCCGGTTATGATGGGCTACTTTGCGCAAACGGGCTCGGGGCATCCGGTTTAACGGCCGGCCCTTTTCTCGGCGCTGAGCTTGCAAGGATTGCGCTCGGCCGGAAAACAGAACTGGATTTGTCACCGTACGGGCTGGAACAGGCAATTGCCCCTTTATAAACAGCAGGGCTGGTCTTTTATCAAGAAAAAACAGGAGCGAAACAATGAACGATTCCTACTTTGACGGAATTTTGCATATCAAAACAACCGGTGAGCAAAAAGGGTTTAATGCATCACTGCATTACAACCGTTATGAGCCGACGCCTTATCATGCGCTTGATGAACTGTTCGATCATTATGAACTGGATAAAAGCGACCATGTGGTAGACTTCGGTTGCGGCAAAGGGCGGCTCAATTTTTATATCCATCATTTGTTTCGCGCAACCGTGACCGGCATTGAAATGAATGAATGGTTGTACCGGGAAGCTCTCGAAAACAAGAAACGCTATGAGAGAAAATTCCTGGTCCAGCCCGCCCGTATTCGGTTTATATGCTGCCTTGCCGAAAATTATAAGATACTGCCGGACGACAACCGTTTTTACTTTTTTAATCCGTTTTCTGTTCAAATCTTTATGAAGGTTGTGCAAAATATTTTATGCTCGGTGGAAGAAGCATACCGGGAAACAGACATTATTTTATATTATCCGTCGCAGGACTATATTTACTTCCTTGAAGACCATACACCATTTGAAAAAAAACTCGAAGTCCCGCTAACGCTTTTATACAAGCATAATCCATACGAAAAATTTGTCGTGTACCGGCTTGCGTGAGGATGATGGTGAAATGAATGGATACTCAGCTTTGGTTCCATAGGAAGTGAATGCTTGGATAAGAGAAGGCTTACTTTGATCTGCCTTCCCCCGCCCACTCAGCAGATATTGAAAAAGCCGCTGAGGACATCGAATTTCCGAATTGTACGGACATGACACCATGCCCGCAGAACGGCATATGTCTGGTATAAAGCTTTTTTCCAGGTAAAAGCCAGCCATACCCCTGAAAAATGGCCATCGTTGATGGACTGGGTTAAAAGAATTCGTATTGGAAGGAAGTGAATGCTGTTTTAAATGCAGGCCAGCAGAGTATGGTGGTATGGCCGCCAGATAAAAATCCTCTTGATGAAGAGAACGAAGACTTTTAAGGCAATGTAATATAGTTGAACAGGCAGCTGCCTGCGTGAAACAGGCAGCCTTAGGTTAAATGCGTTCGATTCGTGTTTTTTCTTTTGCAATCAGTTTGATTAAAACCGGCCCTAAAATTAAATAAAAGAAGAAGTTTCCCGCGGCATGGTAGCTGTCAAACAACAGCCCGCCGAGGTAGTATGTCCAAAACGCAAACGGCCCGCCGACAAATAAATAATTTAATGAAACCATAAAGCCGAACAGGAAGCCGGTAAAAGCTGCATACAGACATAACACGAGATGCGGGACTTTTTTGTATAACTCTTTCTTGCCGAGCAGGCCGGAAAGCACCGCGATAGTACCCCACGCAAGAAATTGCATGATCGCAAACAGCCCCATGCCGAGAAACATGTCGGAACCGAAGACCGTCAAAAAGGCAAGCGCCAAACCGAAGCGGATGCCGAAAACAAAAGAACTGCAAATGATGATCACAGTGCACGGCTGGACATTCGGGACCGATGCCATCAAAATCCGCCCGGCGACGCTCAGGGCCGCCAGCATGGCAAGAAGCGCCATTCTCCTTGTCAGCCGTGAAGCGGTTTTCGCTGACTTCCTTTTTTCAAGCGGCTGATTCCCCATTTTATGCATCTCCTATTTAGAATAGAACCAGACAACCTGATCGCCGGTTTTTAGTTTATACGACCCTGCGGAAACGTTTGGCTCTTTTCCGTTTACTTTATATTTCCAGCCGCTCATGCCGCCTTGATCCCCTTCATACTGGCCATTAATGCCCTTTACATAGACGGTTGCACCGGACCCGGAATAATCGAGGCTTACGCCTTCAGAAGCGGCGGCTTTTTTTAAAGCGGAAAATGCAGTGTCTCCGCTTTTATAACTGTATTTGCCGCTGAAAACCGGCCCTTTGTAGCCCTTTACGGTTAAAGAAACCGTTTCGGCTTTTGCTTTAGATGGCGCTGCGGTGTTGCCGGAAGCGTGGCTGCTGCCGGACCCGGACGAAGAAGCTCCGGTTGTCGTTTTCGTTGATGTGCTGGATGTGACCGCCGTTTTGGTATTTGTGGCAGGTGCTTTATCCGTCTTGCTGTCTGCAGAAGCCTTTTCTTCAGCATTTTTGGAGTGGGCAGCTGAATCCGCCGCATTGCTTTCGGATCCGCCCGTATTGCTTTTTTCATCCGTTTTGTTGCTGCCGGCGGCGTCCGTTTTCTTTCTGGTTGTACTGTCTTTTGCTGCCGTATCCTTTTCCTTCGCTGAAGTGTTTGCAACTTGTGTTGTTTCAGAATAAGTTTTAACGGTTTTCGATTCAAAATGGAAACCGTCGATAAAAAACCAGGCGCCGAATGCAATCAATAAAACGGCAATACTATCAATAATGATACTTTTATATTTCATTCCTGCTCATACCCCCAGAAATTTTTTACGGATGATTAGCAGGATGACGCCTGCACCCGCAGAAAGGGAACCGACCCAGCCGTGCACAGGAGAAACACCCGTTGTTTTGGTAATGACGACTTTTTTCGGCTCTTGCTGCGCATCTTCTGCAGGGGGTGCCTGGGCAGCTGCAGTTGCAGGTTTGTCCTCTTTTTTTGCATTTGAAGCTGTTTTTGTTTTTGCCGGCGTTTGTTTTTTGGCTGCGGCCGGTTTTTCCACCGTATTGGTTTTTGTAGTGGTGTTGTTATGCGTAATCGTATGGTCTTTCGTATTCGTAATGGTGTTCGTTTTGGTTACGACTTCTTTCGTATGCTTTTCAACCACTTTTGTAGCGGCTGCAGCCGGGCTCTGGCCGCTGCTGCTGTCCGCCCCGTTACCATTTGAAGAAGTGTCGCTGCCAGAATCCTTGTCCCCGGCATCCGAATCAGTTGCGCCCGTACTGCCGGCATCGGATTTGCTAATATTCCTGAAGTTATACAGGGTATCTCCTTTTAGAAAAAGGTCATAGGCGACAAGGGCCTGGAAAACCTGTTCTGTTGAAAAGCTGTCTGAAGATTCGCTTGTCGTTTGCCATTTGTATCCGCCGTTTTTGGAATCTTTATATGTGCTGAGCGCAGAAACGGGATTCGTGCCCTTTTTAACAAAATCACCGGTTGACGGGTTAACGCCGACAGAGACAAGACCAATGATGGCCTGGGCGGTTGTGCACGAATTAATGCCGTAGTTGTCAAAGCTGGCGTTTTCTTTTTCTGCCGCCTTCAAGTATTTGATGCCGTCCCGGATTGCCTGGTTCACATCTTTATCATGTTTATCCTGATAAGTGCCAAGCGCGGTCAGTACCATGCCGGTTGAGTCAACATCGGAATCTGTTCCGGACAAACTCCAGTTCCAGCCTCCGTCCGGAAGTTCCGCGTCAACCAGTTTTGCTGCAATTTTAGCAGGTGTATTTGGTGCATCACTCGGAATCTCATAATCATCCGTATTCAAAGCGATTAAATCATAGGCATATCCGGTTACCGAGCTCTCTGACGCCGTATCGTATACGCGTTGGATCAAGTTCTTCCTTTGAAAGTTTTCCGGGTCCTCTCCAATTGCTTTTAAAACAACGATGGTCTTAGCAAGCTCCGTACCGTCAATCTTTTTGTCATTCACCCGGTCTGTTAAAACTTTCCGGTACTGCTTTATCTCGTTGGCTGTTAGCAAATTCTCCTTTGCCAGTGCGGCTACTGCAAAATCAGAGTTTAAAGCGGAAGATTTAAAATATGATGCCGTATCCTTTATATCTTTGCTGACAGACACTGCTGCAAAGCTTTCGGACGGGAAAGATAACACGAAAATAAGAACAATCCCCCAGAGAATCCCGAACCATTTTTTCCTCACCATTACCGCTCTCCTTTCCATAAAAAAAACCCTGTACAAAAAGAGGTATACAAGGGCAAAAATTTTTCGCCTATACCTCGTAGGCTTCAAATAAACCGGCAGCTTGGGAGAAAGATCTGACTTAGGAAAATTTTTTCCATCACAGTGGCGGGACCGTACAGGAATTTCACCTGTTTCCATCGCCCAGGCCCGTATTTAGATGTCAGTTACTAATTATAGAACAACCCCTGCCTGTTGGAAAGGACAATTTCTGCCACTGTTTCATTGACAAACAAGCGGTGCTGTGCTAAAAAATAAGATGTTAGCACTCTTGCGTTCGGAGTGCTAAAGGGGCATTGCCATCATTTATACATATAAAGGAGAGATCGAAGTGGCGGTAAAGGAATTTAAAGCAGAATCCAAACGGCTTCTCGACATGATGATCCACTCGATTTACACGCAAAAAGAAATTTTCTTGCGCGAGCTGATATCCAACGCCAGCGACGCAATCGATAAAATTTATTACAAAGCTTTGACAGATGAAAATTTAACATTTGATAAAGACAGCTACTACATTAAAATTACCCCGGACAAAGAAAACAGGACACTGACGGTTTCCGATACCGGGATCGGCATGACAGAGAAGGAACTGGAAGAAAATCTCGGCACCATTGCGCAAAGCGGTTCACTTGCGTTTAAAAATGACAATGAAATGAAAGACGGATATGACCTCATCGGCCAGTTCGGCGTCGGTTTCTACTCGGCATTCATGGTGGCAGATGAAATTACCGTCATTTCCAAGGCTGCAGGGAGCGATCAGGCTTATAAATGGCAGTCGAAAGGCGCGGAAGGCTATTCAATTGAACCGTGCGAAAAAGACGGCAACGGCACGGATATTATATTGAAGCTGAAAGAAAACACAGAGGATGAAGACTACGATCAGTACCTGGAAGAGTACCGGCTGCGGGCCATCGTGAAAAAATATTCTGATTTTATCCGCTACCCGATTAAAATGGAAGTAACGGAAAGGCGCCTGAAAGAAGGCAGCGAAGATGAGTACGAAGAGGTCAAAGAAGAACAAACGCTCAACAGCATGATCCCGATCTGGCGCAAAAACAAAAACGAACTGACAGACGAAGATTATGAGCAATTTTATATGGAAAAGCATTACGGCTTTGACAAACCGGTTAAGCATATCCACATCAAAGTCGACGGCACTGTGCGTTACAATGCGATTCTTTACATTCCGGAAAAAATTCCGTTCGATTATTATACGCCGGAATATGAAAAAGGGTTGGAACTGTATGCGAATGGCGTCCTGATTATGGAAAAATGCCCGGATCTTTTACCGGATTACTTCAGCTTTGTCAAAGGGATGGTCGATTCCGAAGATTTGTCTCTGAACATTTCGCGGGAAATGCTCCAGCACGACCGTCAGCTGAAGCTGATTGCGAAAAATATCAAAAGCAAAATCAAACGCGAACTGGCAAACCTTTTGAAAGAGAACCGCGAGCAGTACGAAGCGTTTTTCAAATCATTCGGCCGCCAGCTGAAATTCGGTGTGTACAATGAATTTGGCGCGCACAAAGAAGATTTGCAGGATCTCCTGATGTTTTATTCTTCAAAAGAGAAAAAGCTTGTTACGCTTGATGAATACGTAAGTCGCATGCCGGAAGACCAAAAATACATTTATTACGCAACCGGCGAGTCGATCGACCGGATTGAAAAATTGCCGCAGACGGAACTTGTGCTTGATAAAGGATACGAAATCCTTTATTTTACGGAAGATATTGATGAATTTGCGATTAAGATGCTCATGAATTATAAGGAAAAAGAATTCAGGTCCGTGTCAAGCGGCGACCTCGGCTTTGAAACGGAAGACACAAAAGAAACCGATGCCGAGGAAAAAGAAAACAAAGATCTCTTTGCATTTATGAAAGAGGCACTGGACGGAAAAGTGAAAGATGTCCGCGCCTCGCACCGCTTAAAATCGCATCCGGTCTGCTTCACCACAGACGGCGAAGTGTCAATTGAAATGGAAAAAGTGCTGAGCGCCATGCCGAACGGGCAAAATGTGAAAGCCGATAAAGTGCTCGAAATTAACATCCATCATGATGTATTTAACGCATTAAAAGAGGCGTTCGCCCATGACAAGGACAAATGCAAGCTTTATACAAACCTGTTGTATAACCAGGCGCGGCTGATTGAAGGGCTCGAGATTGAAGACCCGGTTGCATTTTCAAATGATATTTGCAAAATGATGGCATAAGGAAGGCCCGCATATTGCAAAAAAGCCACGGGACATCCAGCAAATCTACGGCCCCCGCGACGGCCGGCATAGTTGCTGTGCCCGTGCCAGTGAGCACCGGGACATTTGCAAACCGTATGGCTGGAACATTTCATGAATAGCAGTAGTTTATATGACGAAGAAGGCTCCATCTGAAAGCAAGATGGGGTCTTTTTGTATTTTTTATAAAAAAAGGGTTGCCCGAATGGGAAAGGTGATGTATATTTATAACATATTATTTATAAATATTAACTTTGGCGCACACGAACAATACAAGGGGGCCATCCAATGAAGGAACAGCTTAGACACCATTTGAGTCAAATCGAGTCCAAGCTCTGGGAAATGAGCGACTACTTATATCATCATCCCGAACTTGGCGACCAGGAATACCAGTCTATGAAATTGCTCACGGATTACCTTACGTCACACGACTTTTCGGTGGACAAAGGGATTGTCGGCAGGCCGACTGCTTTTAAAGCCGTTTATGACAGCGGAAAACCGGGACCGGTAGTTGCCTTTTTATGCGAATATGATGCGCTTCCGGGTGTCGGCCACGGCTGCGGCCACAACATGATCGGAACGATGAGCGCAGGTGCGGGCTTGCTTTTAAGCAAAATCATTGGTGAAACCGGCGGCCGCGTGGTGGTGCTTGGGACACCGGCGGAAGAAACGAACGGCGCGAAAGTTGCGATGGCGGAACAGGGCATTTTCAATGGGATCGATGCCGCGATGATTGTCCACCCGGCCGATGAGTCGTATGAAAGCGGCGAGTCGCTTGCGATGGACGCGATCCAGTTTGACTTCCGCGGGAAATCAGCCCATGCGGCATCCAATCCGGAAGACGGCATTAACGCACTCGACGCGGCGATCCAGTTGTTTAACGGCGTAAATGCGCTCCGCCAGCATGTCACTCCCGATGTCCGTATCCACGGCATTATCAAAGAAGGCGGCATTGCCGCAAACATTGTCCCTGATAAGGCGGTAGCCCAGTTTTATGTGCGCGCCAAAGCACGCGCTGTTTTAAACGAAGTGGTTGAAAAGGTGAAAAGAATCGCACAGGGTGCGGCGATGATGACCGGTGCCGCCGTGCAAATATCCAATTACGAACTAAGCTATGACAATATGATCACCAACAAGACATTGTCGAAAATGTTCACGGAAAACCTTTTACAAACAAAAGTGAAAAAAGTCAATCCGCCAAAAACCTCATACGGATCCATTGATATGGGCAATGTCAGCCATGTCGTGCCGGCGATCCACCCGTATATCGGCCTGGATGCCCCGGGGCTTGTCGCGCATACAAAAGCATTTGCCGATATGACGATTACGGACAATGCGCATCAGATCTTATCGAGCGGCGCGCTGGCTTTGGCCATGACCGGATTTGACCTTCTCACAAATGGGGAACTTTTGGAAAAAGTAAAAGGCGAGTTTGCAGAAACCGTTAAAAAATACCGGTAAGCAGCTGAAAAATGGCGATCCTTTTTAAAATAGGGATCTTTTCGAACATTGCGCATTGTGTTAAAATACATTTTGTTGAATAAAGATACTTACCAAGAATGATATATTCATAGGGGGAAACATTGTGAAAAAGATCGTGTTAGGCATCGCAATTGTATTTTCAATGGTGATTGCGGCAGCTTGCGGCCAAACGAACAGCAGCAAAAGCACCGCGAAAAAAGAAAAAACGCTCGTCATGGGCACTTCAGCCGACTTTGCCCCGTTTGAAACAAGGGACACAGCAGGAAAAGTCATTGGATTTGACGCGGATCTCGCCAACTATATTGCAAAAGAACTGGGATACAAACTCGAAATTAAAGATATGAAATTTGACGGATTGATCGGGGCGCTGCAATCGCACCGTGTTGACATGGTCCTTTCCGGGATGTCCGCAACGAAAGAACGCGCCAAAAACGTCGACTTCTCCACCCCGTACCATCATTCAGGGGAAATGTTCGTTACGTTAAAAGGTTCCCCTATCAAGACACTGAATGACTTGAAAGGCAAAACTGTCGGCGTCCAGCTCGGCACCATTCAGGAAGAGGGCGCGGACAAGCTGAAAGGGAAGTACAATTTTACGGTCAAAAAACTGGACAACTCCACAAACTTAATTGAAGAATTGCTTTCAAAACGGATTCAAGCAGCCTATCTGGATAAATCGGTCGCAGAAGGTTATATCAAGAAGCAAAACCTGGCCGGCTTTGATGATCCGACCTCAAGTTCCCCGGGTATGGCGGTTGCCTTTCCAAAAGGCAGCAAGTTGACGGCAAAAGTCAACAAAGTGCTGGCAAAAGCGGAAAAGAACGGGAAGCTGGATGAGCTGAGAAAGAAATGGAAACTTGACAAACAGTAATGCATGCAGGCGCCTTGCTGAGCAGGGCGCTGTTTTTTCAAAATAATCAAAGTGAGGTGTAAGGCATGAATTTGGATTTCAGCCAAATTGTGCCTTATATTCCTTTTATTTTAAAAGGAATATGGGTAACTTTAAAATTTGTATTCTTTGCGATCCTTTTCGGGTTCGTGCTCGGCACGATTTTTGCCCTTTTTAAAATTTCACATATCAAAACATTAAAATGGATTGGCGATATTTATACATCGATTTTCCGGGGCACGCCGCTTATTGTGCAGCTGATGCTCATTTATTTTGCCATCCCGCAGCTGACCGGTTACGATATTCAGCAGTTTCCGTCCGCAATTCTCGCATTCGGCCTGAACTCCGCCGCTTACGTTTCGGAAATCATCCGGGCCGGGATCCAGGCGGTCGACAAAGGCCAGACCGAAGCTGCCCAGGCGCTCGGCGTACCGTATTATTTAATGATGAAAGACTTGATTTTACCGCAGGCGATGAAAAATATTTTGCCGGCGTTGATGAATGAATTTGTTTCCCTGACAAAAGAGTCTGCCCTTGTATCGACCATCGGTTATCTCGATTTGATGCGCCGTGCCCAGGTTGTCGGCGCGCAAACGTATCACAATTTTGAACCGCTGCTGTTTGTTGCCGCGATTTACTGGGTGCTTGTCTTTATCCTCACCATGCTTGGCAGACAAGTGGAAAGGAAGATGAAATACAGTGATTAAAGTCGAACATCTCCATAAGCAGTTCGGGCATAATGAAGTTTTAAAAGATATTACAACAGAAGTCGGAAAAGGGGAAGTCGTCGTTGTCATCGGACCGTCCGGATCCGGCAAATCGACCTTTCTGCGCTGCCTGAATTTCCTGGAGGAGCCGACAAAAGGGCGGATTTGGATTGACGGGGAAGAAATCACCGATAAAAAAACGAATGTAATGAAAGTCCGCTCGGAAATTGGAATGGTGTTCCAGCACTTTCATCTTTTTCCGCATAAAAAGGTGCTGGACAATCTGACTTACGCGCCGATGAAAGTAAAGAAGATGAACCGCCATACCGCCGAAGCAAAAGCGCGCGAATTGCTGGCAAAAGTCGGCCTGACGGAAAAAGAAGGCGCATATCCGGACAGCCTTTCCGGCGGGCAGAAGCAGCGTGTCGCGATTGCGCGCGCGCTGGCGATGGAACCGAAACTGATGCTGTTTGACGAACCGACATCCGCACTTGATCCCGAGATGGTCAAAGAAGTGCTGAACGTCATGAAAGACCTTGCCCAAACCGGCATGACGATGGTCATCGTCACACACGAAATGGGCTTTGCCCGCGAAGTGGCCGACCGCGTCCTGTTTCTTGACGGCGGAAAAATTTTGGAAGACAGCACACCGGATGAATTCTTTTCGCGCCCGAAAACAACCCGGGCACAGGACTTTTTGGACAAAGTATTGTAAAAAACACAGTTGTTCACCGAAAGGAGCTGCTGGAAACGAAGGCAGCTCCCAAAAAAGCTAAGAAAAGACGTTGGGACACCGCCTCAACGTCTTTTTCCGTTCTATATGTTGTATACTGACATGCAAAATCACTTTTCCAATGGCTTCCCAAACAGCAGGGCAGCCTTTTTCTTTTTTCACAGTTGCCTGCCGTTCCAGTCAGCCGGCTATTTTCACCGTAACTTCAAGCTCCATTTCCACATTTCCCTGAATGGCCCGGCTGATCATGCATGATTTTTCGGCTTTTTCCGCGAGTTTCCGCGCGAGCCGGACGTCGCTCTCGGATGCGCCCGGTTTCAGCACAATTTCCGGCCGGTGGATGATCTTTTTATACGTAAATACGCCGCCGGTCACATCGACGATCCCTTCTGATGCCATTGTCAAACTTTCTTTCTCCAGGCTGCTGCGTTCCATCATCGCCGCCAGCGTAATGATATAACATGTTGCGGCAGCCCCGAGCAACATTTCGTCCGGATTTGTGCCGGCACCCGGACCGCCCATCTCCGGAGGAATGGAAATTTTTGCCACCAGATTTCCGCATGCGATGTTCCCTGTATCATTGCGAAGCCCCGGCCAGTCTGCTTTTAAATGAAAGTGATGTTCTGCCATGTGCAACCCCTCCTGTTAAAATTTACTTTCTGCTGCTGTTGTGTTTTTGCTGGCTGCTGCTTTTCTCCCATGGACGGCATAATAAACGGCAATACACAGGACAACCCAGCCCGAAACCGCAAGATACAACATCCGGAAATCCATCAAACCGGCAACTGTCCCGAGCAGATAAGGCCCAGATCCGCTTGCCAGGTCAAGAAAAATGAAAAACGTCGAAGTTGCCAGGGCTTTCCGGTTCGGCGGCGAAAGCTGAATGGCAATTGCCTGGAAACTGGACTGCACGGTGCCGTAGCCGATCCCGATCAAAGCTCCTGACAAAAGCAGCATCCATCCGCTGTGCGCCTGGCTGAGCAGGACGAAACCGGCAATTAACAAAATAAACAGCGGGTAAACGACAACATTTTCCCCGCGTTCATCAAACCATCTGCCTGTGAAAGGCCTTGTAATGACGAGCGCTGCCGCATATACAAGGAAAAAATAAGTGGCGGCGCCGGTTAGTCCAATGTCCCTTGCATACAAAGATAAGAAAGACAGCACGCTGGAATAGGCAAGCGTAACCGCAAAAACTGCACCTGAAATCGGCACGGCAGCCGGTTCAAAGTAATCTTTTACTTTAAAACGGGCCATTTCCTTCACTTGTGCATTCGCAGGCGCCGGTTTTGGAACGGATAACAAAATGGCAGAAATCAGATCGATGAATGCAATGATGCTTGACACCAGCACGATCATCTGAAAATCGGCAAACCGGGTAATCAGAATCCCTAAAAACGGCCCGATCGCCATCGCTAGATTCATGCTTGTCGCATAATAGCCGGTGCCTTCCCCGCGCCGTTCATTCGGGATGATATCCGCGACAATGGCGCCGGCCGCTGTCGTAATCACGCCGTGCATTGCTCCCTGGATAAAGCGCAAAACCATCAAAAACAGGAGACTGTCAGCTTTAAAATGAAGCAACATCACCGCCAGAAAAACAACCAATCCGCTGACCAGCATCTGCTTGCGGCCGATTTTGTCGAAATATTTACCGGCAAATAACCGTGCAATGAGCGAAGCGAGCACAAATATTCCCGCCGCAAGCCCTGCCATCCCCTGGCTTGCATGGTAGGCGGTTATGACATACATGGCAATACTGGTCATTAACAAGTAAAATACAACGTGCGTAAAAAAATTTGTGGAAGAAATCATAATGAAGTCTTTCGTCCACAATTTCGGTTTATCCAAAGGAAGTACCCCCCCATTTCTAACATACAAAAACAGGTAACTTCATTATAGAACGTTTCAGCAAGAATATTCAATGTGTTTCTATACCAGAAATAAAGGGAGCCGTTCACGTCCCTCCGCACCTTACACCTGACATGATGCACGCTATAGGGTGCCCCACGCACCACCATACTGCAAAGAATGCAGCACGCATAAAAGTCTGAAAATCGACCGACGCAATTTTTCAGCCCAGACGCCTATGCAGCAGAGAGCGCAGGATAGCCCTCGTGCATTTTTAACGCAGCGCCATCCGAACAACAGTGCATGTTCAGAACAAGGCATGCAGCCCGCTGCTTCAACATGGCGGGAAACAAAACATACGCAATTGTTGCCTTATTCCTTTATTCCGGTGTATATTTAGAAATATAAAAGTTTACCAAGTGAATAGTTAAAAATAGAAAGACTTTGCTAAATTATCTTAAAATAGCATTCTCGTAGGGCAAAACCCGATCAGCACGTCTATTCAATCTGCAAACTTCCCGTAATTGGTTCAGCAGATGAATTTTAAAAAAAACAATCTTGAAACCGAATACAGTCGCGCGGTTTAAGAAATGGAATTGAAAAACGTTAAAGCTGCCAACTGCTATTATTTCTTTGCGGCAAATCAAAACGAAACGGTGTACATTGCCGGACAGGTTTTTTCCAGTGACAAAATAGAAAACATTTGTTATTATATGATAATAATCTTTAAATGAATAATAGGATGGAGGCGTCTATATGGATTTTCAATTGTTTCCGGAAGGCGACGGCGCAATCCTGATTGAAGCAGGGAAAGAAATCAGCCTTGCAAACCACAGGAAAATCCGGGCGATCGTTTCATTAATCGAAAAAGCGGCGCCTGCGTGGATGATTGAATATATTCCCGCCTACACAACAGTCACCGTTCTGTATGACCCTTTCAAAGTTTATGCAAAATTTGGCGAATATCCCTACAGATATGTATCCCGCTATTTCACCCGGCTTCTTGAAAAAGCGCAGCCTACATTTATCCCGGAACCGCGCACAGTCGATATCCCGGTATGCTACGGCGGCAAATTCGGGCCGGATCTCGAAAATGTTGCCCGCATCAACGGCCTTACGCCTGAAGAAGTGATCCGCATCCATGCTTCCGGCGACTACACCGTATACATGATCGGATTTGCACCAGGTTTTCCTTATATCGGCGGCATGCCTGAAAAAATCGCAGCGCCAAGGAAAAAAACGCCGAGGCTCAAAATACCGGAAAGATCGGTCGGAATCGCCGGGAAACAAACCGGGATTTATCCGATCGAAACACCCGGCGGCTGGCAAATCATCGGCCGGACCCCTGTCAAACTGTTCCGGCCGGACCGGGATGGGCCAAGCCTCCTGCAAGCGGGCGACAAAATCCGCTTCCGGCCGGTGAGCCTTGAAGAATACCAGGAACTGGAGAAGATGCCGTCATGATTAAAATCATCAAACCGGGCATGCTGACAACGGTGCAGGATCTCGGGCGGCACTACCAAAAATACGGGGTTGTCCAAAGCGGGGCAATGGATGCTTTTGCCCACAGAGTCGCAAACTTGCTTGTCGGCAATCCGGAAAATGAAGCAACACTGGAAATTACGCTCACAGGGCCGGTGCTGGAGTTTCAGAACGATACACTGATTGCCATTTGCGGCAGCGGGTTCCATGCTGTTTTGGACGGGAAACCGGTCGGGCTATGGCGCCCCGTGAAAGTGAAAAGCGGCAGTGAACTCAGACTGAGGCAGGGCGGGACCGGCTGCCGCGTCTATTTGGCAGTGGCCGGCGGGATATCTGTTCCGGAAGTGCTGAAAAGCAAGTCAACTTATTTGCGCGCAAGGATAGGCGGTTTCAACGGCAGGGCGCTCCAGGCGGGCGATGTGCTCGAAACCGGGACTCCCGGGGAAGTCTCCAGGCAACTGGCTGCATCTCTTGAATACCCGCCGGCATGGTCTGTATCGAAAAACATGCTGCCGGATTACAGTCCGTTTCCAACGATCCGGGTCATTCCGGGCCGCCATCACGATTTATTTGCCGCAGAAAGTATTGAAACATTTTTCCATGAACCATACCGCCTTTCGCAAAATTCCGACCGGATGGGGTACCGCCTCGAAGGTCCGAAACTGGCGGTAAAAGCGGCGCAGGAGATGTTATCTGAAAGTGTCAGCTTTGGAACCATCCAGGTGCCGTCCGGCGGGGAGCCGATTGTCCTGTTGGCAGACCGGCAAACGACAGGGGGATATCCGAAAATCGCCCAGGTTGCTTTTGTAGATTTGCCGTTACTCGCCCAGCTGAAGCCGGGTGATAAGCTCAGGTTCAAAAAAATAACGTTGCAGGAAGCACAGTTGCTTTATATAGAAAGAGAAAAACAAATTCGCATGTTGAAGGCAACAATTGCCTATCAGGCGAGAAGGAGGGGCACGCATGCTGAGCGTTGATCTGAACTGTGATATGGGCGAAAGTTTTGGTGCCTATACCATTGGGAGAGATGAAGAAATACTGGATTTGGTCACTTCCGCCAATATTGCGTGCGGTTTTCACGCCGGCGATCCGGCTGTGATGCGGAAAACGGTCCGGATGGCGGCTGAAAAAGGGATTGGGATCGGCGCGCACCCCGGGCTCCCGGATTTGATGGGGTTCGGGCGCCGGAATATGCAAATTTCCCCGCAAGAGGCTTATGATATGACCATCTACCAGGTCGGTGCCCTTGCTGCGTTTGCAAAAGCGGAAGGAAGTACCGTCCGGCATGTAAAACCGCACGGCGCACTTTACAATATGGCAGCCAAAGATCCAAACCTGGCCGAAGCCATTGCGGAGGCGGTTTATGACGTCAGCCCCGGCTTGATTTTATTCGGGCTTGCCGGCTCGGAACTTGTGAAAGCCGGAGAGAAAGCCGGCTTAAAGACGGCGAGCGAAGTTTTTGCCGACCGGACTTATCAACAAGATGGCTCTTTGACACCGCGGCGCGAACCGAATGCCTTGATTGAAGACCGTGAAACGGCGGCAAAACAGGTGATCCGGATGATCAAAGAAGGCGTGGTCACCTCCGTGCAAGGAGAAGATGTCAGCGTCCGTGCGGATACAATCTGTATCCATGGCGACGGCAGACAGGCGCTTGCATTCGCGGAATTTATCCGCCAGTCGCTTGAACGGGAAGGAATCAAGATAGAAAAAATCAGCCATTTGAGCTGAACAGGGTGGCGCCAACTGGAATTCCGACCGCCACCCTTGGAATGGGAGGAAAGCAGCACAACGGCTTATCCCGAAAAATTGCAGTCTCTCCGCGTAAAACCGGTCCAATGCATACGGCCAATATATTTGTGAGTCTGTAAGGGTTAAACATTCATAACCATCCCTCGCAAAGCCGGTCCCAACCAACTGCTGGCAGAAAACAAGCAGCACAGCGGCATATGCCCGATTGGTTCACCAAATCACCGCGGAACTGCTGCAGATTGAAATTATACATTTTCCCATCACGTGTGAATTCCCCCGCCTTAAAGATTACAGAACAAAAAGTAGGGGCGGGGGATATCTGTATATAGAAAAGGAGTGAACGGGTATGGTATTGATCGGTGTTGTACTGATTATCATTGGATTTGCACTCAGATTTAACCCGCTGGTCGTTGTGACCGTTTCGGGCCTTGTCACCGGATTGATCGCGGGCCTCCCGCTGAAACAACTGATTACGCAATTCGGGGAAGCTTTTACAACAAACCGCTATATGTCCATCTTAATTATTACCTTGCCGGTGATCGGCCTTTTGGAAAGAAGCGGGTTGCAGGAACAGGCGAAACATCTCGTTTCCAAAATCAAAGCAGCAACGGCCGGTAAAATCCTCACGTTTTATCTGCTGATCCGTGAAATTGCCGCAGCGCTCGGCCTGAACAGCCTCGGCGGGCACCCGCAGACAGTGCGGCCGCTCATTGCACCGATGGCTGAAGGGGCGGCGGAAGCAAAATACGGCGATGTTCCGGAAGAAGACAGAGAAGAAATCCGTGCCCAGGCGGCTGCTGCCGATAATATCGGCCTGTTTTTCGGAGAAGATATCTTTGTTGCGGTCGGCGCCATTCTTTTAATGAAAGGATTTTTTGACCAAAACGGCATTAAAGCGGATCCGATTTCGATGGCGCTTTGGGGGTTGCCGACAGCCATATTTGTATTTATCGTCCATTCCATCCGGCTCCGCCTCTTTGACCGGAAACTGGACCGCAAGCTTGGAAAAACCGGAAGCAAGGATGTGGAAAAATGATCATTTCAACTGAGTGGATTTATATCATCATGGGAATCGTTTGCTTTTTCTGCTCTGCCTACACTTTTTTTGATCAGGCAAACAGCAGGCGCATCCCGTCCGGCCTTTTTTACCTGATTTATGCCGTTACACTCTTGCTTGGAAAAGTGATCCCGCCTTTTTACACCGGGTTAATGGTGCTTGCCATGGTGGCAATTGTCGCATTTGGCGGCCTGCAAAAGGGAAGCTACAACGGGGTGAGTGCGGATGAGCGGGAAAAAAGCCGCAAGCGGTTGGGAAACAAGCTTTTTCTGCCGGCAATACTGATCCCGGTTTTAACCGTATTGGGCTCAAAATTGCTGGCCAATGTAAAAATTGGCTCGCGTCTTTTGCTGGATCCTTCCAATCCGACGCTTGTCGCGCTCGGCGTGGCGTGTATGATTGCCATCCTTACCGCAATAATGCTGACAAAAAGCCGCCCGCAAACCACGTTTAAAGAATCACGGCGCCTTTTGGAAGCAATCGGCTGGGCTGTTGTCCTTCCGCAAATGCTGGCGACGCTCGGTACCATTTTTACAAAAGCAGGGGTCGGCACAGTGGTGTCAGGCCTGATTACAAAAGTGATTCCGGAAAATTCGGTTTTCTGGGTCGTGTTTGTTTTCTGTGTCGGGATGGCACTTTTTACGATGATCATGGGCAATGCGTTCGCCGCTTTTCCGGTGATGGCGGCCGGGATTGCGATTCCGTTTTTGATCGAGCGGTTCGGTGCCAATGCGGACCAGATTGCAGCCCTTTCGATGTTCGCCGGTTACTGCGGCACGCTCATGACTCCGATGGCAGCAAATTTTAATATTGTGCCGGCTGCGCTGCTTGATTTAAAAGATAAAAACCATGTCATCCGTGTACAAGTGCCAACCGCGTTGCTGACACTTGCATTTAATATTGTATTGATGTATCTGTTAGTCAAATAGGAGGCTGGGCCTTACCCTGCTTATATCCATTTGAAATTTGGAGAATACGAGATTAAACGAGAGATCATTGCACTTTATTGAAGGAGAGGAAAATGGAGAAAAAAGTACTCTTAACCGGTTTTGATCCTTTTGGCGGGGATAAAGTAAACCCTGCCCTGGAAGCCATCAAGCAATTGGACGGAAAAAATATGGATGGTACTCGTATCGTCACGCAGCAAGTGCCGACCGTATTTCACGAATCGATCCGGATCGCTGCTGAGGCCATTGAACGCGAAAAGCCCGATGTTGTCATTTGCGTCGGGCAGGCAGGGGGGCGCACGCAAATCACGCCGGAACGTGTGGCGATAAATATCGATGATGCCCGCATCCCGGACAATCAGCACAATCAGCCCATTGACGACCCGATTGCAGCGGACGGCCCCGCGGCTTATTGGTCGACGCTGCCGATTAAAACGATCACGAGGCAGCTGCGGGAGGCGGGAATCCCGGCTGCTGTCTCCAACACAGCAGGCACATTTGTCTGTAACCACCTGTTTTACGGCGTCATGCACCATCTGGCAAAAAACAACATATCGGCCCGCGCAGGTTTTATCCATGTGCCTTATATTCCGGAACAAACAACCGAAACAGGCGCTCCAAGCATGTCCCTTGAAACGATCGTCAAAGCGCTTGAAATTGCTGTTTCCGTCTCCGCCACGACCGAAAAAGATCTGGTGGAAACAGGCGGAGCCCTGCATTAAGACGGGGCGAACGGATGAAGGGCAAAACGGCATGGGCTGCAGTCAGAAATGTTTTCAACAGGGGTGTCTGGGCAGGGCAATGATCGTCAGCGTGCAACAAACGGAGAAAAATTGTAGCAAATCAAACAGTGTCCCGCTGCCAGCCGGCTTGCGGGACACTGTTTGATTTTCCAGGAATTTTCCTATCCGAAATGTTCTCCCGCGGCATCGCGGCGCCTCAAAAAAACCGCCTGGAAAGTTCATTTCCTGACGGGTTTTTCGCCTTTCTTCCTATTGTAATAAAGCACTGCAGATCAAGTTGATCAGAAATAAAGCCCCTAATAAAATCATTACAGGGTGCAATGTTTTTGCCTTCCCTTCCAGGATTTTCAGAACGGGCCAAGCTACAAAACCAAAAGAAAGGCCGGTGGAAATACTGGACGTAAAAGGAATCAGCACGATGATCAAAAATGCCGGAAACCAGCTGCTGAAATCATCGAAATGAAGGTCTTTTAACTGCTGCATCATGATTGCGCCGGTAATGAAGATAATCGGCGCAATGGCAGCCTGCGGAATATAACCCAACAGCGGCGTAAAGAAAAGCGATAAGGCAAACAGAATGCCTGCTGTTACCGCCATGATCCCCGTTCTGCCGCCGCTTTCGATTCCGGCCGCGCTTTCTGCAGCGGCAACGGTCGGGCTTGTGCCCAATATACCCGAAATCAAGCTTGTCGCAGCACTCCCTTCGAAAGTCCGTTTGAAATTCCTTTTATCAGGGAGGATTCCTTCCAGCATGCCCATCGATTCAAAAATAAGGATCATCGACATGGAAAAGACTGCAAGCAAAAACGGGAGAGAAAGCAGGTGTGAGAAATCCCCTTTCCCAACAATCGCGCCATAGCCCGTAAAATTGGATAAGGACACATGCGCGGATTCGCTGCCGCGGATGCCAAACAGGATGCCGGCAATAGCTGTCACTGCAATGCCGATCAAAAATCCGCCGTTAACTTTTTTGATAAAAAGCATCAAGTTGACAAAAAGGCCGAACAAGAAAAGAAGGACATTCGGATTGGTGAGAGAGGCGAGTTCGATTAATGAAGCTTTCCCCGGCTGGATCAAAGATGCCTTTTCCAGCCCGATTTCAACAAGAAACAACCCGATTCCGACTGTAATGCCGGTTTTTAAGGAAGCCGGGATGGCCGCCGATAACACTGTGCCCAGTTTTGTAAAAGCCACAAGCATATACAGCACACTGGCCAGCATGGAAATCGCAAGCGCTTGTTGCCATGACAATCCCATATTGACCACAATCGTATACGTAAAAAAGGCATTGACTCCCATTCCGGGCGTCAGGATGATGGGTGCATTTGCCCAAAACCCCATAATCAGGCAGCCAACCACGGAAGATAAAATGGTGGCAAATACACTCAAGTTGACGGGAATCCCGGCATCCGCCAAAATCATCGGATTCACAATGATGATATACGAAATGGCAAAAAAACCGGTTATTCCGGCTGTGATTTCCCTTTTTACAATGGATTTATCAGAAAAGGCCTGCCATAAGGATGGCCGGCCGGAAGACAGCGTGCGATCATGATAGAGCTGGTGATGAGACATTTTGATTCATTCCCTTTTTATTTGTATGTTCTATTGGCAACCGCCCTGTTTTGAACGGGATGTTTGCTACACCTCCCGCCGGCATGAACAGACAGAAACTGATTTTATCAAACAGCGGAAAGATGAAAAAAATCAGCAACGGGGCGGAAAAAACGGCGCTTCTTTGCCTTCCGTCCTATTCCGCCCGGGCATCAGATAGAGAGTAGTCCGCGTTTTTAACGGCCTTTCCGCCATTTTCCGTGCACCCACCGCGAACAGGAAGGGTGCACGGATTTTTTTATATTTATTCTTCCGGAACGAAGCGCCCTGTTTTCAGGGAAAATTTTACACATGATCATCCTATCACCATACAAACAAACCGACAAGGCCGGCGCTCATGAGTGAGACAAGGATACCGGAAAGGATTAAATAGCCTGCATTTTTCGAAATATGGTTGACGGTGGCCTTGTCCGACAAATCTTTAAACGCGCCGATCACCATCCCCAGCGTCGAGAAGTTCGCAAAAGAAATCAGGAACGTGCAAAGGACGGCGCGGAAATGCGGTGCGAACGTATTGACTTTTGGCGCAATTTCACCCATTACGACAAATTCATTGGTAACCAGCTTTGTCCCCATATATTGTGCCATATGGAAAGCCTGGTCTGCCGGCAGCCCGAGCAAAAAGCTGAACGGGAACAAGATGATGCCCAAAATCGATTCCAGTGTCAGCCAAGGGGCTATGAGCATCAGAAGTTTGTCAATCAATGCGGCAAGTGCGACAAAAGCGATAACAGAAGCGGCAATGATCAAAATCAATTTGCCCGCTGCCAGAATGGAGTCGCCAAGGAAAGAAAAGAAAGGTTCTTTTTCTTCTCTTTTGACTTCCACCACTTTATCTTCATCCGGATCTATCTTTACAGGGTTCAGGATGTTGACCACAATAATGGCGTTGATAATATTGAGCGGAATTGCAGAGAGCACAAACTGTCCCGGCACCATTTGTGTATAGGCCCCGACAATAGCCGCGGTAATGCAGCTCATCGACATCATCGCCAGCGTTAAATTCCGCTCCGGGCTGTTCTTTTTAATTTGCAGGCTGGAAACCGCCAACGCTTCCGTATTGCCCAGAAACATCATTTCAACAGAAAAAAACGACTCGAATTTCGGCTGGCCGGTAATTTTGGACAAAATCCATCCGAGTTTGCCGATAATCCAAGGCAATACATTGAAATAAGTTAAAATGTCAAATAAAGGAACGACGAGCAGGATCGGAAGCAACGCACTGACGAAAAAGTCCATTTGTTTGACATGCACCCAGCTGGAAAATGCAAACCCGATGCCGTCGTAAGCCGTCTGCACGAGCCAGTTAAAACCGTATGCTGCCCCATGCACCATGGCGCGCCCTACCGGAAAACGGATTAAAAACCAGGCCAGGAAAATATTGAGAATAACCATCACGGAAATGGATTTCCAATGAATATTCTTTCTATCCTTTGACAATAAATAAGCGACGCCAATAAATACCAAAATGCCAACGATGTTGAGAAGCAAATATCCGAACATGGCACAGACCTTCTTTCCATTAAGATAAACAAAACATTTATGAAGCTTTCAGCATGTCCCTTGTACGCTTCCGGTTACATCTGAAACTTCAAATGTAACCGGAAAAAAATCATACAAAAACATGGTGGCTGTGTTCTGTTTCACAAAGTGAATATAACACTGAATTGAACAATTATAAACGCAAACATAAAATTATTTTCAAAGATTAAATTTTCAGTTTACAGGAAAGGGAAGAAAAACCAGGAAGGGCAATAGATTCCGGGAAAAAGAAGAGCCGGCCGATAAACCGGCCGGCAACATTTTTTGCTTACTTTACAGCAGCATCTAAAGCAACGCGGATCATGTCATTGAATGTAGTCTGGCGTTCTTCGGCCGTTGTCGCTTCCCCTGTTAACAGGTGGTCGCTGACCGTTAAAATTGCCAGTGCTTTTCTGCCATATTTGGCTGCCAGCGTGTAAAGGGCTGCAGTTTCCATTTCTACGGCCAAAATGCCGTATTGTGCCCATTTTTCGTGGTCAGCGTAGTCATCATAGAATAAATCTGCACTGAACACATTGCCGGCTTTCAAATTCAATCCTTTTTCCACGCCGCTTTCGTATGCGCTTTTCAGCAAGTCAAAATTTGCCAGCGGTGCGTAATCCATTGCACCGAAAATTTTCCGGTTGATTTGGGAGTCGGTCGATGCCCCCATGGCTAGAATGACATCGCGGATTTTGACATCTTTTTGAATGCCGCCGCATGTCCCGACACGAATTAAATTTTGCACACCGTAATCCTTCATCAGTTCCGTGATATAAATCGAAATGGAAGGAATGCCCATGCCTGTGCCTTGGACCGATACTTTTTTGCCTTTATACGTTCCCGTAAATCCGAACATATTTCTCACTTCGTTATAGCATACCGCGTTCTCAAGGAAATTTTCCGCAATATACTTCGCCCTGAGCGGGTCTCCCGGCAACAGGATCGTGTCAGCAATCTCGCCTTGTTTTGCGCCAATATGTGTGCTCATTTTATGATGCTCCTTTACTGAAATTGTCATCCGTAAAAATGGCCGGATGCAGCATGCCTGAATTGTTGAAAAAGGTGAAAAGATAGTCAAACCAAGATGCATCTTGAATTCTAGTGCCAATATAACACGCCCGAAAAATTTTGTAAACGCGGACATGAAAATAATTTCACAAACCCGATTGCCAAATGAAAAGAAGAATGGTTAAAATAAAGGCAGAAAGGGCTGCTGCATGTTTGCATGCCAAGCCATGCTGCCGCGCTGCACGATTTTCCAAAAAAATTTTACACAAAGCGCCATTTTCGTGTCAGGCCGGGGAGGGGAACCTGATGAAGAAAGAAATGGAGAAAAGCAAGTTAAGCATTGAAGTGGCAGAGCTCTATTATCAATTGAACTACAGCCAGCAAGAGATATCTGAACATTTGAAAATATCACGCCCGACGGTTTCCAGATTGCTGCAATACGCGAGAGAAAAAGGATATGTGCAAATTAAAATTGCGGACCCTTTCGTGGATTTGCAGCAACTCGAGCAGCAGCTGGCCGAAAAATACCGCCTGAAAGAGGCGTGTGTCGCGTTTTCACCTGCATCAGATCCGGCAACCATTCTGCATTATGTGAGCATCCGGGCGGCCGAGTATTTAAGCGGGTTGATCCGAAACGGTATGAGTATCGGCATCAGCTGGGGATCGACCATCTATGAGGTCGCGGCAAAACTTCCGAAAATGCATGTAAAAGGGGCAGAAGTGGTACAGTTAAAAGGCGGGACGAGTTTCTCGCATGTAAACACGTACGCATGGGAAACGTTAATGCTTTTCGGCAATGCCCTGCAGACGCTCCCTGTCTATTTTCCGTCGCCGCTGTTGTTTGAAAAGGCGGAAGCCATGGAAATCGTCATGCAAGATCAATCCATCCAAAAAATTATAGAGAAAGGCAGGGAAGCCCAGGCAGCCATTTTTACGGTCGGGGCTGCAGATGAAGAGGCCTTGCTGTTTAAGCTCGGTTATTTTACCGAAGCAGAAAAAGAAAAACTGATGGAAAAAGCGGTCGGGGATGTGTGCTCACGGTTTATAGACCGAAATGGAAAGATATGCGACACGTCGATTGACAGGCGGACGGTGAGTATTGAACTTGCGGAACTGCGCAAAAAAGAATGGTCCATCCTCGTTGCGGGCGGCAGGCGGAAAGTCCTTCCTGCCCATACGGCACTTACAGCCGGCTATGCAAATGTATTGATTACCGATCAACATACCGCCAAACAATTGCTGGGCATGGAACAGGGATAAAGTAGGGGTTCCGGTAAAAGAAGAAAACAGGCATGCGGTTTCCTGCATTGTGATAGCCAAGCAACATAGTGCAATACAAATGCCGGGATAAAAGGTCCGCGGAAAACGGGTGTGCTGATTGGCTGGATTTTCCAGATTGCCGGCTTGCAATAAAGCCAATCCTGAATGGACGCCACGCACGAAAAAACAGGCGCCCCCAATATCGCTGTGTCCCAGATATTGACAAAGAAAAAACAGAGGGCTATGATGGGGGCGAAAGGAAGCGATTACAGCAGGTAAAAATATTTACCGCGTTTTCCGGGTCTTCCTTGCTGCCTGCCGGCCAACCGTTTTTTCAAGTAAACCTTTCAATGTGGCTGTCATTCTGTTTTCACAACGGGGTGCCTGAGTAGTACCAGCAAATGAGGCAAGTGAGTTTTCAAACCATGTTTTGGCATAAAGGAGAGAACAATGATGGCAGAAAAATTTAAAAGAGTATCGATTATTGTACTGGATTCGGTCGGAATTGGAGAAGCGCCCGATGCAGAAAAGTACGGCGATGAAGGGTGCGACACACTCGGCCATATTGCCGAAAAAATGAACGGGCTCAACGTCCCGAATATGGCAGCGATGGGATTGTCCAATATCCGTCCAGAAAATCCGCTCGTTGGGGTGCCGGTTCAGGAGCATCCGAAAGCTTTCTTCACCAAAATGCAGGAAATTTCTGCAGGGAAAGACAGCATGGACGGACACTGGGAAATGATGGGCCTTCCTGTCACAAGCCCGCTGCACACGTTTCCGGAAGGTTTCCCGGATGAATTGATAAAAAAAATCGAGGATTTCAGCGGCCGCAAAGTGCTTTGGAACAAACCGGCAAGCGGCACGGAAATCATTAAGCAGTTCGGTGAAAGACAAATGGAGACAGGGGAGCTGATTGTGTATACTTCCGGGGATTCTGTTCTCCAGATTGCGGCCCATGAAGAAATCATCCCGCTTGAAGAATTGTACAAAATCTGCGAATATGTGCGGGGGCTGACGATTGATGAGCCTTACCGGATCGGGCGCGTCATTGCAAGGCCGTATGTCGGAACGTCCGCCGATAATTTTACAAGAACATCCAACCGGAAAGATTTTACACTGGAACCACCGGAAGAAACTGTGATGGATTTTATCAAAGACAGCGGGCTGGATTCCATCGCCATCGGCAAAATCAACGACATATTCAGCGGTCACGGGATTACAAAAGGATTCCACACGGAAAGCAATATGGACGGCATGGATAAATTAGTGGACGAACTGAAAAAACCGTTCCACGGCCTCTGTTTTACAAACCTTGTCGACTTTGACGCGAAATACGGCCACCGCCGTGATCCGATCCGTTACGGACAAGCGATTGAAGCGTTTGACAAACGGCTGGATGAAGTGCTGCCGGAACTGTCGGAAGAAGATTTACTGATTATTACAGCTGACCACGGAAACGACCCGGCGTTTAAAGGAACGGACCATACACGGGAATTCGTGCCGCTGCTTGTCTACTCCCCGCGTTTTAAAGAAGGCCGCGCCCTTCCTGTAAGGCAGACGTTTGCCGATCTCGGCGCAACGGTCGCAGAGAACTTCGGTGTCCGCGCGCCCAAAATCGGGACCAGCTTTTTGAACGAACTATGCTGAAAAGAAAGGTGACGAGCCATGCGGATGATCGATATTATTGAGAAAAAACGGAACGGCAAAGAACTGGCAACAGAAGAAATCAACTTTTTTGTGAAGGGGTATACAGAAGGCACCATTCCCGATTATCAGGCAAGCGCCCTGGCTATGGCCATCTATTTCCAGGATATGTCAGACCGTGAAATCGCGGATCTGACCATGGCGATGGTTCATTCCGGGGAAACGCTTGATCTGTCCGCCATCCACGGCATCAAAGTGGACAAACATTCAACCGGCGGTGTCGGTGACACAACAACGCTTGTCCTGGCCCCTCTTGTCGCAGCACTCGGCGTCCCGGTAGCGAAAATGTCGGGCCGGGGCTTGGGGCACACAGGCGGTACCATTGACAAACTGGAATCCATTCAAGGGTTTCATGTTGAAATTACGACAGACCAGTTTATTGATTTGGTGAACCGGGAAAAAGTCGCGATTATCGGACAAACCGCCGAGCTGGCCCCCGCTGATAAAAAGCTGTACGCACTCAGGGATGTCACTGCGACGGTGGACTCCATTCCGCTGATTGCAAGTTCAATCATGAGCAAAAAAATTGCTGCGGGTGCAGATGCCATTGTTTTAGATGTCACAACAGGCGCCGGCGCTTTTATGAAAAATGAAGAAGATGCCATCCGCCTCGCTGAAACAATGGTCCGGATCGGCAACCATGTCGGCCGCAAAACCATGGCCGTGATTTCCGATATGTCCCAGCCGCTCGGATATGCCATCGGGAATGCCCTCGAGGTAAAAGAAGCCATCGATACGCTAAAAGGAGAAGGCCCTGACGATTTGACGGAACTGGTGCTTGCGCTCGGCAGCCAGATGGTGGTGCTTGCCGGAAAAGCAACGACATTGGAAGAAGCAAGGAACATGCTGAAAGAAGCCATCGCAAGCGGCGCCGGCCTTGCAAAGTTCAAAAAATTTGTCGCCAATCAGGGCGGGGATCCTTCTGTGATTGACCATCCGGAAAAACTGCCGCAAGCGAAATATGCGATCGATCTTCCGGCAATAACTTCCGGGTACGTTTCCCAAATGGTTGCGGACCAGATCGGGGTTGCGGCGATGATGCTGGGGGCAGGACGCGCTACGAAAGAAGACAAAATTGATTTTGCAGTCGGGATCGTTTTGCGGAAAAAAGTAGGCGACCGGGTAGAAGCCGGAGAACCGCTCGCCACGATTTATGCAAACCGGGAAGCAGTCGAAGACGTGAAGGAAAAAATATACGACAATATCACCATTTCCGATCACTTCGAGGAACCGAAACTGATCCATAAGATCATTACAGAATAATATATCCTATTGAAAGGGGAAATTTTATGGCGAACCTTGCAGCGTATATCGACCATACTTTATTGAAACCGGAAGCAACCGAAAAAGACATTTTAAAATTAACAGCAGAAGCCGCACAATATCATTTTGCATCTGTCTGCATTCATCCTTACTGGGTGAAATTGGCTGCCAGAGAGCTGGCTGGAACAGGCGTGAAAGTCTGTACCGTCATCGGTTTCCCGCTTGGCGCCACAACGACGGAGACAAAAGCCTTTGAAACGAAAAAAGCAATCGGGGACGGCGCGGATGAAATTGATATGGTCATCAATATCGGCGCATTGAAAAGCGGCAATACAGAAGCCGTGGAAGCGGATATCCGTGCGGTCGTGGAAGCGGCACAAGGAAAATTGGTCAAGGTCATTATTGAGACCTGCTTATTGACAAACGAAGAAAAAGAATTGGCTTGCAGGCTGTCTGTCAAGGCTGGCGCCCATTTTGTCAAAACGTCAACCGGATTTTCAACAGGGGGTGCCACGGTAGAGGATGTAAAACTCATGCGGCAAACAGTCGGGGACAAAGCCGGCGTCAAAGCTTCGGGCGGAATCCATACAAAAGCAGAAGCGGAAGCCATGATTGAAGCCGGCGCGACAAGAATCGGGGCCAGCTCTGGCGTGAAAATTGTGAGCGAATCGTAAGCGGGGGTTCGCCCGTTTTGGCTGTCGGGCCGGTGTAAATCTTAAGCGATTAAGAAAGGGAGTGCGAGACATGGATGTTGAAAAATGGGTCAAAGATGCCATTGAAATCCGGAAAGCCGCCTATGTTCCTTATTCCCACTTTGAGGTCGGTGCCTGCCTTGTTACAAAAAGCGGGAAGGAATATTTAGGATGCAATATTGAAAATGCATCATACGGATTATCCAACTGTGCGGAAAGAACGGCTATTTTTAAAGCTGTATCCGAAGGGGAAAGGGAATTTCAATACATGGTCATCGCCGGCGATACGGATGAACCCATTGTGCCATGCGGGGCATGCCGCCAAGTGATGAGCGAATTTTGCGGGAAAGATATGCCGGTCCTGCTTGTCAACACAAAAGGCGACAGGCGGCTAACCACTGTCGGAGAACTCCTCCCCGGCGCATTTTCCAAAGACGATATGTAAGCCAAAAACAGGCAGCAAACATGTTTGCTGCCTGTTTTTGTGCGGCGATATGCGGGACCAGCATGCGCTTATATGCAGCGGATTCCTGCAATTATTTGGAATGCATAAAGATCATTCGTACGGTTTTACCGTTTAAAATGGCATTTCGAACGATTTTCCCTCGAAAATAATCACCAACGTATTCGCCGAATCCAATTTTTCCTTGCATTCAGGCACCAGCCTGTATACAATAAGAAACATAACTTCAGTATTTTTCATAACTTCGGTATTTTTCCATAACTTCATAACAGAACCCCTTATACAGGGTCACGAACAAGGAGGAGAACGATGTCAAAAGTAAAAAGTTCCAACTTAGGTTACCCTAGAATTGGAGAAAAAAGGGAGTGGAAACAGGCGCTCGAGCAATTTTGGTCAAAAAAGCTTTCTGAAGAAGCGTTTTTAAAACGGGTAAAGGAATTGCGCTTGAGTTATTTGGAAAAGCAAAAAAATAGCGGGATCGATCTGATTCCTATCGGTGATTTTAGCTTATATGACCATATTCTCGATACTTCAGTTCTTTTCGGCCTTATCCCTGAACGGTTTCACCATCAAAACGGCGCTGTCAGCTTAGATACATATTTTAGTATAGCCCGCGGCAATTCTGACGCGGTTGCTTCCGAGATGACAAAATGGTTTAATACCAATTACCATTACATCGTCCCGGAAATAAACGCCGGCACTCAACCTTATATTACTGAAAATCGTTTGCTCAATCTTTATCTTGAAGCGAAGCAAGAGCTGGATATTGACGGAAAGCCGGTTATTGTGGGCCCCGTTACCTTGTTAAAACTATCAAAAGGGTTTGAAAAGAAGGACTTCCCGAATCTTTTGCGCTCCCTTATCCCGCTTTATATCGAAGTCTTTGCTGATCTTCAAAGAGCGGGAGCAACATGGATTCAAGTCGATGAACCCATTCTTTCGACAACGCTTGACAAGGAAGAGCTTGGCTGCTTTAAAGAAACGTACGAAGCTTTTCATCAAGCTGTTCCCAATTTGAATATTTTACTTCAAACATACTTTGAATCTATTGATCATTATCAGGACGTAACGGCCCTCCCTGTCCAAGGGATTGGCCTTGATTTTGTATATGATGGCGGCGCAAATCTTGAATCACTTAAAAAATACGGTTTTCCGGAAGATAAAGTGCTTGCCGCCGGAATGGTAGATGGCCGAAATATTTGGCGCACCGATCTGGATGAAGCATTACATCAAGTAAATGATCTCCTCCATTTTGTGGATCAGGAACGGCTTTGGATTCAGCCATCCTGCAGTTTACAGCATGTTCCCGTCACGGTCCGCCAAGAAAACGGGCTGGAGCCTGTTTTAAAAAATGCGATCAGCTTTGCAGATGAAAAACTGAAAGAAGTCGTGGCACTTGTAAAAGGCGTGAATGAAGGGCGCGATGCCATTCTTGAAGAAATAAAAGAAAGCAAAGAAGCGATACAGGCATTAAACCGCTCATCACATCGAAACATTGATTCGGTTAAAGAGGAAATTCAATCGCTTGGAAATAGCATGCCAGCACGGCCGTTGCCATTTTCCAAGCGGCAGGCCATACAAGAAAAGAAGTGGCAACTGCCGCTTCTGCCGACGACAACCATTGGCAGCCTGCCGCAAACCAAAGAGATCCGCTCAGCCAGGCAAAAATGGCGCAAGGGTGAATGGACGGAAAGCCAGTATGCGCAATTTATTCAGCAAAATATCGCAAAATGGATTAAAATTCAGGAAGACCTCGGCATCGATGTGCTCGTCCATGGTGAATTCGAACGGAATGACATGGTCGAATACTTTGGCGAAAAACTTCGCGGCTTCGCTTTTACCCGTTTTGCCTGGGTTCAATCCTATGGTTCCAGATGTGTCAAGCCGCCGATTATTTTTGGCGATGTGGACCTGGAATCGCCAATGACCGTAAAAGAAAGCACCTATGCCCAAAGTCTGACAACCCGGCCGGTCAAAGGCATGCTCACCGGCCCTGTTACGATTTATAATTGGTCATTCGTTCGAAATGATATCAGTCAATTTGATGTCTTCAAACAGATTGCGCTTGCCTTGAAAAAAGAAATTCATGCCCTTGAGGAAAATGATATTCGGATGATTCAAGTAGATGAACCCGCGATTCGCGAAGGGTTACCATTAAAAGAGGAGAAAAAAGGAAAGTATCTTCATGATGCTGTTTATGCTTTCCGCTTGGCAACCAGCTATGTGGATCATAGCACCCAAATCCATACACATATGTGCTATTCGGAATTTGATGAAATCATTGATGCCATCGACCAACTGGATGCTGATGTGATCTCAATCGAGGCTTCCAGAAGCCATGGGGAAATCATTTCCACTTTTGAAGACCATGAGTATGACAAAGGGATCGGCCTCGGTGTCTATGACATTCACAGCCCCAGAATACCAAGTGTGGAGGAAATCAAGACGAGCATTGAACGTGCGCTTCGCGTGATTGACCCTAAATTATTCTGGATCAATCCTGACTGCGGCCTGAAAACAAGAAAACCGGAAGAAACGATTCCTGCGCTTAAAAATCTTGTCCAAGCGACGAAAGAAGTCAGGGAAAAACATTTACAGCTCAAGTAAAAGCTAAAGGATATGGGCTTCAATCGGGCTCATATCCTTTTTTAACGCCTTCGTGAGGAAACCGTGCCTTTATAATGCCCCCGGGAATGGCGATATTTGTGGCCATTAACTGCCGAAGCCGAATATTTGTGCCGCACCCAATTTTTGTCTCTCTGAAACGAGCTAGCAAGCAATCCTATAATGAAGGAATTTGAGGTTTGCACAAAAAGAGTCCCTTATGACATTCATATGATGGGTTCAACTGTGGCGGGCGTTAATACACCCGGTCTCCGTTAAAAATGGAACTTTTTACAACGACATAGTCCACTTTCCGAATGTCCGCCAGTTTGTTACCGCCGGCATAGGAAATGGCAGATTGCAAGTCCTCTTCCATTTCTTTCAGCGTATCCTGAAGCGGACCTCTGTATTCCACGTACATTTTTTTCCCTTCGACGTTTTTGCGTTCCCCTTTTTGAAACTCCGATGCCGAACCGAAATACTCTTTGTAAAGTTTTCCGTCCATTTCAATCGTTTCACCCGGGGATTCTTCGTGCCCGGCGAAAAGGGAGCCGATCATTACCATTGTCGCCCCGAACCGGACCGATTTGGCAATATCGCCGTGCGTGCGGATTCCGCCGTCCGCAATAATCGGTTTGCTTGCCGCCTTTGCACACCAGCGCAATGCCGCCAGTTGCCAGCCCCCTGTTCCGAACCCGGTTTTAATTTTTGTAATGCATACTTTCCCCGGCCCGATCCCGACTTTTGTGGCGTCTGCCCCGGCATGTTCCAATTCCCGGACGGCTTCAGGCGTGCCGACATTTCCGGCAATGACAAACGTTTCCGGCAAGTGCTTTTTGATATGATGGATCATATCAATCACGGCATTCGAATGGCCATGGGCAATGTCAATTGTTATATACTCCGGCACTAGGTTTCTAGCGGCCAGTTCTTCGATAAACGCATATTCTTCCGGCTTGACGCCTGTGCTGATAGAAGCATAAAGCCCGCGCTCCTTCATCTCCTTCACAAACGAAAGCCGTTTTTCCGGCTGAAAACGGTGCATAATGTAAAAATATCCGTTTTCCGCAAGGTAGACTGCGATTTTTTCATCAATGATGGTTTGCATATTGGCCGGCACAACAGGCAATCTGAATTTACGCCCGCCCAATTCCACACTCGTATCACATTCCGACCGGCTGTTTACAATGCATTTTTCCGGAATCAGCTGAATATCTTCATAATCAAACACTGTATCCATGGTTTTACACCCCTAAAAACGAATATTATTTGAATATAACTCAATAAACGTTCGTACATTGGTACTTTACCTGATTTTTTTACAATTGTCAAAGGTTTTCATGAAAGTGCACCATCCACCCCGATGCCGGCGGCCAGCACGAATCTTAAAAAAATATAATAATACTTGACATGTCGGAATAGTGGAATTAAAATGAATTTAACCTTTCAAACGGGAAACCACATCTGACGGGTACAGATGTGGAAAGACAATTGAAATATTTTGAAGCCGGCCGGTCAACCGAAGGCTCCTCACTTTGTGAAAAAGATGAGGGGCCTTTTTTGCGGCCTTATACCCACTAAATAAATCGGAATGATAGGAAAGGAGACGGTGCCCATGTGTACCTCCTACATAATGCTATAAAACAGGAAAGGAGAGAGGGAAATGTTAAAAAAAGGAAAGCGGCTGGTGCCGGTCTATTTGCTGCTGATCACAGCCATTTTTTTACTCATTAGCGGATGCAGCACCGCAAAAGAGGATGCAGCGGCGGCAAAACCGGGCGCAAAAAGCGGCAAAGTGGTCCGGATTGGCTATCAGAAATTCGGGACCTTAAACATTTTAAAAGCGAAAGGGACACTTGAAAAAGCACTGAAACCGCTCGGCTATTCCGTAAAATGGACGGAGTTTCCCGGCGGCCCGCAGCTTTTGGAAGCGCTGAATGCGGGGAGCCTGGACTTTGGCCACACGGGGGAAGCGCCGCCTATTTTTGCCCAGGCGGCAGGGGCGCCGCTCGTATATTTTGCCAATTCGGTCAGCAATCCAAAAGGGGAAGCCATCATTGTCCCGAAAAATTCCAACATTCACAGCCTCAAAGATTTAAAAGGAAAGAAAATCGCATTGAACAAAGGCTCGAATGTCCACTATTTGCTTGTACGGGCATTGGAGAAAGCCGGCATTTCCTACAGCAGCATCCATCCGGTTTTTCTGGCGCCCGCCGATGCGCGCACTGCATTTGAAAAAGGGGATGTCGATGCGTGGGTGATCTGGGATCCGTTTTTGGCTGATGCACAGCTGGCAACGAAAGCCCGCACCATAGTGGACGGCACCAGCCTTGTCGAGAACCGGGAGTTTTTCCTGGCAGCAAAGCCGTTTGCACAAAACCATGCGGACGTTCTCCAAGTGATTTTTAAACAACTTGAGAAAACAGACCTATGGGTGGAGAAAAATCCAAAGCAGGCGGCTGAATTCCTGGCGCCGCAGATTGGAATAGATAAAAAATCATTGGAACTGGCGCTCAGCCGCAAACAGTTTGGCGTTGAAAAAATCACAGCGCAAACGATTAAGGGCCAGCAGCAAATCGTAAATGAATTTTACAAACTGAAGTTAATTCCGAAACCAATCAAAGTGAAAGAAGCATTTTTATCCAAATGAAGGGGGAATAAAGGATGAACGTATTTTGGTTTATACCGACACATGGCGATTCGCGCTACCTGGGGGTAACAACCGGCGGGCGGGCCGTCACATTCAACTATTTAAAGCAAGTGGCACAGGCTGTCGATCACCTCGGCTACACCGGGGCTTTGCTCCCAACCGGAAGATCTTGCGAAGATGCATGGGTGACGGCCTCGAGCCTGATTCCGGTTACTTCAAAAATGAAGTTTCTCGTTGCGGTCCGGCCCGGGATCATGTCTCCATCGCAGGCAGCGAGAATGGCCGCAACATTTGACCGGTTTTCTGAAGGGCGGCTGCTCATCAATGTTGTCACCGGGGGGGATCCGGTTGAACTGGCGGGGGACGGTCTCCATCTCAGCCACCGCGAACGTTATGAACTGACCGATGAATTTCTGACAATCTGGCGGAACTTGCTCGAAAACAGGGAAGCCGATTTTACAGGCAAATATTTAAACGTAAAAGGGAGCAAACTGCTCTACCCGACGGTGCAGCAGCCTTATCCGCCGCTTTATTTCGGCGGGTCGTCGGAAATCGGGCAGGAAGTGGCGGCAAAACATGTCGATGTCTATTTGACCTGGGGCGAGCCGCCGGAAAAAGTAAAGGAAAAAATCAGCCATGTCAAAAAACTGGCGTCAGCACAAGGAAGGACAGTGCGTTTCGGCATCCGGCTCCATGTCATTGTCAGGGAAACGGAAAAAGCGGCGTGGGATGCTGCCAATGACTTGATCCGGTATGTGGATGATGAACTCATCCAAGCGTCCCAAAAGATTTTCTCACGGTTTGACTCGGTCGGCCAGCAACGGATGACATCCCTGCACAACGGCAGACGGGACCATCTTGAAATCAGCCCGAACCTTTGGGCCGGCGTCGGGCTCGTGCGCGGCGGGGCGGGAACGGCGCTTGTAGGCAGCCCGGAAATTGTCGCAGAAAGAATGAAGGAATATGCAGAACTTGGCATTGAAACGTTCATTTTATCCGGTTATCCGCATCTTGAAGAAGCGTACCGGACGGCTGAGCTGTTGTTCCCGTACCTGCCGCTTGAGCAGCCTGATGCCCCCGCTTCCAATATCATCAGCCCGTTCGGCGAGATTGTGGCGAACGATGCACTGCCGAAAGTATTAAAGTAAGGAGGCCGGTCTGATGTTGAAAAAACGCGTCATGCCATGGGTGGTGCCGGTTTTCCTGCTGTTTGCCTGGCAGCTTGCAAGTTCGGCCGGCATTTTGCCATCCAATGTGCTCCCAAGCCCTGTTGCCGTTGTAAAAGCGGCTTGGAGCCTCACACAATCCGGGCAGCTTTTCGATTATATCGCCGCCAGCGCAAAACGGGCACTGGTCGGATTTTTGGTTGGCGGCGGAATCGGATTTGGGCTCGGGCTGTTTACCGGGCTGTCCAAAAGAGCGGAGGGCCTGCTCGACAGTACCGTGCAGATGGTCCGGAACGTTCCCCATCTCGCCCTGATTCCGATTGTTATTTTATGGTTCGGGATCGGGGAAGAGGCGAAGCTGTTTCTCGTCGCGCTCGGCACCTTTTTTCCAATCTATTTAAATACGTTTCATGGCATCCGTTCGGTGGACAGAGCGCTGATTGAAATGGGGGGCGTTTACGGGCTGAAAGGGCCGGCGCTTTTTTGGCATATGATCCTGCCGGGGGCGCTTCCTTCCATTTTGGTCGGTGTGCGCTATGCGCTCGGGGTCACATGGGTAACCCTAATTGTGGCCGAAACGATTGCATCCAACTCCGGTATTGGCTATATGGCCATGAACGCCCGCGAGTTCATGCAGCTTGACGTTGTCGTTTTGAGCATTGTCTTATATGCCCTTCTTGGAAAATTTTCCGACTGGCTGGCAAAAATCGCGGAACAACGATTGTTAAAGTGGCACCCGTCATATCAAAAATAAAGGAGGAGGAAACGATGACGAATAAGGTGTTTGCTGTGGAAATTGAGGGGCTGGAAAAATCATTCGGCAGCCATCGCGTCCTGCGTCATCTTCATTTGAAAATAAGGAAAGGGGAATTTGTTGCGATTGTCGGAAGGAGCGGATGCGGCAAAAGTACGCTCCTCAGGCTGCTTTCAGGGCTTGAAGCGGCAAGCGGCGGAAAAATTCTTATAAACGGGGCGCCTTTATCCGGCATAAATAGATCGGCGAAAATGATGTTTCAGGACGGCCGCCTGCTCCCGTGGAAAACCGTGCTTCAAAATGTCAGCCTGGGCCTTGCAGGAGACTGGAAGCATGCGGCCTGTGAAATGCTTAGAAAGGTCGGACTGGAAGGGCGTGCGGATGATTGGCCTTCATCCTTATCCGGCGGGCAGAAACAAAGGGTGGCGCTGGCGAGGGCATTAATCCATGAGCCGGACATCCTTCTCCTCGATGAACCGCTTGGGGCGCTTGATGCTTTAACCCGGATTGAAATGCATGCGCTGATCCAGTCTCTTTGGCTCGAAAAACATTTTACAGCCATATTGGTGACGCATGACGTGGAAGAAGCAGTCGCCCTCGCCGATCGGGTAGTGTTAATCGAAGAAGGGGAAATTGCGATGGACTGCCCGGTAAAACTCCCTTATCCGCGGAAAAGGGACCACGCCCTCTTTGCAGCAACGGCCAATCATATTTTAAACCGCATTTTAGGGAGCGGCCACCCGGTTTTGCATGCAATGAAAAATTAAGGAAGAAATGGGGGATTCATATGGCGGAAAAAGTGGTACTGCTGAACGGGAGCCCTTCTGCGTATACGAGATTAAATGGCATCCGTGATTATATCAGGGCCGGGTTAAGGGGGCACGGGTACGAACCGGAGCTCATCAATATCCGGGAACTTCCGGCCGGCGATTTAATGCATGCCCGGCAAAGCCCGCCCATCACCGGGGCATTAAGAAAAGTGGAAGAAGGCGATACGATAATCATTTTGACACCGGTCTATAAAGCGTCTTATTCCGGATTGCTCAAGACATTTCTGGATCTTTTGCCACAAAATGGCTTATCCGGCAAGCAGGTGCTGCCGCTCGCCATGGGCGGTACATTCGGCCACTTGCTCGCGCTCGATTACGCCCTGAAACCGGTCTTGGCTTCGCTCGGGACAACTTGCATTGAAAAAGGGGTGTTCATTCTCGACCAACAAGTGAAAAAAAAGGATGGGTTTTATGAACTCGACCGGCAAGCGGCTGGCCGCCTGAATGCTGCTTTAAAAACAGCATTTCCGCAAATTTCCATACCGCTGTACTCTTAAACAAATCCGGCATTTGGACGATATCCAAATGCCGGCATTCGTGTAGCACGAACAACGGGAAAAGAGATAACCGGAATGCCGGCGCCCGTCATCCCATCTTTTGTTTGGGAAGTGCCGCTTTTTTCTTTTCCAGTGCAAACCGGACTTTCTCGGTTGTTTCGATCTGTGTGATGTTTCCTTCATGGATCGAAATGACCACTGTTCCAAACTCCAGTTTTTGCAATGATTCCATAATGCGGGCTACTTTCGTTTCATCAATATGAGCCATTTTTCATACCCCCCAAAATAAATTTCGTGTGTGCGTGGTGGTCCGGCCGGCAATGCGGATGATCCAAAAAAGAAAGGCCCCCTTCAAGAAAAGTTAAGAAGAGGGCGCGGCTCCTTAACTTATCTTCCAAGCTTGGCGCTTGCTGGAATTAGCACAGTATTCCCAAAAAGAATCTGTTGCTGAGGTTTCCTCGGGCCAGTCCCTCCCCCTCTCTTGATAAGCTGTATAGAAATAATTTGTTAAAACTATGATAAATAATATTATTCCGATTTGTCAACTTATATTTTTGGTATTTCGGCTGCTTTTCGGGCAAAACCGCTTCGGATAGGGTATGATAATAGAAAAAGTGTGTTAAGGGTGTGAGATTGTGCCAGAGACAGATGTATCCAAGTTTGAGAAGAAAATCGAGGTGCGGAACATCCGCTTCGAAGACATTGATGATATTATGGCATTGTCGAAAAAATGTTTTCCGGGGATGGAGCCGTGGAAACACGAGCAGCTGGAAAGCCATATCCGGATTTTTCCGGAAGGGCAGTTTTGCGTGGAATACGAAGGGAAAATCGTCGGTTCCTGCTCCAGCTTAATTGTCAATTTCGATGAATACGAAGACCAGCATACATGGGATACGATCACTGCGAACGGCTACATTACCAACCATAATCCGCACGGGCTCAACCTGTACGGCATTGAAGTGATGATCGACCCGGAATACCGGCGCATGAAGTTCGGGCACCGTTTGTATGAGGCACGGAAAGAGCTTTGCCGGAAAATGAACCTTCAAAGCATCATCATTGGCGGCCGCATTCCGAATTACAGCAAATATAAAGACAAAATGACCCCGCGCGAATACGTGGAAGAAGTCGAGATGCACAATATTTATGACCCGGTTCTCTCCTTCCAGCTGCTTGAAGGGTTCCAGATTATGCGGATCAACAGGCAGTATTTGCCGGATGATACAGCATCCGCTTCATTTGCAACGCTTATGGAATGGCATAACGTAGATTATTTGCCGAAGTCCCGCCGTGTCTATCATGCTTCGTTCCCGGTCAGGATTACAGCGATCCAATATATGATGAAAAAAATTGATTCCTTCGATGATTTTGTTAGACAGGTAGAATATTATGTCGATGTGGCCGCGGATTTCGGTTCTGATTTCGCCGTTTTTCCGGAAATTTTCACCACGCAGTTGATGTCCTACCTGGAAGAAAAACGCCCTGACCAGGCAGTGCGCCGGCTTTCCGGGTACACAGACCAATATATTGAACTGTTTACAGAGCTTGCCGTACGCTACAATGTCAACATTATCGGCGGGTCCCATTTTGTGGAAGAAGACGGGGGCATTTACAATGTCGCTTTTTTGTTCCGGCGCGACGGGACGATTGAGAGGCAGACCAAACTCCATATTACGCCAAATGAGCGGAAATGGTGGGGGATCGCGGAAGGAAACGAACTCAATGTATTTGATACGGATTGCGGGAAAATTGCGATTCTGATTTGCTATGATATCGAGTTTCCGGAGCTGGCCCGTGTCGCTGTCGACCACGGTGCGAACATTATTTTTGTCCCGTTTTGCACGGACGACCGCCAGGCCTATTTGCGCGTCCGCTACTGCGCGCAGGCGCGGGCCATTGAAAACCAGGTGTACACCTGTATTGCGGGAACAGTCGGCAACCTGACCCACGTGGAAAACATGGATATCCAGTATGCCCAGTCCGGGATCTTTTCCCCCTCCGATTTCGGCTTTGCCCGGGACGGCATTGTCGGAGAATGCGATCCCAATGTCGATACCGTTGTTGTCGGCGATGTCGATCTTGAGAAACTGCGCCGCAACCGCAACAGCGGCTCCGTCCGGCAACTGGCCGACCGGAGAAGGGATTTGTATCAGATTAAGATCAACACCAGGTCCTGAGCATGACGGACTGGACGCAAGACCGGCCGGGCAGCCGCCAAGTGCCTGAACGGCTGCTTGGAAAACCCGGATACCGCATCAAAAAACCGCTTAGAGGATGGAAGCTCTAAGCGGTTTTTCATGATTCAGGCGATCTTCAGCACGACCATCAGGCTGGTCATCAACACAATGCTGATCAAAATGGACAACGAGTTCAACGTGCTGGACATGGCGACATTGCCGCCGCATTTCTGGGTAAATGCCGTGCAGACGGCGGAAATCGGCGCAAACGCGATAATCACGAGCACGAGCCGAACTTCAAGCGGCAGCGGCAGCAGGAAATAAAAGAATGCTGCAAACAGGATGGCCATTCCGTAACGGATGATAACGGCTTTTAAGATGCCTGAAACCTGGCTTTTTTCAAGCCGGAGTTCAAAACCGATCCCGATCATCAGCATGGCCAGAAAGCCGTTTGCCTGCCCGACGATTCCGGTAAATGCAGTCACGCCTGTCGGCAATGTAATATGCAAAAGCGACAGCACGAGCATGATCAGATAGGTATCCATCGGGATGGATGAAAACATTTTTTTCAGGTAAGATGCCGCATTTGTTCTTTCGTTGTTGGCAACGGCGGAAGCAATCGAATATGTGCCGCCCGTGCATAAAACCGAATTGCCGGCATCGAACAGGCAAGTTGCCACTACGCCAACGGGCCCCAGGAAATTTTGTACATAGGGGAGTGTAAAACAGCCAATATTATAACCGGAATAATTGATCATGTTAAAGGCTTTTTCCGTATGGGTACGGCGCCAGGAAACGATATAGCCGGTTGCAATCATCACTAGATTGCAAAAGACGCCGATTGCAACAAGCATTAACAGCGAAGTTTCAAGGGAGAGTTTTTCAAAATTTGTAATCACGGCGCATGGCAATGTAATGTTTAAAACCATGCGGGAAACCAGCTGAAAATCATCCGGCTTAAAAAATCCAATCCGCTTCAAAATGTAACCGAGCACAATGATCAAAATAAACGAAGCGGCTTTCGTCAACACAACACCCACATTTTTCCCAGCTTTCTTTTTGATCTAATTTCATTAAAAAACAATGAGAAAGAAACGGCAAGGAAAATTTTTGGCAACAACTTTTTTTCGGGTAATGTGCCGGTTCTTTTTTTTCCTTAAAATAAGGATGGAAAAAGACTTTTGGATTCAGGCATGGGAGCGGGCGATTAAAAAGGATTTGTAAATTCAATTTGTGAAAACTATATAAAGTGTTGATCTTGCATGGCTATTGTGATCCCGGCAACGCATATAAAAAGTCCTCTTTGGCGATGTGAAGGATCTCGAAACGGGGATCCGGACCAAACCAAGAGGACCATTTTTTGAGAATCTTTTTGTAAGAAGAGGGACTTGCGGCTATTCATGTGAGCAGAGAAAAACGGGAAATTTACTTTTTTAAGAATTCAACATCTGCCCTTGTGTCAAGCAAATCACGATTGAGGACAGTTCTGAAGAGTAAATTCATCAATTTTTAGATGTTTTATGATAAAATGACTTATCCACATTTAGAAAATTTTTCCATCTATTTTTTC
>NZ_ALAS01000032.1 GCF_000290615.1 Heyndrickxia coagulans DSM 1 = ATCC 7050
ATGATCAGGTTGATAGGTCCGGGGTGGAAGCGCGGCGACGCGTGCAGCTGACGGATACTAATCGATCGAGGACTTAACCAAATAGAAAAGTGAAGGGTGCCTTGTTTAGCCCCGACAAGCGAATGTTCTGACCGGCATGGAGCCGTCTTTTGGCTCCGTAGCGGGCAGGTGATTCGACCTCGAGGGGCTAGGCACCGAAGCTGGACAATAGAAAAGCGGAAGCGCCTTGCCCATCGGCGTACGGATTTCGGAGCTTTCGACTGAGATAAAGGAAACACGACGAGCCCTAAAGGCGAGTCGATGCCCGCTTATCGTAGGGAGAAAGCGCAGAAATACGCTAGCCGATAGGCGCTGGAGCTGGACAATTCTCAAAGTTAGAAGCAGAAACGCATTCTCCGTTTACAGTTTTTTCTCCCATCCGGTTTTCAGGGAATACAATTATTTCTCTTGATAAATAACAGCAACTGTGTTATACTGTTTCTTGTCATTAAGGTCCGGTGGCGATGGCGGAAAGGTCACACCCGAACACATCCCGAACTCGGAAGTTAAGCTTTCCAGCGCCGATGGTAGTTGGGGGTTTCCCCCTGCGAGAGTAGGACGCTGCCGGGCCTGAATATATTATTATCGCGGGGTGGAGCAGTCTGGTAGCTCGTCGGGCTCATAACCCGAAGGTCGCAGGTTCAAATCCTGCCCCCGCAATCGATACAGAACAAGCAGCGGTTTGCCTGCTTGTTCTTTATATTTTTTTATCGTGTTTTTGCGTAATTGCCCAAAATCGGTTAAACTAGAATTGGATTGAAGCATCCTTAGGAACATTCCTAAGGTTTTTTTTATAAGGGGTGCCGTACTTGGGATTGACGGCAATTTGCGATAAAGTTGTAGAGGAGAGGCGGCAAATGGGAAATTATCGTTTCATTTCCAACAGCCCTGAAGAGACTTTTTCTTTCGCGGAAAAAATGGCTGCCCATCTGAAACCGGGGGATGTCCTTCTGCTGGAGGGTGACCTGGGGGCAGGAAAAACGGTTTTTACAAAAGGGATTGCGAACGGGCTGGGCATTCGCCGTACCGTGAACAGCCCGACTTTTACCATTATAAAGGAGTACCGGGGGAAACTGCCGCTGTATCATATGGACGTATACCGTTTGGAGGATGCACAGGAGGACCTTGGTTTTGATGAATATTTTGAAGGTGATGGCGTGACGGTTGTGGAGTGGGCACATTTTATCAAAGATTTGCTGCCTGAGAGCTATTTGGAAATCCGCATTTTCCGCTTTGAAGGAGACCGTAGGCTTATTGAAGCGGAACCGTTTGGGATCCGTTATGTATCATTATGTGAGGAGATTTTTGGATGAAAGTTTTGGCAATCGATACTTCAAATGAAGTGCTGGGCGTTTCATTGGCCGATGATCATGTTGTGCTGGCCGAATATATGACAAACTTGAAAAAAAATCACAGTGTCCGCGTGATGCCGGCTGTGCAGGAGGTCATGGTGGCGTGCGGGATAAAGCCGGCTGAGCTGGATAAGATTGTGGTGGCAAAGGGGCCCGGATCTTACACCGGCATACGGATTGGCGTCACGATCGCAAAGACGATGGCCTGGAGCCTTCAAATTCCATTGGCGGGGGTTTCCAGCCTGAAGTTGTTGGCGGCGTCCGGCCGTTATTTTGACGGGTATATTTCCCCGCTTTTTGATGCGCGCAGAGGGCGGATTTATACCGGTTTGTACCGCTATGAAAACGGGATTTTGCAAACGGCAGTGGAAGATTGCAATATATCATCCGCTGAATGGGGCACCCGGTTAAGTGCGCTGGGGGCGCCTGTGTTATTGATCGGCCAGCATGTTGCCCTTCATCAAGCCGTTCTTGCGGAAAAACTGGGAGACAAAATGACGGTAGCGGATTGGACCCTGCATAACCCGAGGCCGGGCGAACTAGCCAGGCTCGGGATGGATGAACCGGGCGCGGAGATACACACTTTCGTTCCAAATTACATACGGTTAGTAGAGGCAGAAGCCAAATGGCTTGAAAAGCATAAACGGGAGAGTCATTAAAAATGGAAAAAACGGGGAAAATAACGCTGCGGAAAGCCACGCTTAAAGATTTGGACGGAATATATAATGTAGAGATGCGATCTTTTACGATGCCGTGGACACGTGAAGCATTTTACAACGAACTGGTTCACAATCACTTTGCCACGTATCTTGTGCTTGTCGAGAATGAAAAGGTCATCGGTTATTGCGGCGTGTGGGTCATTGTCGATGAGGCGCACGTGACCAATCTTGCGGTGCTCCCGGAGTACCGGGGCCGGAAACTGGGAGAGACGCTGTTAAAAAATGTGATGGCTTATGCCGCATTGAACCATGCCGAAACGCTCAGCCTGGAGGTACGCGTCAGCAATATAGTTGCGCGCTCCTTATACAGGAAGCTCGGATTTCGGGAAGGCGGCATCCGGAAAGGCTATTACACGGATAATTATGAAGACGCAATTGTGATGTGGGTGAATTTATAAATGGAAAAAGATTTGTTGGTATTAGGCATAGAAACGAGCTGCGATGAAACGGCTGCAGCTGTCATTAAAAACGGGACGGAAATTGTTTCCAATGTGGTCGCTTCCCAGATTGAAAGCCACAAACGGTTCGGCGGGGTGGTGCCGGAGCTTGCATCCCGCCACCATGTCGAGCAGATTACCATTGTCATTGAGGAAGCGATGCAGCAGGCAGGCGCGGCTTTTAAAGACCTGGATGCGATTGCCGTGACAGAAGGGCCCGGGCTTGTGGGTGCGCTGCTTGTTGGCGTCAATGCTGCAAAGGCGCTCAGTTTTGCGCATCAGATTCCACTTGTCGGCGTCCACCATATTGCCGGCCATATTTATGCGAACCGGATCGGGCATGAGATGAAATTTCCGCTGCTTGCGCTCGTCGTTTCGGGCGGGCACACGGAGCTTGTGCTGATGAAGGGCCATGCCGAGTTTGAAGTAATCGGCGAAACGAGAGATGACGCGGCAGGGGAAGCTTATGACAAAGTGGCGCGGACGTTGAACCTTCCTTATCCGGGCGGTCCGCAGATTGACCGGCTTGCCCATGAAGGAAAGCCGGATGTTGATTTGCCGCGATCCTGGCTGGAAGGGACTTATGATTTCAGTTTCAGCGGGCTTAAATCAGCCGTCATTAATACCCTCCATAATGCCGCGCAGCGCGGGGAAAGCATTCGGCCTGAAGATATGGCTGCAAGCTTCCAGCAAAGTGTGATTGATGTATTGGTCGGTAAAACTGTGGAGGCGGCAAAAACGTTTGGCGTCAAAGAAGTGCTGGTCGCCGGCGGTGTTGCCGCGAACAAAGGATTGCGCGCTGCCCTTTCAGAAGCATTCCGGGATCTTCCTGAAGTGGACTTGCGCATCCCGCCGGTCCAGTTATGCACAGACAATGCGGCGATGATTGCCGCATGCGGGACGGTGCTTTTTGAAAAGGGAAAAAGAAGCGCCCTTGATTTAAATGCTTATCCCGGGCTGGACATTGAAAACTTTTAAAAAGGGTTGTGAAAAACCGGTGTATGGGAATCGCCCATACACCGGTTTTTTTTTGGAGATATGCAGGGGAATTGTGCACAATCTGTGGAAAAGTTGTTGATAAATGATTGGACTTGTGCAAAACTTTTAAATTTTTTTCCGGACAGGTTGTGGGTATTGTGGATAAATATGTTGATAATTGTGGATTTTGTGGAAAAACGTTTTAAAAAGCAAGAAATCAATATACCGCCTGTGTATAAATCTGTGCATGGCACGCGATGCCAAAAATAAAAACCTGTGCAGAACATTTCCGCACAGGTCCAACATTACTCCGCCAGTTCGGCCCACTCTTCCATCAGCGCGTCCAGCTCCGTTTTCCGCTGCTCCAGTTCTTCTGTCAGCTCGCGGATTTTAATATGGTCCTGGAAGATTTCCGGGTCGGCCATTTTTTCTTCCCTGTCATGAATTTCTGTTTCCAACGTTTCAATTCTAGTTTCAATTTCTTCAATCCTCCGCTTTTTTTGCCGCTCGCGTTTTTTTGCTTCTTTATCCTGCCGATAGTTGTTTTTCGCCGGCTGTTCCGCTTTTACCTTTTCTTGTTTCGCGTTTTCCAGGCGCGCAATTTCCAGCATTTCTTCTTTTTTTTGCACATAATAATCATAGTCACCGAGAAATTCACGGGTGCCTTCCGGCGAGAGCTCCACCACTTTTGTGGCGATCCGGTTAATGAAATAGCGGTCGTGGGAAATGAACAGAATGGTTCCCGGGTAATCAATTAGCGCATTTTCCAGCACTTCTTTACTGTCCAAATCAAGATGGTTTGTCGGTTCATCTAAAATCAGAAAGTTCGCCTTTTCCAGCATCAATTTGGCGAGGGCAAGCCGGGCTTTTTCGCCGCCGCTTAAGGATGAGACGGTTTTTAAAACGTCATCGCCGGAAAAAAGAAAATTCCCGAGTGCCGTGCGGATTTCTTTTTCTGTTTTCAGCGGGTATGCATCCCATAATTCCCGGAGGACCGTTTTATTGGAAGATAGGTCGGCCAGTTCTTGATCGTAATAGCCGGTCATAACGCCTGAGCCGTATTCGATCGTGCCGGATATCAGCGGAATTCTCCGTATAATCGACTTCAAAAGCGTTGATTTGCCGATGCCGTTCGGGCCGACAAGGGCAACGCTGTCTTGTTTTTTGACTGAAAGATGGATGTTTTTGGCAACCGGCTCCCCACCGTAGCCGATGGCAGCATCCCGGACATGAAGGACTTCGTTCCCGCTTTGTTTGGCAATTTCAAACGAAAACCGGGCGGATTTTTCATCGCCAAGCGGCTTGTCCATCAATTCCATTTTTTCCAGCTGTTTCCGCCGGCTTTGTGCCCGCTTTGTCGTGGTGGCCCGGGCAATGTTTTTCTGGATGAATGCTTGCAATTTCGCAACTTCTTCCTGCTGCTTTTCATATTGCTTGACTTCCCGTTCGTACTGGGCGGCCTTTTGTTCCAGGTACCGGCTGTAGTTGCCGTGGTATTTTTTGATGGAATGCCTTGAGATTTCATAGACCTGGTTGACGACTTTATCCAGAAAATAACGGTCGTGGGACACGATCAGAATGGCGCCTTCATAGCCTTGTAAATACTGCTCCAGCCAGGTGAGCGTTTCGATATCGAGATGGTTTGTCGGTTCATCCAAAATTAAGATATCCGGCTTTGTGAGCAGCAACTTCGCCAATGCAAGGCGTGTTTTTTGCCCGCCGCTTAACGTCCGGATCGGGGTGCTGTAGTCGTACTGGTCAAAACGGAAGCCATGCAGAACGGACCGGATATCCGCTTCGATCTGATATCCGCCTCCATCTTTAAAGCGTGTCTGCAAAGTATCATAAGCGTGCAGCACTTTTTCATACTCCGCCCGGCGGTTATAAATCGCGGGGTCGGCCATTTTTTGTTCATATTCGCGGAGCTGTTTTTCCATATCCAGCAAATCTTTAAAAACCGACATCATTTCGTCCCAAATGGACAAATCTGATTCGAGCCCGGCATTTTGGGCAAGATAACCGATTTCGACACCATTCGGCACAATGATGGAACCTTCGTCATAAGAAAGCTGGCCGGCAATGATTTTCAGCAGGGTCGATTTTCCGGCCCCGTTTCTCCCGACCAAAGCGATCCGGTCTTTTGTTTGGATTTCTAATTTTATATCCGATAAAATAAGTTCAGCGCCATAATATTTTGTGACTTGTTGAACTTGCAGCAACATCATCGTTATGTTCACCTCTATATCATTGTAAGTGTACAGGAAGGCGAACTGCAACTCAACCGGCGTGATCGAAATTTGTCAAAAAACTTTTCACATAAATCCGTAAAAACCCATGAAAAAAATGCTCATTTGTGATATATTTAACATAGTTGGAGAGAGAAAAAGACGCATGCAGGCATTTTTTAAAACATATTTTTTCTTTGTTCAGATAGGAGTAATATTATAATGAGGAATGGCAGCGCTGCCATTCCGGAATGGACGCACGATTGGAACCAGCAGCACGAAAAATTTAAGCTTTCAACTTGGAGGATTTCACATGAAGGATGAATCAGTAAAAATACCGCAAGCCACCGCAAAACGGCTTCCATTATATTACCGGTACCTGAGAAATTTATATACACTCGGCAAGCAAAGGGTATCATCGGCGGAACTGAGTGAAGCGGTGAAAGTCGACTCCGCCACGATACGCAGGGATTTTTCCTACTTCGGGGCACTTGGGAAAAAAGGTTATGGTTATAATGTAAAATATTTATTGTCTTTCTTCGGCAAGACGCTGAACCAGGATGAGATCACAAATGTAGCGCTGATTGGCGTGGGGAACCTCGGTACAGCCCTTTTGAATTACAATTTTTCGAAGAATAACAGCGCGCGGATTGTTATGGCATTTGACAATGACCCCGGGAAGGTGGGGAGCCATGTTGGCAATGTGCCTGTTTACAGCATGGACGAATTAAGAGAACGGCTTTGCGCGGAAGATGTAACGGTCGTGATTCTAACGGTCCCCGCTTCCAGTGCGCAGGCGGTGACAGACGAGCTTGCCAGTACGAATGTAAAAGGCGTTTTAAACTTTACGCCTGCCCGGCTGAACGTGCCGCCGGATATCCGTGTCCATCATATTGACCTGGCCGTGGAACTGCAGGCACTGATCTACTTTTTAAAACATTATTCAAATGATGAAGAAAATTTGAAAGAAACAAAAGAGCCGGTTGCGAAGCCATAGCCAAAAAGCTTTTTTTCCGTTATCATAATGGGTACAGGGGGTGGCCCGTTTGAAAACGGAATGCAGGCGCAAATGGCAATGGCCGGGTTTGGCTCTGGCGTGCAAAGGGAAAAGGGCGGATTCCACGTCGGCACTTAAAGGAGAACGGCGATGAATGCGAAAAAAATGCCGGTTACCGGACATATCCAGGAATTGAGAAAGCGGTTAATCACCGTTCTCATTTTCTTTCTGTTCGCCCTGGTTGTTGGCTTTTTTACCGCAAAGCCTGTTATACGTTATTTGCAGCACGCCGAAAATGCCGGCATGTTCACGATGAATGCCTTCAGGGTAACCGATCCCATTAAGGTTTTTATGGAAGTTTCGGTTGTGATCGCATGCCTGTTGACCCTGCCGGTGATTTTGTACCAGCTTTGGGCGTTTATAAGCCCGGGGCTGTATGAGAAAGAAAAGAAACTGACATTAAGTTACATTCCTGTTTCCATCCTGCTTTTTATAGCCGGCGTTTCTTTTTCCTATTTCGTGCTTTGTCCGCTGATGGTGAAGTTTATGATGGGCTTGTCAAATGAAATGGGCATTCGTGCGGTGATCGGGATCAGGGAATATATTCAGTTTCTGCTGGAAATCACGCTTCCGTTTGGCTTTGTGTTCCAAATGCCGGTCGTGGTCCTGTTTCTGACCCAGCTTGGCATCATTACGCCGAGGCTGTTGAAAAAGGCAAGAAAATGTGCGTATCTTGCTCTGATTGCAGCAGCCGGCATCATTACCCCGCCGGACGTGTTTTCGCAGCTGATTACCTTTGTCCCGCTCGTTTTGCTGTATGAAGCGAGCACGCTGATTTCGAAAATGGCGTACCGCAATGCCCAAAAAGCGGCAAAAGAAATGCCAATGGATGAACAGACGATTCCTTCTGAATAAGAAAGCCGTTTTCCGGACGGAACCGGAAAAACGGCTTTTATTTTTTCACTGAGTTTTTCAGCTTGAAATGGAGAAAGATCAGCCTGATTCCGGAACCCAGATCCAATGTTGCAATCAACAGCAGTAAATAAGGAGCTTTTTGCGATGTTAACAATTTTTCTTTCAATGCAAATAGAACACCACCAGAAATATAATATTGTCAGATAAATATATGCCCATT
>NZ_ALAS01000033.1 GCF_000290615.1 Heyndrickxia coagulans DSM 1 = ATCC 7050
ATGTTCATTCAAGGTGTACATTTAGATGATAGAGTGTCTTCCCATTTTTTTCCACTCATTTGCCCCTTCGAGTAAAATTTTACACATACGTTTTTCCGTATGAGCCAAGTTTTTCCCGGCAGTATGGCAGAAGAAGAAAACACATACAATACCTCATAGGTGAAAAGAATGGATGAAAGAAAACTGTATAAGTCCCCTTTTTCTGCCGTGCTGTGGTCGGTTGCTTTTCCCGGATTCGGACAGCTTTACAACGGTGATTATTTCATCGGGCTTTTGATCATGCTTTGGACGGCAGCCATCAATTTCGGTTCGAACCTCAATCTGTCGGCTTAAATTGCGTTCAAAGGAAATTTCAGCCTAGCCGGTGAACTGTTCCATCCCGAGTAGGGGATTTTTTCCTGCCGTTTACTGCTTCTCCCTCTGGCAAGCCTTTAACAAGTCGGTATCCATTAACCGGAGATTGGCATCATTGGGGGTGAAAAAGCCAAAAAAAGCAACACATTTAACTGGTTTCTTTTTCGGCATGTTGGCAGGTTTCAACTTTGGCCTCTTCTGGCATTTCCCTTTTTCGGGTTTTTTAGATATTTGGGCGTTCTGGATTTGCCTGTAATTAACGGGCTGGTGGTTGGCTCCATTTGTGCTGCTTTGGGCCATCGGATCGAGTCTCTTTGTTATAAACATGTTAAAAAGCAATTTTTTTAGCATTTCATAATACCGGACAAGAACAAAAAGAATTGAAATAAAGGAAGTATGCGATTTGGTTTCTTTGATTTCTATTTAAAACTGAACGAAAAAGAGGAGGCGAAAGTAATGGAAAACATTAAAATGCTGGATCCGGATGAAGCGGAACAAGTATTGAAGCTGTCAAATTCCTACTTTGATCGCGGGTATAAAACAGGATTGGAAAAAGGGCGGGAAGAATGATAGCGAACAATAGCAGAGAGAATCGGAGCCGCCATTGATTGAAGGATGGCCGGCCCGCACCAGACAGAAATAACAAATGAACGCAACGGTTGGAGCATTGGCAAGGCGGAACCCGGCAGGCCTCTCTCCCACGATTGAAAAAAGCCATTTCTTAAGGGAAGCGCGCAAATCTTCTATCCGGCGCCTTCCCTTTTTTCGTTCAGAGGAGCCGCCATACTGTTTTTTTAGTGCTGGCGGGCTTTAAAGGCGCGTTCAATCTCGCGGGCGGCTTCTTTCCTCTTCAAGGATTCGCGCTTGTCATAATTCTTTTTCCCGCGGGCGACGCCGAGCAGCACTTTTGCATACCCATTTTTAATATAGATTTTGAGTGGGATTAAAGCATAACCCTTTTCTTTTGTCACACCGGCCAGCCGGTCAATTTCTTTCTTGTGCAGCAAAATTTTCCGCGGGCGAAGCGGGTCATGATTGTACCGGTTCCCCTGCTCATACGGGCTAATGTGCATCCCGTAGACAAAGACTTCCCCTTTTTCCACACGGGCAAACGAGTCGCGCAAATTTACGCGGCCGGCCCGGATCGATTTGATTTCTGTCCCCTGCAGGACAATGCCTGCTTCATATGTTTCTTCGATAAAATAATCGTGGCTTGCTTTCTTATTTTGCGCCAGCACTTTCCCTTCGCCTTTTGGCATTTCGTTTCCCCTCCGGTGAAGGTTCCCGGAAAAATCCGGTTACCTTCGATTTGCTTTTTTCTTTTTCTTTTTCGGCGGCCTTGTCGCCCAGTCTTCGCCGGCATGGCGCGTTTTTTGCGGCCGGGCAGAATGGGCGCCGCGCACTTTGACGATCTTTTTCGGGCGTTCTTCCGTTTTTTCGCGGCGGTTGTTTTTCATGCCGACAATTTCAAAATCAATATTGTGTTCGTCTTTGTTCACATTGAGCACGCGGACGCGGATTTCATCGCCAATGCGGAATACATTTCCTGTCAGCTCGCCGATCATGGCATATTGCCGCTCATTGTAATGGTAATAGTCATCTATCATATAGCTGACATGTACAAGCCCTTCAATGGTGTTCGGCAGTTCGACAAACATGCCGAAATTCGTAACCGAGCTGATAATCCCGTCGAACTCTTCCCCAATTTTGTCTTCCATAAATTCGGCCTTTTTCAGCTCATCCGTATCCCGTTCAGCTTCTACTGCCCGGCGTTCCATTTTCGAGGCATGGTCCGCAATTTCCGGCAGCAATGCTTTCCATTTTTCTTTTGTCTTTTCATCCAATTTTCCGCTGATCAAATAAGCGCGGATCAACCGGTGGACAATCAGGTCCGGATAACGGCGGATCGGCGAGGTGAAATGTGTGTAAAATTTCGTTGATAAGCCGAAGTGGCCAATGCATTCCGGATCGTACTTCGCCTGCTGCATCGACCGCAGCATGACCGTCGACACGACCATTTCCTCAGGCCGCCCGGAAACCGTATCAATGATTTCCTGCAGCGCGCGCGGATGCACTGAATTGGCTGTGCCGCGCACAATCAGGCCGAAGTTGGTAATAAATTCAAAGAACCGCTGCAGTTTCTCCGCTTTCGGCTCTTCGTGGATCCGATAAATAAAGGGCACGTCCAGCCAGTAAAAATGTTCGGCAACCGTTTCGTTGGCAGCGAGCATAAATTCTTCGATCAGTTTTTCCGCAACCGACCGCTCCCGCAGCACAACATCCGTCGGTTTGCCATTTTTATCGACAATGACTTTTGCTTCTTTAAAATCAAAATCAATGGCGCCGCGCTCCATCCTTTTTTTGCGCAAAATCTCCGCAAGTTCGGCCATTTGCTCAAACATTGGAACGAGTGGTTCATAATGTTTTCTGAGCGCTTCGTCGCGGTCAACAAGGATTTTGTTAACGTCCGCATACGTCATCCGCGCGGTCGTTTTGATGATGCTTTCAAAAATTTCATGATGGACAACGTGGCCTGTTTCATCAATTTCCATTTCGCATGACAGCGTAAACCGGTTGACTTGCGGATTCAGGGAACAGATGCCGTTTGATAAACGGTGCGGGATCATCGGGATGACGCGGTCAACAAGGTACACGCTCGTCCCGCGTTCAAATGCTTCACGGTCAATCGGTGATCCTTCCCGTACATAATGGCTAACATCTGCGATATGGACGCCGAGCTTGTAATGGCCGTTTGCCAGTTTTTTCACGGTAACGGCATCATCGAGGTCTTTTGCATCGGCCCCGTCAATCGTTACAATCATTTCCCCGCGCAAATCACGGCGGCTGCCAATCTCGTTCTCATCAATTACTTCCGGCACCCGGTTTGCCTGTTCGAGCACTTCATCCGGAAATGCCTGGGGCAGCCCGTACTGATGGATAATCGACAAAATATCGACACCGGGATCATTTTTATGGCCGAGAATTTTGATGATTTCGCCTTCCGCATTTTTCGTGCCTTCCGGATAGGCGGTAATATGGACAATCACTTTATGGCCTTCGACAGCACCGCCGTTTGCTGTTTTCGGAATAAAAATATCGCTGCCGAACCGTTTGTCATCGGGTACGACAAATCCGAAATGTTTGCTTTCGACGTATGTGCCGACAAGTTCTGTCTGGCCGCGCTCAAGAATGCGCACAACGGTTCCTTCCTGGCGCTGGCCTGAGCTTTTGGTGGACACACGGACAATAACGGTGTCTCCATTTAATGCATGGTTCGTTTCATGCGGCGGGATAAAAATGTCGTCCATCCCGGGTTCATCGGGTGCGACAAAAGCAAAGCCTTTCGGGTGGCCGATCAGTTTCCCGCGTACGAGATTCATTTTTTCCGGCAGGCCGTAACGGTTGCTTCGCGTGCGGACAATGAGGCCCTTTTCCTCCATATAAACGAGCACTTTTACAAATGCTTTGAACTCGGAAGAATCGTCAATGCCGAACGCTTTTTCCAGTTCCTGAACCGTCAGCGGCTTGTACGTCTCTTCTTTCATATATGATAAAATTTTTTCAACATCTTGCTGTAGTTGGTCTTGTTCCATTTATTTCCCTCCTTTTTCGGGAAAATTTTAAACCGACCAGTCAAGCGACTCCAGAAATGTGTATACATCTTCGTGAAGTTGGTCTTTTTCGCCATCGAGTGTAATGACATGGCCGGAGTTCTCATACCATTTGAGTTGCTTATGGTCTGTTTCCACTTCTGAATAAATAATATTGGCGCTTTCCGGGCGGATCATTTCATCATGGCGCGCTTGTACAACAAAAACAGGCGCATAAATGTGATCGACATGGTTGCGCACATCCTGAATAAGCTCTTGCAGCGATTGCAGCGTATGCATCGGCGTTTTTTTAAATTCCCGCATTTCCTGTTCGATCTGCGCTTCGCTTTTCCCTTCGAACTGTTTATATTTGCGGGCATACGCAACCACGCCTTCATACATCGTTTGCTCGCTTTTTATGTACATGGGCGCGCACATGGTGATAATTCCCTTTACAGGTACAGTGTAACCTAATTTTAAGGAAAATACCCCGCCCAGTGACAATCCGGCCACTGCAATTTCATGATACCCTTTTTCTTTCAATAACTGGTAGCCGTTCATGACATCCTGCCACCAGTCGCTTGGGCCCGTATGCAAAAGATTTTCAGGCGGTACCCCATGCCCTTTATATTGCGGCGCATGGCAAGTGTATCCTTTTTTTTCAAGGAAGCGCCCGAGCATCCTGACATCGGCGCTGCTTCCGGTAAATCCGTGCAAAAGCAGTACAGCCCTCTTGCCGGCTTCAAATAAAAACGGTTTGGGTGGTACAATTCTCATCATCCGTAAAAAACGCCTCTTTCCTGCTGTTTTTCTTTGGGCCTTTGTTCATTTTATTTGTAACAAAGACGTTTCGGAATTGCCAGCAATCCGCATAAAAATACCCGGCCTGGATTTTGGGACCGGGATGGGTGTCTTAAAGTTTACAGGCATGTGCGGATAAGGCTTCTGAAAAGTTGCCTGATTTGCATACCCTTATAGGTTTACATATGCAAGTCCGATGGCCAGCAGGAAAAATAAAACAGCGAGCACAATCGTAATCCTGTGTAAGATCAGGTCAATACCGCGCACTTTTTGTTTCCCGAAAAGCTGTTCAGCACCGCCGGAAAGGGCGCCGGACAATCCCGTGCTTTTCCCCGGCTGGAGCAGAATGACTGCAATCAACAGAATTGAATCGATGATTAGTAACGTTAATAACAATGTATGCACAACTGCACACCTCCTGAGACGGGCAATACCTAATCTTGAGTGTACCATATTGGGGAGCGGGGTTCAACTACATTGGAACAATTGTCCGAAAAGGAACAGCGTCTTTCTGATCCGGCCCCCGTTTTGTCTTTTAGGGGTCCGGTGATGAAGGACGTTTTTTGGGTTCCGGGTTTTCCCATACAATCAAAAACTGCCCGGCTCTCACCGGGCAGCGTACCAAAACCAATTATTTTTTCAAGTTGTAGAAAGTTTTTTTGCCAAGGAACTCGGCTGTTTCAGCCAGTTCGTCTTCGATGCGGAGCAATTGGTTGTATTTTGCTACGCGGTCGGTACGGGATGGCGCACCTGTTTTGATTTGGCCGGCATTTGTTGCAACGGCGATGTCCGCAATGGTGCTGTCTTCTGTTTCGCCAGAACGGTGGGAAACAATTGCAGTATAGCCTGCACGTTTTGCCATTTCAATCGCATTGAAAGTTTCCGTCAAAGTACCAATTTGGTTTACTTTGATCAAAATGGAGTTGCTAATGCCTTCTTCAATACCACGGGCAAGTTTTTCAGTATTGGTTACGAACAGGTCGTCGCCCACCAATTGGACTTTCTTGCCAAGGCGTTCTGTTAACATTTTGAAGCCTTCCCAGTCATTTTCATCCAAACCGTCTTCAATGGAGATGATTGGGTATTTCGAAATTAATTCTTCATACCAGTTGACCATTTCTTCAGCAGTCAAAACTTTGCCTTCGCCGGCTAAATGGTATTTATGGTCTTCGTCGCTGTAAATTTCGGAAGATGCAACGTCCATTGCAAGCAAAACTTGTTCGCCTGGTTTGTAGCCGGCTTTTTCGATGGCTTCAATAATGGTAGAAAGGGCTTCTTCATTCGATTTCAAGTTTGGTGCAAAACCGCCTTCGTCCCCGACAGCAGTATTATAACCTTTTGCTTTCAAAACAGAACGCAGGTTGTGGAAAATTTCAGCACCCATACGCAACGCTTCTTTGAAAGTCGAAGCGCCGGCAGGCATGATCATGAATTCTTGAATGTCCACGTTGTTGTCAGCATGCGCACCGCCGTTTAAGATGTTCATCATTGGAACAGGCAGTTGTTTTGCGTTGAATCCACCAAGGTATTTGTACAAAGGCAAATCCAATTCGTTTGCTGCAGCACGGGCAACAGCAAGGGAAACGCCAAGGATGGCATTTGCGCCAAGTTTGCCTTTGTTCGGTGTGCCGTCCAGTTCGATCATTGCTTTGTCAATGCCGACTTGGTCAAACACATCGTAACGGCCGATAATGGCTTCAGCGATCGTGTCGTTTACATTTTTAACAGCTGTTTCGACACCTTTACCGAGGAAACGGCTTTTGTCGTTGTCACGGAGTTCAACAGCTTCGTATTCACCTGTAGAGGCACCGCTTGGCACCAATGCGCGGCCGAAACCGCCGTCTTCTGTGTAAACTTCTACTTCAACAGTTGGGTTGCCGCGCGAATCCAATACTTCGCGTGCATAAACATCAGATATTAAAGACATCTTCTTATCTCTCCTTTTTCAATGCATAAATGGGGGTTTTCATCACTTTGTGAACTACCCGCTATTAAAATGGCAAGTTTCCAGTTCTACGCAATGAACAGATGTCCGTTGAACGTATACACTGTTGGCGTGTCCAACACCACTACTGATTGAGCCTTTAGCTCATTCAGATGCTTTTTGCAGATATTCATTGCACCATTCGTCATTCAAATCGTACAAAGCGGTACTTTCCAGGCATGGCGCTAAGGGCATATCCGCGGCAAATTTTCCCGGCATGCCCCCGGGTGTCATCCTTTTCCATGCCCCAAGCACCATTCAGGCATGGCGCTCCCGTTTTCAGGGCGTCACTTTCACCGCATTTGGCCGGATTTTCCTTTTATCAGGCTTCCCAGGGTCATTTTTTAATCAGGCTTGTGCCTGTCATTTCTTTCGGTTTTTCAATGTTCAACAGATCAAGCATGGTCGGTGCCAGGTCGGCAAGGATGCCGCCGTCACGCACTTCAACGCCTTTTTTCGTGATGATGACCGGAACCGGATTTGTCGTATGGGCTGTCATCGGCTTGCCTTCCGGTGTCAGCACTTCATCCGAGTTACCGTGGTCAGCCGTGATAATGGCATAGCCGCCTTTTTCAAGGATCAGGTCCACTACTTTGCCGAGGCATTCATCGACAGCTTCGATCGCTTTAATGGTTGGTTCCAGCTTGCCGGAGTGGCCAACCATATCCGGGTTTGCAAAGTTCAAAATGATGGCATCTTGTTTGTCATTCCGGATTTGCTCCAGCAAAGCATCCGTTACTTCATAGGCGCTCATTTCCGGTTTCAAGTCATATGTTGCCACTTTAGGGGAATGGATTAAAATTCTTTCTTCCCCCGGAAATGGTTCTTCACGCCCGCCGTTCATAAAGAACGTCACATGCGGATATTTTTCAGTTTCTGCAATCCGCAGCTGTTTTAACCCGTGCTGTGCCAATACTTCGCCGATTGTATTGTCAAGGCTGACCGGTTTGAAGGCAACATAGCCTTTGACCGTTTCCGAAAAATGTGTCATGCAGACGAAGTACAAATCTTTCGGATGATTCGGGCCGCGGTCAAATGCACGGTAATCTTCATTCGTAAAAGCATTTGAAATTTGGATGGCACGGTCCGGGCGGAAGTTGTAGAAAATGACCGAATCATGGTCCTGAACCGTTGCCACCGGTGAGCCGTCTTCTTTTGTAATCACAGAAGGAATAACGAATTCATCAAAGATCCCGTTTTTATAGGAATCTTCAATCACCGCCATTGGGTTCGGATATTTCGGGCCTTCGCCGTATACCATGGCACGGTACGCTTTTTCCACACGGTCCCAGCGCTTGTCACGGTCCATGGAATAGTAACGGCCGGTAATCGTTGCAAATTCGCCAACGCCGTACTCTTTAAATTTTTCTTCCGTTGCTTTGATATATTTTTCCGCTGTTTTCGGGCCCACGTCACGGCCATCAAGGAATGCATGGACGTAGACTTTTTTCACACCTTGATCGGCTGCGAATTTCAACAGTGCGAACATATGGCGGATATGGCTGTGCACGCCGCCGTCCGACAACAAGCCGAATAAGTGGAGGCTTGTCCCGTGTTTTTTCACATTTTCAACCGCGCCGAGGAAAGTTTCGTTCTTTTCAAACTCGCCTTCTTTGATCGACATGTCTACGCGCGTCAGATTTTGGTAAACGATACGCCCTGCACCGATGTTTGTATGGCCGACTTCCGAGTTCCCCATCTGGCCATCAGGAAGGCCGACGGATTCGCCGCTTGCGCTGAGCTGATTGTGCGGGAACTCTTTCCAGTAACGGTCAAAATTTGGTTTTTTTGCTTGGGCTACAGCATTGCCGTATGTTTCTTTCCGGCAGCCGAAGCCGTCTAAGATGATTAATGCTACAGGTGCTTTACTCATGGCTTACCGCCTCCAATAATTGCAAATAAGATTGCGGGTCAAGGCTTGCGCCGCCCACTAATGCACCGTCAATATCTGGTTGTTCCATGAATTCTTTAATGTTGCCGGGTTTTACACTGCCGCCGTATTGAATTCGGACACTGTCAGCAACATCCTGGCTGAATTGGTCCGCGATGGCACTGCGGATATAGGCACAAACTTCGTTGGCATCTTCGGCAGTCGAAGATTTGCCTGTTCCGATTGCCCAGATTGGTTCATAGGCAACGACAACCTGTTTTGCCTCGTCGCCGGAAAGCCCGGAAAAAGCAGCTTTTACCTGTGAGCCGACGATTTGTTTTGTTTCATTGTTTTCCCGTTGTGCCAGTGTTTCTCCCACGCATACGATTGGTGTTAAATGATGGGCAAAAGCAGCTTTCACTTTCTTATTGACTGCTTCATCCGTTTCATTAAACATTTCACGGCGTTCAGAGTGTCCCAGGATGACATATTCAACATGCAAATCCGCGAGTGCAACCGGGCTGATCTCGCCTGTAAAAGCACCGCTTTCTTCATAGTGCATGTTTTGGGCGCCAATTTTTACGCGGGTGCCTTTTGTTGCTTCCACCAGGCGTTCCAAAAAGAGCGCAGGCGCACAGATGACGCTGTCGACAACAGATTCGCCAGGTACCGAATGTTTTACCTCTTCGACAAAAGCCAGCGCTTCCGGCAAGGTTTTATTCATTTTCCAGTTCCCCGCAATGATCGGTTTACGCAATAAGGACACTCCCTTTCCTGATAAAATTATTTGTCATTTAAAGCTGCGACGCCAGGAAGTGTTTTCCCTTCCATAAATTCAAGCGATGCGCCGCCGCCCGTTGAAATATGGTCCATTTTTTCTGCCAGATGGAATTTTTCAACAGCTGCCGCAGAGTCGCCGCCGCCGATGATGCTGTAAGTGCCGGTTGCAGCCGCGAGCGCTTCTGCAACGCCTTTTGTCCCGTTGGCATACGCGTCCATTTCGAATACGCCCATCGGTCCGTTCCAAATGACGAGTTTCGATTCTTTGATGACTTTGGCATACAGTTCAACCGTTTTCGGGCCGATGTCAAGTGCCTGCCAGTCAGCCGGAATTTCTTCAATTGCTACTTCTTTTTTGTTGGCCGTTTCGGAGAATTCGTCTGCTACGACCGCATCAACCGGCATATAGAAGTTGACGCCTTTTTCTTTCGCCTTTGCCATAAAAGAATTTGCAAGATCAATTTTGTCTTCTTCAAGCAGCGATTTGCCGATTTCATGACCTTTTGCTTTGACGAACGTATAAGCAAGGCCGCCGCCGATGATCAGGTTGTCGACTTTATCCAGCAAATTGTCGATGACGCCGATTTTGTCTTTGACTTTCGCGCCGCCGATAATGGCAGTAAAAGGGCGTTCCGGATTGGACAATGCTTTGCCGAGCACATCCAGTTCTTTTTGCATTAAAAAGCCGGATACTGCAGGCAAGTGATGGGCAATCCCTTCTGTTGATGCATGGGCACGGTGGGCAGCGCCGAATGCGTCGTTTACATACAGCTCAGCCAAAGATGCAAATTCCTTTGCCAGTTCCGGGTCATTTTTTTCTTCACCCGGGTAGAAACGGACGTTTTCAAGCAACAATATGTCGCCATTATTCATTTTGCTGATTTCCGCCTTAACCGATTCGCCGTAAGCTTCATTTGCTTTTTTGACGTCTTTTCCAAGCAGTTCACTCAGGCGTTTTGCAACCGGCGTGAGGCGCAGTTCTTCAACAACCTGGCCCTTAGGACGGCCGAGGTGGCTGGCAAGAATGACTTTCGCGCCGTTTTCCACCAAATATTTGATCGTTGGAAGGGCAGCGCGGATCCTTGTGTCATCCGTTACATTGCCGTCTTTTAACGGAACATTGAAGTCGACGCGGCAGAAAACGCGTTTGCCTTGCAATTCAACATCTTTAATCGATTTTTTGTTCATGGCAAAACGAACCTCCTTTTGTTTTACAGGCATTGAAAAAAGGGAGAGGGGATTCTTCCCCACCCCCCTTGCAACGTTTTATCGTTCAAATTAAAGGCCTTTAGAAGCGATGTATTCAACAAGGTCAACAACGCGGTTGGAATAACCGAATTCGTTGTCATACCAGGAAATGACTTTCACCATGTTGCCTTCGATAACCATTGTGGATAATGCATCAATGGTCGAAGAAACAGTTGTATGGTTGTAGTCACGGGATACAAGCGGTTCTTCGCTGTAAGCGAGGATGCCTTTCAATTCGCCTTCAGCCGCTTCTTTCAATGCTGCGTTTACTTCTTCAACCGTTACGTTTTTGCCAAGTTCAGCAACAAGGTCAACAACAGAAACGTTTGGAGTCGGAACGCGCATAGCCATACCGTTCAATTTGCCTTTCAGTTCAGGCAATACAAGTGCAACTGCTTTGGCAGCACCGGTTGTGGTCGGGATGATGCTTTGTGCAGCTGCACGCGCACGGCGGTAGTCTTTGTGCGGCAAGTCAAGAATTTGCTGGTCGTTTGTGTAAGAGTGAACAGTTGTCATCATACCGCGTTTGATTTCGAATTTTTCATGCAGCACTTTTGCAAACGGCGCCAGGCAGTTTGTTGTGCAGGATGCGTTCGAAATAACGTGATGATTTTTAGGATCGTATTTTCCTTCGTTAACGCCCATTACGATCGTAATATCTTCGTTTTTGCCAGGAGCGGAAATGACGACTTTCTTTGCGCCTGCTTCAAGGTGTTTCGCAGCCCCTTCACGGTTTGTGAAACGGCCTGTGGATTCAACAACAACGTCAACACCGAGGTCGCCCCATCCGAGATTTGCAGGTTCGCGTTCAGCCAAAACTTTTACTTTATGGCCGTCTACAACAATGGAATCACCGTCAACAGTGACTTCTTCTTCGAGGTTGCCATGAACTGAGTCATATTTTAACAAGTGTGCAAGCATTTTTGCATCTGTCAGGTCATTGATTGCGACGATTTCAACATTAGGATTGCCTAGAGCAGCACGGAATACGTTACGTCCGATACGTCCAAATCCGTTAATACCAACTTTAACTGCCATTTGTATTTCCTCCTTTAGTCGTAAAAACTTTATATTTCAAAAGGGTTATCCCTTTTAAAAACAGGTTAGCGCCAAGCGAGAATTTGTTTTGCCGCCCCTTCGTCCGTAATCAGAACAGTGGATTCCGGCTTCGTGTTCATGTAGGCTTTAATGGCCTTTGCCTTGGATGCCCCGCCGGCAACCGCAAAAATATGGCGGATCTGGTGTAAATCTTCAAGTTGCAGGCCGATCGTCCGGACCTTGTGAACAATTTCACCATGTTCATTAAAATAGTACCCGAACGCTTCGCCGACTGCATGCCCGCGGATGATTTTCTCCATCTCTTCTTTTCCGGTCTTGCGGCGCTCTGCCATCGTCATGGCTTCGCCAATGCCGTGCAGCACAATATCCGCTTGTTTAATAAGGGTAAGAACTTCTTTAATGGACGGCTCATTTACGACCGATTTGTACACTTCCGGGCTGACCTGGTCAGGCACATATAATACCCTGTGTTTTCCGCCGGTCCTTTCCGCCATTTTTGCGCAGATCGTGTTGGCCTGGTTTGCGACATCTTCACCGATCCCGCCTCTGGCCGGCACGAACAGCAGCTGCCTCTTGGCACTGATATCGGGAGTTAATACATCTGCGACTGCGGCCATCGTCGATCCTCCGGTTACAGCGATTATATTGTTTCCCGTTAAGGCGGCTTTCATTCTTACAGCACAAGCCCTTCCAAGCTCATTTTTCACCCACGGTTCTTTATCGCTGTCCCCTTGAACCACGACCACGTCTTCGAGGCCCAAAGCTTGTTTCAGCTTTTCTTCCGTTTCATTTATACCCGATATTTCTCTCATCATGCTTTCCATATTTTGTAACAAGGCAGCACCGTCAATTGTCACCGACATGCCTGAAGATTTTACGTCGATGAGCTTTTGATTTTTTAAAAAATCCGTCTCGCTCCTCAGTACGCGTTCTGACATGCCGAGCATTTGCGCCAATGTTCTTCTTCCGACCGGCTCCGCAAAAGAAATGGAACGGAGGATCCGGTACCGTTTTTGCATGACAGCGAGGATATCGGGGTATAATTTTTTTTGAACCTCTATCAACGATCGCATAGATGATGTACTCCCTTAAATAATTATGTAGGTCGTGTTGAGTCCCATAGAGACATTTTTTGTCCCACATGCTTCAAAAAAAATTACCCTCGCTACATATTTCATTCTAGCAGGATAAATTTTGCATTTCAACTATTATTGCTCATGAATTTCATGTAAGCGCTCCTTTATGGCAAAAATGTGAATCCGCCCATATCCGAGCATTTCCCCTTTATACTCGACAACCGGGATCATAAGGCCGTATTTTTCCGTCCACGCATCGCATGCTTCGATGTCTTTTTCAATCAGCCGAAACGGGATTTCCCTTTGCAGGCATTGCAGCTGTTCTTTTGCTTCCGCACAAAGCGGGCATTGTTTTCTTGTATATAGCACCAGTTCCATTTTAAAATCATCTCCCCTTCCGGCCACTCGTGGCAGGAACATGGGCTGTGCTCCTGATATAAACAAACAGGAATGGTTTTAAATGCCCCGTTCAGTTATTTGTTTTCGCAAGGCGCGCGTTTGCCCGTTCCCGTCCGGTTCACCCTTTTTTGCCGGCGGACGAAACGCGCAACTTCCGTTTTGAAAAAATATTCCCGGCTTATTCGTACCTTTTTCTTTTGGAAGATGACGGAATGCCGAGCTGTTCGCGGTATTTTGCCACTGTCCGGCGCGAGATTTCAAACCCTTTTTCATTTAATACGGCCACAATCGCCTGGTCGGAAAGCGGCTTCCGTTTGTCTTCCCCGCTTACAAGTGCTGAAATTTCATTTTTGACTTCGGCGCTCGATGCCGCTTCTTCCCCGCCAGGAGAACGGACCGGCAAGGCGGTCGTGAAAAATGTTTTCAATGGAAAAGTCCCAAACGGCGTTTCCATATACTTTTCCCTCACTGCGCGGCTCACTGTCGACTCATGCATCCCGATTTCATCTGAAATTTCTTTCATCGTAAGCGGCTTTAAATGCCCTTTTCCATATAAAAAGAAATCCCGCTGTTTTTCAAGCAGTGCTGCGCCGACTTTCAGCAGCGTTTCTTTCCGGCTTTCGATGCTTTTTCGGATCCAGTAGTATTCCTGCGTTTTTTCTTTTAAATAGCGGGTGACGCTGGCATCTCCGGACGGATTCATACTTGCATAGCTTTCATTCAAGCGGAGCTTTGGAACCTGGTTTTCTACAAGATACAATTCGAGCTTTCCCGCGTGATTTTTGACCAAAAGATCAGGAACGATGTATTGCGGCCGATCCGCCATAAAACCGGATCCCGGACGCGGGTTTAATGTCTGCACATAATCAGATACCCGCTGAATTTCCTGCAGGGAGATATCGAGTTTTTTCGCAATGCCTCTCCATTTTTTTTCGGCAAAATCGAGAAAATGGCGACTGATCAATTCTTCCGCATGACCGGGCGCATCCGGATCCCTTTTTATCTGGATCAGCAGGCATTCCTGAAGCGATCTTGCGCCGATTCCGGCCGGATCCAGCGACTGGAGAATGCCAAGCGCTTTTTCGGCATCTTCTTCGGAAATGGCAGCCATTTTTGCCGCTTCCTGAACCTGGATTGTAATATAACCGTTTGCATCAAGATGGCGCGCATAAAGTTGGACCGCTTTCACGATTGCGTTTGGCAACGCTTTCATATCCAATTGGCTGATCAAAAAATCCGGGAGTGTTTCCGTCTGTGCAGGAATTTGTTCAATCCAGTTTTTGTCCTGGCTTTTTTTCTGGCCCTTTGCACGGCTCAAGCCGGAAAAACGGGAATCGACCAGTTTAATATTGGTGCTGGACAGTTCGATGAGAGGATTTTCTGCAGCTTTTTCTTCCAAAAAAGATGCGAGCTCCTGGGACGAGAACTGAAGAACCTCTATTGCTTGCTTTAATTCCTGGGTCATTGCCAGTTTCATTGATTGCTTTTGCCACAATCCGACTTGAAGATCCATAACATTCCCCCCTTGGCAATGATAGAAGGCTTCTCTTGCTTTTGTTTTTTATTTTACAACATTTTTGTGTTTTAGTATATGCAATGGCAAGAAGTGTATGTGTCAAGTTTTTCTCGACAAGGTTTAAATATCGGGTATTCCAAGACACTCTTTTTGTACACTTTCGGCTACCGTGCTTTACTTG
>NZ_ALAS01000034.1 GCF_000290615.1 Heyndrickxia coagulans DSM 1 = ATCC 7050
CAAGCGACCAGCGATGTCATGAAAAATATGGCATGAGATCAAAATTAAATTTCACTTATTGGTGTCCAAAATATTGACTTAAATCCAATTTCTTATTCATATTGTACACAACAGCCTGCAAAAAGGAAAACACTATATCCCTTTGTATGTGTAAAATTTTACTCGAAGGGGCAAATGAGTGGAAAAAAATGGGAAGACACTCTATCATCTAAATGTACACCTTGAATGAACATCTAGAGAGAGGTCTTCCCATGGATATTATATCAATAATTGGATTTAAGTCAATATTTTGGACACCAATAAGTGAAATTTAATTTTGATCTCATGCCATATTTTTCATGACATCGCTGGTCGCTTG
>NZ_ALAS01000035.1 GCF_000290615.1 Heyndrickxia coagulans DSM 1 = ATCC 7050
CATATCTCCTTCAGGATGAAAAAAAGGGGCATGCATTGGAGTGAACTTGGCGCAGAAGCCATGGTGAAAATCAAACAAGGCATACTCAATAGGACATTGAGAGAAGCCTATCTGAAACACCGTTCAAGAAGCGAGAGAAAACAACGGAACTTGAAACAATCCATAAGGATGTCTCAACTACTCAAGCAGCCTGTACGCCCGTCAGTGGGCGTAAAGCACGGATCAGTTGCCCTGCATTCAAGCAGTTCATCGGCA
>NZ_ALAS01000036.1 GCF_000290615.1 Heyndrickxia coagulans DSM 1 = ATCC 7050
AGGAGCATTCCTGTAATGAAGGAAATTTGAGGTTTGCACAAAAAAGAGCCCCCCTGGTATGATACGAGGTGTCCAGAGCTTCAAAAGCAAGAATGGACCCTTAATTGATATCCAGGGAGGACTCACCATGAATTATACCCAGAATCACAAGATTTCGCAAATCACGACATCAACGCTCATTATCGGCATTGATGTAGCGAAGGACAAACATGTCGCACGAGCGCAGGATGACAGAGGCATTGAGTTTGGCAAACGTCTGATCTTTGAAAATCGATTTCATGGCTTTCAAACCCTGTTGGATTGGATGGAAAGACTAAGAAAACAGAACCATAAAGACCATGTGATTTTCGGGGTTGAACCAACAGGGCATTTTTGGCTGAGCCTTGCCTATTTTCTTAAGGCTAAGGGTTATGATTTTGTTTTGGTCAACCCGATGCACGTCAAGAAAAGCAAAGAGCTGGATGACAATTCGCCAACGAAAAATGATACGAAAGATGCCAAAGTGATTGCACAGCTGATTAAGGACGGGCGATACTCCGTACCCAATCTCCTGGACGGCATTTATGCCGAACTGAGAGAAGGCGCCAAATTAAGAGATCAGCTCGTTAAACAGCTTATGATCACAGATGGCCGTATTCAAAACGTTATTCAGCGCTACTTTCCGGAGTTTTTTGACGTATTTAAAGACTGGGAAGGCAAAGCGGCCCTTTGTACCTTAAAAAGTTTTCCATTTCCTTCACAAATCAAGGAAATGACTCCTGAAGAAGTGCTTGAGAAATGGAAGACACAGGTTAAAAGAGGTGTCGGCATCAAAAAGGCAACAAAGCTTGTGGAAGCAGCCAGAAAGAGTATTGGCATTCAAGTTGGCATGAAGTTTGCCAAACGGGAAATAGACTGCCTGCTTGAGCAGTATGAGCTTTACAATCAACAAATCCAACAGTTGGATCAAGAACTGGAAAGCCTGGTAGAAGATCTACCGGGAGCCAGGCAAATGATGGCTATCCCAGGCCTGGGAAAGACCACAGTCGCTTTATTTTTCGCTGAGGTGGGTGACATTACAAAGTATAGCCACCCCCAACAGCTTGTAAATTTAGCAGGGCTCTCATTGAAAGAACATAGTTCAGGGAAGTTTAAAGGGCAAACAACCATCACCAAACGGGGAAGAAAGAGGCTTCGAAGAGCCTTGTATCTGGCAATTCGCCCGCTGGTTGTGCACAATCCGGCGTTTAAAGCCCTGCACCAATATTATACAAAGCGCCCTAAACACCCGTTGAAGAAACAGCAGTCACTCATAGCCTTGTGTTGTAAGTTATTGCGTGTCCTATTTGCCATTGGCAACAAGCAATGCGATTTTGATGGGGCAAAATTATTGCAAGGATTGCCTCAAATAGAAACATTACAGGTAGCTTAAAAAAGCAAGGTA
>NZ_ALAS01000037.1 GCF_000290615.1 Heyndrickxia coagulans DSM 1 = ATCC 7050
GAAATGGTGGTTGAGCTTTATCAAACTGGAACACCAGTAAAACAGATCTGCAGCGAATATGGCCTGTCTGAAACGACAATCTACAAATGGATCAGAAAACAAAAACCGGTTAAGCTGGATGACGGGAGCTCTTTTACCCCGGAAGAATTTCTGAACCTGCAAAAAGAATTGCACCGGCTGAAAGAGGAAAACGAAATCTTAAAAAAAGCTATGGCCATATTCGCAAAGAAGTAGATCAAACCACTGTTATATCCATGATTGACGAGATAAGAGCCAAACACCATTATGACCTTAAAACCATGTGTACGGTCCTTGGCGTGCCGAGAAGTACCTACTATCAATCCAAACAAAAAAA
>NZ_ALAS01000038.1 GCF_000290615.1 Heyndrickxia coagulans DSM 1 = ATCC 7050
AATGGGCATATATTTATCTGACAATATTATATTTCTGGTGGTGTTCTATTTGCATTGAAAGAAAAATTGTTAACATCGCAAAAAGCTCGATACGAATTCGAGCTTGACATTAAGAGCAAAGCCTTCAAAAAGTGCTGCCAAATTAGACAGCCTAAAAAAAGGCACAGCTGTATTGGTGTACAATGTGTCTGATGGTTGGGCAGAAGTAAAAGCCGGGACAAAAACGGGGTATGTTCGTGCGGAATATTTAACCAGCACAAAACCCGGCAGTACGGCAACGACAACGAGCACAGCCAAAACAACGACGAAGTATGTCAACGTGGACAAAGGCTCTCATTTAATCTTACGTTCGAAAGCCTACAAAACGGCCAGCATTTTAGCAAGCCTGTCAAGAGGCGAAAAAGTGACGGTGTACTCCATTTCCGGGGAGTGGGCAAAAGTAAAGGCCGGGAGCAAAACAGGGTATGTCCACGCATCTTTCTTGGCGAATTCAAATCCTGATAGCAGTGCAGATACTTCTACTCCAGCCAAAACAACGACGAAATATGTCAATGTGGATAAGGGTTCACATCTAATCTTACGTTCAAAAGCCTCCGAAACGTCCAGCATTTTGGACAGCTTGCCAAGAGGCGAAAAGGTGACGGTTTACTCCATTTCCGGGGAGTGGGCGAAAGTAAAAGCCGGCAGCAAAACGGGCTATGTTCATGCATCTTTTTTGGCGAATTCAAATCCTGATAGCAGTGCAGATACTTCT
>NZ_ALAS01000039.1 GCF_000290615.1 Heyndrickxia coagulans DSM 1 = ATCC 7050
TCGATGCCCGCTTATCGTAGGGAGAAGACGTAGAAATACGCTAGCCGATAGCGCCCGGAGCTAGACATAAAAGGAAAACCTTCGGTTTTCTGAAATTAAGTTTGGCGTTTCCGTTTTGTCCAGTTTTGAAGGTCCAATCCTTCAGTATGTGTTCTTTGAAAACCGGATAGGAGAAACAAACCAAGTAAACCGAGAATCGCTTATTTTTGGATTTAAACCTTTTATGGTTAAGTTAG
>NZ_ALAS01000040.1 GCF_000290615.1 Heyndrickxia coagulans DSM 1 = ATCC 7050
TTTTTCGCTTGTGTTACCCATATCAGGACACATCCCTTCGTTAATATTATATTTCACTAAAGGGTGTCCATGAAACTATACTAGCATCACCCTTCCTATACCCGCGGTCAAAGTAAGAATTCGGCAGCTTTAGTACTTGCTCTGCTTCGTCACAAGCCGGGCTCAATGCTTTCCCCCCTCTATCTGCCTTTTGATTTTCAGGATCTCCTCTTCACTCAAGCCGGATGCTTGGGCAATGATCTTCAAATCCACTTGATTTTTTAACAAGTTGGCAATAAATCTTTTTAACTTTTCTTCACCTTCTTCTCTTCCTTCTTCTCTTCCTTCTTCTCTTCCTTCTTCTTTTCCTTCTTCTTTTCCCTTCCTATACCCGCGGTCAAAGTAAGAATTCGGCAGCTTCAATACTTGCTCTGCTTCATCCGGATCCAGCATTTTAATGTTTTCCATTACTTCCGCCTCCTCTTTTTCATTCAGTTTTAAATAAAAATCAAAGAAACCATATAACAGCCTCATTTTTGCAGGGTCGAGTTCCATCCGGGCCAGCATCCGCAGAAACTCCAGTTTGACCTGCACCCGCTCTTTTTTTGTATACCCCATTTTGCTCAGCAATGCTGCGGCAACGGGATTGTTGCTCCGGATATAATCTCTCCAGTTTTTCTTAATCAGATGAATGGATAAATAGTGAAAACGAAGAATTTCGATGTTGTGGAAGGCAAAGGTGTACGTATCGGGGGTCTCTGTTTTCTCCTCATAACTGAATACGGCAATCGGCAATACTGGTTTACGGTGCCTGAGGCTGATCATCATGTAATAGCGAAATAGTCGCTCAGGAAAAAGTTTCTGGTAATACGACTGGGGCTCTACATGGATGAGAATCACGGTGTCTTTGCCTTTTACCTTCGTCTCGGCAAGGATGTCAACCCGTTTTTGTTCGCCGCCCGGAAAGTCCGTAAACTGTTCCTGCGACAAAAACCTCACCCGGCGGTAGTCAAGATCCGCTGACACATCCGGGAAGAACGCTTCCATAAATTCCTTAAAAAAGTTTTGGATCAGCTCCTTAAACAAACGGTCATGCACGTTGTAACCGGCCTGTTTTTCCATTACCAGTTCCAATGGCAAATCGCTCACTCCTTTTCTTATTTTTCAGTTTTATTTTATAGGACAAACGTCCGTTTTTCAATACCTACGTCTAATTCGGAACATTTGCCATCAACGAATTGACAAATTTGGCTGACAACCTGTACGCACTCAACGTGCTTTGCCCTTTTAAATACTTTTCTTATCAGGATATTGTAAACGGAGACGGCCATAACCCCCTTAACGCTCTCCTTGTACTGTTGCTGATTGCCGCCTTTTCCGCCTGCACTTATTGTTTTACCGGAAACGGGACTTAAATATTTGATATATAGCGGGAAATTCTTGCTTTACGGCATTCTGCCATTTACAATCTGTGAAAAAAGCGCCTGCCGCCCCGGGCGGTGACAGGCGCACATTTTCATTTTTTTCGAAATGCTGTGATCAAGGCAACCAGTGACAGCACAACCGATACGATTGACAAGATAAGCGGCAGGGTGTTGGATGAAGAGCCGGATGTTTTGCCACTGTTGGTTGTTGTATCATGGGTTTGGGCTTGGCCGGTATCCGATCCCTTCACTATTTTTGTGATCGAATGAGGGTTGTCGCCGTTTTTGTCCTGCGTCCACTCGACAATGCTGCCGTCTTTGTAATATTGGTACGCGTCCCAGGCGATTTCGGTCTCATGATCCGGGTTTGCGGCAACAATTGTAAACTGCTGGAACTGGCCCGGTAAAATGCCTTTTCCATCAGCCTTAAAAGTAAAATTCTTGGTTTTTCCGTCTGATCCTTTTTCAGCCGAATAGGTCCACCCCGGCACCGGCTCATACGATTCAATTTCGACGCCCTTTGGTGTTTTAATGGTGACTTTGGTCGTTGGAATATTTTTTTCTGTCGGCACTTTAATCGTATAGGTTTCCCATGCACCGGTTGTGGATGTGGCCGGGCTCACGGTTACGTGGGCACTTGCTGCACCTGCAAACAGAAATAAACCGAAAAATGCCGGCAGCACGACTCTGGCAAACTTTTTCAACATTCTTCATTTTCTCCTTTCATTGGAACCGCTTTTTGAACTCCGTCTTCCCCCTCAATCAGGCTGGCTGCCAACATGAACAGAGAAATCCGTGTCAATGGTATTCAAGTCTTTTTTCAAAACGTGGACATGCACATTCCAGCGGCCTGCCATATTGAAATCCATACCTTTTGCGCGGTAGTAACCGTCTTTGACTTTTTTCAATACTTTCGACTCGCTGCCCATTTCCATTTCAAGCGAAGTAAAAGTTAATGTCACTTGCTCGATGTGCCCAATCGGCCGTCCATTGCGGTCTTTCAGCGACAATGTAAATGTATTTTCCCCTATCACATTCGGAGTGGCCGAAAATGTCACTTCTTGTTGATGGACAGTTTTGGTTTCTTTGAACGGCCCGGGTGCCGCCATTGCAGTCGGCAAGTTCGTCAAAATGACAGAGAGGACGAGCACGGCAAGCCCTGTTGCCAGTTCACCCCATACGGAGGCAAAAATCCCTTTTTTCCTGCTCCACCTTCCGTTCCAAAAATTCAACGCGGCAAGCATGACCATAACGAGAAGCAAAAGGATTTTAGCAGACAGCACTTTCCCATAAGAGGTCGTTGCGAGTGACCGCAAGTTTGGCACATAGGTAATGCTGCCCGAAACGCCTGTCACAGCGAGCACAACGACAAGGGCAATGCCCCATTTTGAAAATGCTCTGATCATCCGGAAGTAAAGCGGCTTTGTATCCTCATGCCTTTCCAATGGCATAAAAACGGCGAACATGGCCAGGCTGCCAATCCAGATTTCTGCCGAAAGCAAATGGAGAAAATCCAGCGCCACCTGCCATACGGGATGCGGGGCTGAAGCAGCATGGCCAATCAACGCTTTGGTGAGCACCCATCCAAGCGCGGGAACGAGTGCTGTATAAAACAAAGCAGGATTTTTCGTTTTCGAATGGAAAAATACCAAAGCAGCCAGGCATAGCAGCAGGGCCATCTGTACCAGCCATATATGCCCAAAAGCCGTATGCGCGATGAAGCTTTTTAATATGCCGGCATGAAGCACATGGCGCCATGAAGCCGTCAGTTCAATGGACGCTGTTAAAGGCAAGCTTAATAAAGTGCCCACGACCAGGAACAAAGTACCCATTTGCAGCATCTTGCCGGCCGCTTTCTTCATATATTGATTGTGGCCGTACTCCCGCGGAACAATGAGCAGAGAAAAGAAAAGCATACCGGCAATACAAGCAAAACTGGCATATTGCAGCCAGCGGATCAAAATCAAGTCTATTTTTGGTGTGTACCCCGTTTCCGTTCCGGGAGTGGATGGTTGCTTCGCCTGATGCCCGGATCCAACTTGAAAAGGGATAACGCCTTGGACAGGGTGCCCGTCACCGGAAACCGCTTTCCATTGGATTTGATATGTACCTTTTGGCAAGTTTGTGCGTAAGCCGCATTCCAAAATAGTTCCATTGCGGGAGTTGATCCTTCCGTCTTTTCGGTCCACCCGCTTCCCATTCTCATCAAATACCTGAATGGAATAATTTACGGGCTGGATTTTCTCATCAAATTGGATTGTCACCTTTTTCGGCGGTGCTTTCCATACTTCATTTTCAGAAGGGCTGGATTTTACGATGTACGCATGCGCAAACGCCATGGAAGGAAAAAGCAGCACCCCGAACAAGAGTAAAGCGGCAAATAAAACGTACTTTCTGGTCTTCAAATGAACCTCCCTCCCTTCAAAATGAGATACGCGCTATTTTCCCGCGATCAAATCCATAATGTACTTGGAAAAATGCAATGGGCGATGGAGGGCCGCTCCCTGAGGGCAGCCACTATTAGCTTAATATATGATTTCACGATTTACAAATGAGAAGGATTTTCAACAAGTGTTTGTGAAAAAATACCTGCCACTTCCCGCAATCCGCCGCGTTTAATCCGGCATTTTACGGGGAGTGGCAGGCACCGTAACAGTAAATGCTGTTTAGGGTTTGCTTTTTACGGGGTGAAGGGATGGGGCCCTTTCGGATCATTTGTCAATGCCTGTAATGATTAGCCCTTTTTTACAAGATTCACCAATATTCCCTTGTTTTTAAACTTCGGGTATGCGATCAGCCGGTTCAGATCTTTTACGGTTAATGCAGAAGGCGGGATGGCGAGTTCGTATTCGCCCCGCAACTGATATACGAGTGACAGCGCATATTCCGTTTGTTTCGGTGTCAGTGAATCATCTTCCGCACTGGCATTTTCATAGGAAAATTGTCGCAGCCGGTATAGTATAATGAGTAAAAAAGATGGTTTGGAAGGAATTGGAATGGCCGTTACGATTCCTGAGTCAATCAGGTCTTCCGCAACAGCGGGAGAGCGCTTTTGTTCCGTGCGCTGAAACCATCCGGAAAGCACGGTTAGAAAGGAACGGTTTTGTTGAATAGCAGATCAGCCAATAAGCATTGCTGGGGCAAAAGCAGGAAAAAAATTGATGTGCAAAAACGGCGGGACACTTTATGTTGCCCGCCGTTTTGGATGGCAATACGATGGAAATCCCCCGCCAGATTTGGCGGTTGCCGCGCATTTCAGGCTCCGGCCCGTTTTCCAAAAGCGAAGTGCTAGTCCATGTTTAATATCCCGTTTTGTGGAATCTCAATTTGGAAATGGGTTCCTTCCGCTGAACTTTCAACGATCCGGATATTGCCGAGATGCTCTATAACGATCTTTTTTACATAAGAGCCTTTGCCAAAATGCTATACCCCCTGAAGCAGTAGGCAGTCAGACAATTAAAGATCGTGGATTTATTCCACTAAAGAAAACAGA
>NZ_ALAS01000041.1 GCF_000290615.1 Heyndrickxia coagulans DSM 1 = ATCC 7050
CACGACAGCATCAAAGTTAGAAGCTAATTCTTTTGACTTATGATGAAGAAAATTCATGCGTTGGTTCGCCACTTTCTCATGTAACTTAGCTACTACTAGTCGTTGCTTGTTCCAACGTGCAGAACCTTTCTTTCTTCGAGAAAGAATTCGTTGTGCTTTTGATAATTTATCTAAGGCTTGCCGATAGTAACGTGGGTAATTGGCTTTCTTACCCTGTTCACTCTCGACATATAGACCATCCATAGCAAAATC
>NZ_ALAS01000042.1 GCF_000290615.1 Heyndrickxia coagulans DSM 1 = ATCC 7050
GCCTCTATCCCTAATCCCGTTGCCAAATGTGTTTTTCCTACTCCAGGCGGTCCCAGAATAATTAAATTAAAAAGCTGATCAAGCCATGTGAATTCTTTTAACTGATTGATCTGTCTCCTACTTAGCGATTGTTGCTCGTCTACTTGGAATGCATCTATTGTCTTGTAAAACGGAAACGTTGCCCATTTTAATCGTTTTTCAATCAATTTCTCATCTCGGCGTTCCAACTCATAGCTAGTCAGATGTTCCAGAAAAGTGCGGTATGTCCAATCTTGTGATTCAGCTTCTTGAATCAGAGATGGCAAATGATTTGCCGTCTCTGATAATCGCAATGTTCGAAGCTGCTGCTGAAGT
>NZ_ALAS01000043.1 GCF_000290615.1 Heyndrickxia coagulans DSM 1 = ATCC 7050
CAGAATACATGGAAAAGAAGCAGTTCAAACACTCCTTCAGTAAAAAAGGTTGCCCATACGATAACGCCTGCATTGAGTCTTTCCATGCAATTCTGAAAAAGGAAGAGATCTATAGAATCAACTATTTGAACTTTCAAGCTGCCAGAAGAGCCTTATTCGAATTTATAGAAGGCTGGTACAATCGGAAACGGATTCATAGCTGC
>NZ_ALAS01000044.1 GCF_000290615.1 Heyndrickxia coagulans DSM 1 = ATCC 7050
ATTGATAAAACGGCTCCGGCAGCGCCGAAAGTCGGAGAAGTAAGCGATACAAGTACTGTGGTTACAGGAACCACAGAAGCGGGCGCGAAAGTAACAGTAAAATCTGGCTCGAACATTTTAGGCACGGCAACAGCCGATAGTACTGGTGCATTTAAGGTAACCATTGCAAAACAAAAAGCAGGAACGAAGCTTGTCGTTTATGCGGAAGATGCGGCA
>NZ_ALAS01000045.1 GCF_000290615.1 Heyndrickxia coagulans DSM 1 = ATCC 7050
TGTGTATGGCAAAATAAAAGTGCAGAGCTTTGCAAAGGAAAAATGCAGAGTCCTGCACTAAATTTTTGTGCATAAACAAAAAAAGACTTGCCAGTCACCCCAAGTCCCACTACAGTAATTGTGTCGAGCAATTGGTAGTGGAGGTAAGAAAGGATGCTAGCAATGTCTGATATTAATTGTATCAAACATTTAAGAAATAACAAAGGTCTATCTATTTCAGAAATACAAAGAACAATGGGAATTAATTGGCGAACAGCTAAGAAGTATGCGGATGAAAATCAACTCCCTAAACAGAAAGCAT
>NZ_ALAS01000046.1 GCF_000290615.1 Heyndrickxia coagulans DSM 1 = ATCC 7050
AAGTAAAGCACGGTAGCCGAAAGTGTACAAAAAGAGTGTCTTGGAATACCCGATATTTAAACCTTGTCGAGAAAAACTTGACACATACTGCACTCTGGCAGGACTTGCATTGTGCCTTCCAATATGATAAATTATTATAGTGAATTTTTAACGAAAAATGAAGAGATGAAAGCATAAATATGTTCTATTTCTGCTTCGCAACAGGAGGAGGGAATACAATGCCGAAAAAATGTGCAATTACAGGACGTAAAACGGTATCCGGCAATAAACGTTCTCACGCCATGAACGCAAACAAACGCACCTGGAAAGCGAACTTGCAAAAAGTGCGCATTCTGGTGGACGGCAAACCGCAACGCGTCTGGGTTTCCGCCCGCGCTTTGAAATCCGGAAAAGTCGAACGTGTATAATGCAAAAACAGGAAACCGGGTATCCGGTTTCCTGTTTTTTTGTAATTTGCGGCAAAAAAAAACCGGCGCGCCGCCGATTTTCCCGCTGTATAAAATGAACTGCCCCTTCTAACCGCCATGCGTCGATTTTATCTCTTACCCTTTTTTAAAAGTCCCCAGCATGGCCCTTACAATACCGCCCAAAAATTTAGGCAGTTTAATCGTATAAAATTTCATGTATGTCCCTCCCCATTCAAATACAATCCGGGTCTCCCGCACATTATATTCATGCGTAAGCGAAAAGGATACAGCCTGCTTGTTCATGAAATATCATTAATCATGGCTTCTTACCATCATTAATATGCCGCTTGAAAAAGAAAAAGTACCAAAATCCCGGATTAGTTCATTGCTGACACAAAGGGTGGTGCCCCTTACAATATGCCGATTTTCAAGCGGATACTTAAATCCGGTTAATGAGATCCCTTCTACTTCTTCCGTCAACGGGAGAAAGGAAACATACGGATACGCATCGATTTTTTCAATTGTATAAGTTCCGGGCAAAAACATTTCCACGCGGTTCTGCCTGTCGATCATCTCTATTTTCCCTTTAAATTGCAAAACTTTTTCATGCACAAGTAAAAGGACATTGGTAAAAGCATGGTCGAGCCGCCCGCCGGTAGCGCCGAGAATGCGGATCACTTCCGGGTTCCGGCTGATGGCCCACATCAAGGCCAGCTCCATATCGGTCTCATCTTTTTCGGGCTGGAATTTCCGGATATGCTGAAGTTTCCGGTTGATCCAGCCCCATTCTTCCTGATTGACGGAATCAAAGTCGCCAAAGGCCATTTCCGGGATGATCCCTTGTTTAAGCAAATGCAGCACGCCCCTGTCCACACCCGCCCATGCCGCCTGTTTGTCCTCCGCATATGGCGCAAGATCCGGCACATTTTCGGGCGGGCCGCCTGCTAAAATATAGATTTTCTTTTCCATGCCTCATTCCCCTTTTATACGATGGATTTAAGACAATCTTTGTCCGCTCCCCGCAGGCTTTTCATGCGGAAAAAGCCGGATGAACCCCGGCTGTTGTTTTACTGCCCGTATTTTAATGCCCGGATCGCTTGTTTCCGGTTCTTGCTTTTAAAAATATTGGAGCCCGCAACCAGCACCGTTGCACCGGCCTGTTTGCATTTTTGCGCTGTTTCCGGATCGATGCCGCCGTCAACTTCAATGTCAAATGCAAGCCCCTGTTCTTCTTTTAAACGGTACAGTTTCTCAATTTTCGGGACAACGGATTCAATAAAAGCCTGTCCGCCAAACCCGGGATTGACCGTCATCAGCAATACAAGGCCGACATCCCCCAGGATCGGCGCAATCCATTCGATGGGTGTTGCGGGATTTAAGACAACGCCCGGATTTACCCCAAGAGACCGGATTTCCTGGATCGTCCGGTGGAGATGCCTGCACGCTTCCACATGGACAGAAATCGTGTCTGCCCCTGCTTTCGCAAAAGCTTCCAAATACTGGTCCGGATTTTCAATCATCAAATGGACGTCGAGCGGAAGCTTTGTGACCGGCCGCACCGCCCCGACAACAAGCGGCCCCATCGTAATGTTCGGCACAAAATGGCCGTCCATCACATCAATATGGATCCAGTCCGCTCCGCCTTCCTCCACATCTTTAATTTCCTCTCCCAATTTCGCAAAATTTGCAGACAAAATAGAGGGTGCGATTTTTACCATCGTCAATACCTCGGCTTTCTGTTTTTAATTTCCTGAAGAAACTGGATGTAATGGCTGTACCGGAATGAAGCGATCTCCCCTTCGGCCAAAGCAGCTTTTACCGCACAATGCGGCTCGTTTTCATGCAGGCAGCCGCGGAACTTGCAGCCGGCCGATTTTTCACTGATTTCAGGAAAATAGTCCCCGAGCTCGGATAATTCCACACCAGTGAAGTCCAGTGAGCTGAAACCCGGCGTATCCGCCACGAGCCCGCCTCCGACCGGCAGCAGTTCAACATGGCGGGTGGTGTGCTTCCCCCTGCCCAGATGCGTGGAGATTTCATTTGTTTTTAAATCCAAAGCAGGGTCCAGACGGTTGAGAATGGACGTTTTCCCCACTCCAGACTGACCGCAAAAGACGGTGATGTTTCCTTTCAATGCCGAAAGCAAAGCATCTATCCCTTCGCCTGTTTTCGCCGATGAGAATATAACCGGGTAACCGATTTGCCGGTATACTTCAAGCGTACCGTGCAGCCTTTCTCTTTCCTCCGCGCCCAGGAGATCGCATTTTGTAATCAGAATGAGCGGGCGGATCAGGTTCTTTTCAATTGGGACTAAAAAACGGTCCAAAAGCAGCGTATGAAAGTCCGGTTCTTTTGCGGAAAAAACCAAAACAGCCTGATCCACATTGGCAATCGGCGGGCGCACGAGTTCATTCTTTCTTTCGCCGATGTCCAAAATATAACCTTCCCGGCCGTTTTCTTTTTGGAATTCGACATGGTCCCCGACGAGCGGGGTGATTTTCTTTTTCCGGAAGACGCCTCTGCCCCTGCATTGGTAAATTTCGCCGTCTTCACGATTTTTCACATAGTAAAATCCGCTTAAAGCCTTGATGATTTTTCCTTCTGCCATACATCCACCTCCATCTCTCCGGCGCTTTCAAATCGGGGAGGCGCCGGGGTACGGCCCGGCGCTTTCTCAGTTTGGATACGGAACGGTCTCTTCGGCGATGACTTTGCCGTCCCTCATGATTTTATATGTTGCCTCTTTCCCGTATTCAATGGTAAACTCCAGCTGCTTTTTCACCGTTTTCGTAATCTCAAACGTTTGAACAGGTGCGGACATCGAATGGTTCATGTCTTCAATATAAATTTGCACTTCCTGTTTCGGGTCTTCTTGTGCAGTTGCATCTGTTTTGCTGCCGGCATCATTTCCGCTTGATTGCCCGTTGCTGTCACCGGGCTGGCTGTTTCCATCCGAACCGGAACTTTTGCTGTGGTTTTCATTTGTGCTCCCGGCGGAATCCGTATCCGGCTCATACGGGATCGTTACTTCTTTTGTAACCGTCTTTGGCGGCATTTCTTTCTGCCCTTTGCTGATGGTCACTTTTACTACCGAGCCCTTCTTCAGCTCGGTTCCCGGCTGCGGGGATTGCGAAATGACATGGTCCTTTTTCACGGTATCCGAATAATCTTTTCCGGCATATTCAATGGAAAAACCGGATGTTTTTTCATATGCGTCCAACTGTTTTTTTGAAAACCCGGTTAAATCCCCGATTGCATAAGTTTCCGGGCCTTTGCTCACAGTAAAGGTAAGCACCGTGCTTTCCGGCACCACTTTTTTATTGGGCGCGGGATCCTGCGACAAAATGGTCCCTTGTGCACTGTCATCGTACACTTCTTCTTTATCGATGTCTTTAAAATGTTCCCCGCTCAATAAATTCACGACGTCGTCAAACTGCCTGCCGGTATAATCGGACAGGGCAAATGTTTCTTTTCCCGTGCTAATGTAAAGGGAAACTTTTGTCCCCTCTTTGATTTTTTTCCCGGCTTCGGGATCCGTTTTGATGACCTGCCCCTTTGGTACCGTTTCGCTTGTTGTTTTAATCTTCTCCCCGGTTTTCAGGCCGTGCGCCGTAAGCACGGCGTCGGCAGCATCAGCCGTTTTGCCTGATACTGCCGGGACGCTGACGGTTTTCGGGCCGAGCAGAGACGGCAGCAGCAAGGCGGCAAGGCCGGCAAGCACGAGCAGAAAGGCGAGAGCGCCGGCAACGAACGGCCATTTTTTTCGCCGTTTTTTCTCTTTTTTGTCCCGCTTTGTGTCCGGTTTCTTTTCTTTTTTATTTTCTCCGGCCGGATTTGCGATAATGGTTTCTTCATTCCGGTCGGGGCCGGCAGCCACTTCGGAAATCACCGGCATAATTTTCGTCTGATCTTCGTCTTCCGGAATCACAAATTTCGGTTCATTGAGCCTTTCCGGCAGGAGTGCGGTCCGGATATCCTCCCCCATTTCTTCGGTGCTGTTATAACGGTAAAACGGATCTTTCGCCGTTGCTTTTAAAACAATATTTTCAACACTTTGGGGAATATCGGGATTCCACCTTTTCAGCGACGGCGTCTCGCTTTGCAAATGTTTTAAAGCAATGGAAACGGCAGATTCCCCCGAAAAAGGAATCCTTCCCGTTAAAAGTTCGAACATCACGATGCCGAGTGCGTATATATCCGATTTATATGTGGCAACACCGCCCCTTGCCTGCTCGGGGGAAAGATAATGGACCGAACCGAGCACGGCATTTGTCCGGGTGATCGAAGTAGCGGATAGAGCGATGGCAATCCCGAAGTCCGTAATTTTCACAACACCGTCATGGCTGATTAAAATATTTTGCGGCTTAATGTCACGGTGGATAATATGGTTGTCATGGGCATGTGCGATCGCCGCCGCAAGCTGCCCCATAATGTCCAGCGTTTTCTCAACGGAAACCGGGCCGTTTTGCTGTATGTATTGTTTTAGCGTCATGCCCTCGACATTTTCCATGACGATATAATTTAAATCATCCTCTTCGCCGATATCATAAATACTGACAATATTCGGATGGACCAGGCTCGTTGCCGATTGGGCCTCCCTGTGAAAACGCTGGATAAACTCCGGCTCATCTGCAAAATCCGGGCGCAGCACCTTGACGGCCACATCACGGTCCAAAATCATATCGCGGGCCAGATAGACGTTTGCCGTGCCGCCGCCGCCGATCAGGCTTTTGACTTTGTAGCGGCCGCTGATCCGTCTTCCGATTAGCATGAATGGCACCCGCCTTTATTGCGGCCGGACGCCAGAAGCACAATCGTAATATTGTCTTCCCCGCCGTTTTCATTGGCATAATCCACAAGCATTTCCGCTTTCTTCCCGAGCGGCAGATCTTTTTCAAGCACTTCTTTCATCACTTCCGTCGGCACTTTATTCGACAGGCCGTCTGAACAAAGCAGCAAAGTATCATTTTCTTCAAATACAATCGTTTTTAAGTCGGGCGAGATCGAATCTTCCGTCCCAAGCGCCTTCAGAATCACATTTTTATGCGGGTGATTTTCGGCATCTTCTTTTGAAATCTGGCCGGTTTTGACGAGTTCATTGACCAGCGAATGATCTTCCGTCAGCTGTTGGAAGCCGTTTTCATTAAAAATATAGCCGCGGCTGTCTCCGACATTGGCGATGGAAATAAAGCGCTCGGTGCAGACCGCTGCAACCAGTGTGGTGCCCATTCCTTCGCATTCAGGGTGATGGGCGGCATGATCAAATAAACGGGCATTCACCTCGCGGATCGTCTCAGAAAGCCACGCCTCTGCAGATTCCGCATCGGCAACCGGGCCGAATTTTTCAAACGCTTCTTTAAAACATTGCACCGTCATGCCGCTCGCAATGTCACCCGCACGATGGCCGCCCATGCCATCTGCAACAATCGCAAGGAGATCGCCGCCGGCATTTTCAAAGACTCCCCCATTGTCTTCGTTATGCTGCCTTACTCTGCCCTTATCCGTTTTATAGACAGATTCCATTATACCCCCACCTTCATACTCTTTGACGTGTTTATCATCGGGCAAGCCTATGCTTTACCGGCCTTTTTGCGGATACTGGCGATGAAAAAACCGTCCCCGCCGAAGTCCTGCGGAAAAATCTGCATCCGGTATCCGTCAACTAAAGATTCCATTGCTTCAGGGACGTGCAGCGGATACGGTTCAAATTCCGGATGTTCCTGCAAAAATGTTTCAATCGTCCCTTCATTTTCTTCCCGGTCGACGGTGCAGGTGCTGAAAACTAAGATGCCGTCCGGTTTTAACAGTCCCGACACGCCCGATAAAATTGAAAGCTGGACCTGCTTTAGCGCATGGATATCGTCAACGGTTTTCGCATATTTGATATCCGGTTTCCGCCGCAGAACCCCAAAACCTGTGCACGGCGCATCGACAAGAATGCGGTCAAAAGTGGTTTTTTCAAAATGGGCGCCTGCATTCCGGCTGTCCATCGCAACCGCTTCGACCTGTCCGGTACCGAGCCTCTCTGCGTTTTCCCGGACCAGTTTGGCCTTATGGGGATGGAGATCGAGCGCGATTACTTCCCCCGTTCCTTCCAACTTTTCCGCAATATGGGTGGTTTTTCCGCCCGGTGCCGCACAAGCGTCCAAAATCCGCTGGCCTTCCTGGATGCAAAGCGCATAGGCAACCGCCATCGAACTTTCATCCTGGATGGTGAAGAGCCCTTCTTTAAAGCATGCCGAGCGGGCAAGATTACCTTTTCGCGACCGGACAGCTTCCGGAATAACCGGGCTCCGCTCAACGGTAAACCCTTCCCGTACCAGTTTTTCGATGACTTCTTCCACGGATGCCCGGTTCAGGTTCACCCTTGCTGTCTGTAACGGCGGAATCAGGTTTGCTTCACACATTTCTTTCGTTGTTTTATAGCCGTAAGCTTCCGCCCATCTTGCCACAAGCCAGTGCGGATGGCTCGTTGCCACCGATAATCTTTCAAGCGGGTCTTCTATTTCCTTTAAACTTCTGAGCCCCCCGCGCTGGATGGCGCGCAAAACGCCGTTGACCATTCCGGAAATCCCGCGGTGGCCGCGTTTTTTGGCGATTTCCACCGCTTCAAAAATAATCGCGCGGTCAGGGATTTTATCTAAGTATACCATTTGATATATAGACAAGCGCAACAAAATCCGCACCCAATTTTCAATTTTTTTGCGCAAAAACGGGGCGAGAAAATAGTCCAGTGTCTGCTTTCTCTGCAACGTGCCATAAGTGATTTCCGTAAGCAGCGCCCGGTCAGGGCCGTGGAACCGGTATTTTTCAATATAGCGGTCAAGCAGCAAATTGCTGTACGACTCGTTTTTCTCCACTGCCTCCAAAAGTTCAAGCGCTGCTTCGCGAACATTTTTCCGGTCTTTACTCATCTTCATCTCCAAATTTCATCCCGGGTGCAAGGCCGCCCGCTGAACCGTTTAAAAATTCCGCAACCGCCATCCGTTTCTTCCCGGCAGGCTGCAGTTCCGTAATTTTAATGCCAGTTGTGCTGCCCGTTGCGACCACGATCCCGTCTTTTTTTATCGTGACGATGGTGCCCGGTTCCGCATGAACGGAAAGCGGCACTTTTTCGCTCTTCCATATTTTAAACGTTTTTCCGCCATGTACGGTATAGGCACCCGGCCACGGGCACAGGCCCCTGATTTGGTTGTAAATGGATTCCCCCGGTTTTTTCCAATCGATTTTTTCCTGGCTGCGCGTAATATTATGGGCAAACGTCGCCTTCTGTTCATCCTGCGGCACCGGCACAATTTCTTTTGCCAGGATTTTCGGAAGCGTTTCGGATAAAAGCATAGCACCCGCTTTGCTCAACTTGTCATGGAGGGTGCCGGCATCATCGGTTTCTTCAATTTCGACTTCCCGCTGGCTGAAGATGTCGCCGGCATCGAGTTTTTCCGCCATATACATAATGGTTACGCCGGTCTTTTTCTTCCCTTGTAAAATGGCTGTATGGATCGGCGCCCCGCCGCGCAGTTCCGGAAGCAGTGACGCATGGACATTAATGCAGCCGAACGGGGGCGCATCAAGCAATGCTTTCGGCAAAATCTGCCCGTACGCGCATGTAACCACAACATCCGGCTTGAGTGCCAAAATGCGGGCGAGGCTTTCCGGCTGGCGCAATTTTTCCGGCTGAAAAACCGGAATGCCGTGCTTTTCCGCCTCCCGTTTTACAGGCGGGGGCGTTAAGATCTGTTTTCTGCCAACCGGCCTGTCCGGCTGTGTCACAACCCCAATGACCTCGTACCCGTCGCGGATCAGCGTCTGTAAAACCGGCACGGCAAAGTCCGGCGTCCCTATAAACACCACTTTCGTCATTCGGTATCATCCTCCTCAAAAACCAAGTCTTCCTCATCCACATAATCGATGATTTTGGACGTAAACAAAACGCCGTGCAGATGGTCGATTTCATGCTGCAAAGCGCGGGCAAGGAAATCTTCCGCTTCAATCGTGAACGCCTTTCCGTTTGCGTCCTGTGCTTTTACTTTCACATAACGGGCGCGTTGAACCGTGCCGTAAACGCCGGGAAAGCTCAGGCAGCCTTCGACATCGGTCTGTTCCCCGCGCCTTGTTACGATTTTTGGATTGATGAGGTCAATCCGGCCTGCCCCATCGCCGGTATCGACAACGGCGATTTGCTGGCTGATGCCGACTTGCGGAGCGGCAAGGCCGACCCCGTCCGCTTCAAGCATCGTTTCATACATTTCATCCAGTACCGCTTTTAAAGACGGGCCGAATGCCGTGACCCGTTTGCATTTTTCCTTCAAAACAGCGGCAGGATATTTTACAATCTCCATCATTTCGAATCACTCGTTCCTGTTACATCATCATATTAGGATTGACATCGACCGCGATGCTTAATCCTTCCGAGGCAATCTGGTGCTGGAAATGTTCCAGCAAAACAGATAATGTTTCATTGAGCCGCGGTTCCCGTTTGTATTTTATCAGACATTGGTAACGATATCTATTTTTCACACGGGGGACCGGGCATGCCGAAGGGCCTAAAATCACACTTCCGCCCGACACCCGATTCCGCATAAAGCCTGCGATTTTTTCGGATGCGGACATGGCTTCCATCACATTTTCATGGCTGACCGTAATCAGGGTGAGATAGTAAAAAGGAGGGTAGGCGCCCACTTTCCGCATTCTCATTTCCTGGCGGTAAAAGCGTTCATAGTCCTGCTCCCCTGCAAATTGGATGCTGTAATGTTCGGGGGTATATGTCTGGACAACAACCTCGCCTTCCAGCTGGTGCCGCCCCGCGCGCCCGCTTACTTGTGTTAAAAGCTGAAACGTTTTTTCGGACGCCCTGAAATCGGGCAAATGGAGCATCGTGTCCGCATTCAGCACGCCGACAAGCGTAATATTCGGAAAATCGAGCCCTTTTGCAATCATCTGCGTGCCGAGCAAAATATCGGCTTCCCCGTTTGCAAAGCTTTGAAGCATCCGTTCATGCGCCCCTTTCCGGCCGGTTGTATCGACATCCATCCGGATCACGCGCGCTTCAGGCAGCAGCCGCCCGAGCTCCTCTTCCACTTTCTGCGTCCCTGTCCCGAAATAGCGGATATGGGAACTCCCGCATTCCGGGCATGTTGCGGGCACAAACGTCTCGTAACCGCAGTAATGGCATTTCATTTCGTTTGTGGAGCGGTGATAGGTAAGCGAAATATCGCAGTTCGGGCATTGCTGCACATACCCGCAGTCCCGGCACATGACAAAGGAGGAATATCCCCTTTTATTTAGCAGCAGCACGGTTTGCTGTTTTTTCTCCAGGCGCTCTTTCAGTTTTTCAAAAAGCTCTCTTGAGAACATGGAACGGTTGCCTGCGCGCAATTCTTCGCGCATGTCGACAATCGAAACTTCGGGAAGCGGGTGGTTGTTCATCCGTTTTTCCATTTTCAGCAACGTATAGACCCCTTTTTGCGCGCGGGCAAATGATTCAAGCGACGGGGTGGCGCTGCCGAGGATAACCGGGCAATGGTGGTTTTTGCTCCGGAAAAGGGCGACGTCCCTCGCGTGGTAGCGCGGGTTGTCTTCCTGCTTGTAGCTATTTTCATGCTCTTCATCAATAATAATGATGCCAAGATTTTCAAACGGGGCAAAAATCGCCGACCGCGCCCCGACCACCACTTTCGCTTCTTTGCGGGTAATTTTCCGCCATTCATCGTATTTTTCACCGACCGATAAGCCGCTGTGCAAAACCGCCACATCTTTGCCGAAACGGCTTTTAAAACGGTTCACCATTTGCGGCGTTAGAGAAATTTCCGGGACAAGGACAATCGCCTCTTTCCCCTGGTTCAGCACTTCCTGTATCGACTGGAGATAAATTTCCGTTTTTCCGCTGCCGGTTACGCCAAAAAGCAAAAACGTTTCGTTTCTGTTTTCGCGGACCGCGGAAAGGACCGGGCCGATTGCCTGTTTCTGTTCCGCAGTCAAAGCATGCGGCACGCTCTTTTGAAATTGGCGGCCGGCATACGGGTCGCGGTACGATTCTTCCTGTGTTTCTGCCAGCCATCCTTTTTCAAGCAATGTTTTGATAACCGCCCGCGATACGCCGGCTGTTTCCGCCAGTTCGGGAGAAGGCATCTTTGCATCCGGATTTTCCAGGAAAAATTGCAGCACCTGCTTTTGTTTCGGGGCATTTTTCGGCACTTTTTCCATCCGTTTTTCGAGCTCGCCTTTGGAACTCGGGCAGAAAATGAGCCGGACCGTTTTCTTGTTGGCTTTGCTTTTGACTTCATATACGACTTCCACCGATCCGTTTTTCGCTTCTTTTTGCAGAAACGGCAGAAAGCCCTTTTGCTGCGCTTCTTTCCATCCGATTTCGCCGCTATCCCCGAACACTTCGTCAAGAAAAGGGTTGGCGCCCCCGTCCTGCCTTTTGATGCGTTTTTCGTATTTTGCCTTCATCGCGGCCGGCAGCATCGCCTGGTAAGCAGAGATTTTCAGGCAAAGCGTTTCCTTTGCAAGCCAGTCCCCGAGCGCAAGCAGCTCCGCATTCAAAACCGGGGCCAAATCCTGCGGCGCAATGATTTCACGCAAGTTCTTCACTTCCGAACGGTCTTTTATGCCCGCAACAAATCCCTGGATCGTGCGCGGGCCGAACGGGACAATGACGCGCATTCCCGGTTGGATGGCCGTTCCCCATTTTTCCGGGATCCGGTAATCAAAATATTTATCCGTCTGCATTGCCGGTATATCGACAATCACACTTGCAATCTTCATTTCTTTTCGTCCTTTTCGATCTCGCGGCAGATTTCGCGCAAAATTTCCCTTGCCGCCTCATGCTTGGAAAGCAGCGGGAGTTCCCGTTTCGAGCCGTCGCGTTTAAAAATGGTCACGATATTTGTATCGCCGGCAAATCCGGCGCCTTCCCGGCTCACATCATTGGCGACAATCATATCCGCACGCTTCCGTTCCATTTTGCCGCGCGCATAGTTTTCGAGATGATCAGTTTCCGCGGCAAAGCCAACGAGAAAAGGCTTGTCCAGCCTTTCGCCAAGTTCTTTTAAAATATCTTTTGTCCGTTTCAGTTCTAGCGTCAGGTTGCCCGGCTGCTTTTTCATTTTTTTATCGAAGACACGGACCGGCGTGTAGTCTGCCACGGCCGCGCTTTTAATGATGATATCCGCTTCCTTGTAGCGGCCCATGACCGCATGATACATCTCCTCTGCGCTCTCCGCTTTGATGATTTCCGTTCCGGCGGGCGGTGCCAGCGTGTCCACGCTTGTGACAAGCAAAACGTTTGCCCCCATATTGGCCGCTTCTTCGGCAAGCGCAAATCCCATTTTTCCGGACGAACGGTTTGAAAGAAAGCGGACGGGATCAATTTTTTCAATCGTCGGGCCGGCTGTCACTAAAACCGTTTTCCCGGACAGCGGTTTCGGCCCGCCGCTGAAAAAATCTTTCAAAAGCGCCACGATGTTCTCCGGTTCTTCCAATCTTCCTTTTCCGGTATAGCCGCATGCGAGATGCCCGTCCGCAGGCTCGATCAGCCGGTAGCCGAAGCCTTTGAGCGTTTCCAGGTTCCGCCGGACAGCCGGGTGGCCGTACATATGGACATTCATTGCCGGCGCCACCCATACCGGCGCAGTCGTGGCGAGGATCGTAGTCGAGACCATATCATCCGCTATTCCGTTCGCCAATTTTCCAATCATATTCGCGGTGGCCGGCGCAATGAGGACAAGATCCGCCCAGTCTGCAAGATCAATATGGGCGATTTTCTCCGGGTGTTTCTCATCAAATGTATCGGTGTACACTTCATTCCGGGAAAGCGCCTGAAACGTTAACGGCGCCACAAACTTGCAGGCGGATTCCGTCATGATGACTTTCACATGTGCGCCGGACTGCGCCAGCTTGCTTGTGAGCGCAGCCGCTTTAAAAACGGCAATCCCTCCGGTTACGCACAATAATATATTTTTCCCAAGCATCCGTATGCCCCCTGTAAAGTCTCAGTCAATATCCTTACGACCATTCTAACAAAAAAGCAAATATAAGAAAAAGGGCTGACGCCATATCCGCCAGTCCCTGCTCTGTGATTTTCCGTATAACCGTACCAAGATAACTTAAGAAGCCGTTCCATCGTGTTTGATCCGGAGGACGCCGGCATAAATTTCTTCAAGCGCCTTGCCGACATTTTTATCGGAAACATATTTTTCAAGCACTTCGTTATGCTGGTCCTGCAGCTGGCGGGCACGTTTTGCCGCGATCGTGACAAGGGAATATTTCGAATCGATAATTTTCAACAGTTCATCAATGGAAGGATAAAGCATCTTATTCAACCTCCAGAATTTTTTTATACAGCTTCGCAACGCGTGCCGTCCGGCAATGTTCCGCGACGACAATGGCTTTGATTTTTTCGCAGGCGTTTTCTATTGTATCATTTTCCACAACGTAATCATATAAATTCATCATTTCAATTTCTTTGCGGGCTTTTTCCATCCGGTCGCGGATCCTTTCGGCAGATTCCGTCCCGCGCTGCGTGATCCTCGATTCCAGTTCGGACAAACTCGGCGGCGCAAGAAAAATAAATAAGCCGTCCGGAAATTTTTCGCGGACCTGCCGCGCGCCCTGCACTTCTATTTCGAGAAAAACATCTTTTCCCGCTTCCAATGTTTCCTTCACATAATCGACCGGCGTCCCGTAATAATTGCCGACATATTCCGCGTACTCCAGCAGTTTTCCCTGCCTGATCAGTTCTTCAAATTCTTCGCGTTCTTTGAAAAAATAATCCACCCCGTCGATTTCGCCTTCCCGCGGTTTTCTCGTCGTCATCGAGATGGAATATTCAAATTTCGTATCCGGCTGCGAAAAAATGGCTTTCCGTACGGTCCCTTTCCCGACACCGGACGGACCGGATAACACAATGAGTAATCCTTTTTTCTTCAACGCTATACCTCCTCGCCATCTGTTTCCCCGTCCGTGACACGGTGCGCCACTGTTTCCGGCTGAACTGCGGAGAGAATCACATGGCCGCTGTCCATCATTATCACTGCCCGGGTTTTTCTGCCGTAAGTCGCATCAATTAAAGTGCCGCGCTCGCGTGCATCCTGGATGAGCCGCTTAATCGGCGCTGATTCCGGGCTTACAATGGAAATGATGCGGTTTGCCGAAATGATATTTCCAAAGCCGATATTAATGAGTTTCACCACCTGCATCCTCTCCCGCTCGCATACAATTGGCTTTGCGCGAATCATTCTATATTCTGCACTTGCTCGCGCATCTTCTCAAGGACCGTTTTGAGCTCAACAACGGCTGTTGAAATACCGGAAGTATTTGCTTTCGATCCAATCGTGTTCACTTCCCTGTTCATCTCCTGGATCATGAAATCCAGTTTTCTGCCGATTGGCTCATCAAGCGCCAATGTTTCGCCAAATTGAATCAAGTGGCTTTCAAGCCTTGTCACTTCTTCATGAATATCGGATTTGTCGGCAAACAGCGCTGCTTCCTGGACGAGCCTCGCTTCATCCAGCCGGCCGCCTGATAGCTCCTGCATCCGCTTTTCAAGTTTGAATCGGTATGTAGAAACGAGCGACTGCGCTTCTGTTTTGATATGATCCACCTGCTTTGAAATCGTTTGGAGGTGTTTTTCCAAATCAGTTTTGAGCAGGGAACCTTCTTTTTCGCGCATAAGCCGCAACTGCCCGGCCGCCTCTTTGCAGGCTTCCAGGACAAGGGTGAGGATTTCTTCATTATCTTCCTCTATTTCTTCTATTGTAACTAAATCTTCGCGGTTTAATAACTCGCGAATGCCAAAACCTGATTCAATTCCGTATTGCTCACGGATCCGGCTTAAAAACCGGTGGTATTCGTCCAGCAAATCCCAGTCGACCCGCAGCCTGCGTTTGACAAGCCCTTCACCGAAAATGGTGACAAACACGTCAATACGGCCGCGTTGCACATAGTTCCCGATGATTTTTTTCAACTCTTCTTCCACTTTGACAAGCTGCTTCGGCATCCTGATCTGATATTCGCAAAAGCGATGGTTGACAGACTTGATCTCCACCGTCACACTGAACTGCCGCGTCTCCCGGCGGCCTCTGCCATAGCCCGTCATGCTTAAGACCATCTTCTCACGCCCAATCTCTTCTTACATCTACCATCACGCCGGTTTTAACCTTCACGACTTTCATCGCGCCTGTCCCCGGCCCGGTGATAATAGCTTTTACGGAGATTATACCGCGCCCCGCCCATTTAGGAAAGGAAATCTTAACCGGAGCGCCTGGGGAAATTTCGCCAAAAGAAAAAGTAATAGAGGATCCCCTATTACTTTTAAGATTATAGCATAATTCAAGGTTTTTTTCTTAAATAATATGTCCCTGCAAGCAAAAATGTCGGAATTGCACTCATGCAGAGGACGAGCAGCCAGTCTTTCGGCAATATCGGTAGCGTATGGAAAACCGGCTGGAGGGCCGGAACATAAATCACGGCAAGCATAAGTAAAACCGATGACAAAACAGCAAGCACAAGATAGACATTTCCAAACGGGTTGCGCGCGAGCACCGAGCGTTCGCTGCGGCAGTCAAACACATGGATCAGCTGGGCAAGGACAAGTGTTGCAAATGCAATCGTTTGTGCATAAGCAAGCCGGTCGGGGTGCTGGTAATATACGGTTACAAAAGCGGCAAGTGTCGCGGACCCGATCAGAAAACCGCGCGAAATCACTTTCCAGCCGAGCCCGCGCGCAAACACCCCTTCACGCGGATGGCGCGGATTCCGCTTCATCACATCTTCTTCCGGCTGGTCGAGGCCGAGCGCCATCGCCGGCAGCCCATCCGTCACGAGATTGACCCAAAGAATTTGGATGGGAACGACCGGAAGCGGCAGGGACAAAAGCATTGCAAACAGCATCACAAGGATTTCACCGACATTGGAGGCGAGCAGATAACGGATAAATTTCCGGATATTTTCATAAATATTGCGGCCTTCCTGGATCGCCGCTTTAATCGTCGCGAAATTATCATCGAGCAAAATGAGCGAGGAGGCTTCTTTTGCGACATCGGTTCCGGTAATGCCCATCGAGATGCCGATATCGGCTGTTTTAATGGCCGGTGCGTCATTGATGCCGTCCCCTGTCATGGCAACGACTGCCCCGCGGTTTTGGAAAGCTTTAACGATTTTCAGTTTATGGTCCGGCGATACGCGCGCAAACACGGAAACTTCGTCAATCACGTCTTCCAGCTCATCCACCGTCAGTTCGTTCAGCATCGTGCCGTCCACCACTTTTTCATGGCTTGTGCGCAAAATCCCGAGCTGCCTCGCAATTGCTTTTGCGGTCACAGCATGGTCGCCTGTAATCATCACCGTCCGGATGCCCGCTTCCTTACATTCTTTAATGGCTTGTCTGACTTCTGGCCGCGGCGGATCGATCATCCCCTGGACGCCGATAAAAATCAAATTTTTCTCCGCCTCTTGTTCACTTTTTGCCGTTTCTCCTGCTGCAAGCGGCTTGAACGCGATGGCGATCGTCCGGAGTGCCTGGGCAGCCAAAGATTCGACCGCTTTCTCTACTTTCCTCCGTGTTTCCAGATCAAACGATTGTTCCCTTCCGTTCCAGAGCACCGACCGGCTTACCCCGAGCAGCACATCCGGCGCGCCTTTTGTGATCACAAACCGTTTGCCGTGTTTGTCACGGATTACCATGCTCATCATTTTCCGCGTTGAATCAAACGGAAATTCCTGTTCAACTGTAAAATCTTTCAGCAGTAATTCCCTCGTTAAACCGGCCTTCAGGGCGGAAACGAGGAGCGCGCCTTCCGTCGGGTCGCCGTCTATCACATATTCTTTGTTTTTCACTTTCAATTCGGCATGGTTGCATAATAGCCCGAACGTCAAAAGCTGGTAGACGCTTTTTTCCTTTAAAGGGTGGATTTCCGTTCCATTGTCCGTAAAAATCCCTTTCGGCTCATAGCCCGTCCCGGACACTTTCCACGTCTTTCCGCCGCTCCATAAATGGGTGACTGTCATTTTGTTTTGCGTCATGGTGCCGGTTTTATCCGAGCAGATGACTGACGCACAGCCGAGCGTTTCCACCGCCGGCAGTTTCCGGACGATCGCGTTTTTCCGGATCATGCGCTGGACGCCGAGCGATAACGCAATTGTCACAATCGCCGGCAGGCCTTCCGGAATCGCCGCAACCGCGAGCGAAACTCCCGCCAGAAACATGGAATACAAGTCATGCCCGTGCCAGACGCCGACAAGGACGACAAGGAGGGTTAAAAGCAGCGCCACCACGATTAAAATTTTTCCCAGCTGCTCGAGCCTTCTTTGCAAAGGGGTCGCCATCGATTCGGCGTTTTGAATCATATCGGCAATTTCCCCCATTGCCGTCTGCATCCCGATCGCGGTGACGATGCCGATGCCGTTGCCGCGCGTTACCATCGTCCCCATAAACGCCATATTATGCAAATCGCCGAGGCCCGCATTTTCCACAGGAATCGGTTCCGTTGATTTCGGGGAAGGGATGGATTCTCCCGTCAGCGCCGACTCTTCAATTTCAAGATTATTAGCCTTTACAATCCGGACATCGGCGCCAACCCGGTCCCCGCTTTCAAATTTTAAAATATCGCCAAGCGTCACTTCTTTCGAAGGGATTTTTACCCATCGCCCGTTTCTTCGCACATTGACTTGCGGTGCGGAAAGTTCTTTTAATGCTTCAAGCGATTTCTCGGCCCGCCGCTCCTGAAAAAAGCCGAGAAACCCGTTAATCAATACAATGGCGATGATCGCGACCGCATCGACATATTCGCCTAAAAATCCGGAAATCACGGTTGCGGCAAGCAGGACGAGCGTCATAAAATCTTTAAACTGGCTGAGAAAGAGCATAAGGGCAGATTCTTTTTCCGCCTCTTCCAGTTCATTAAACCCGTACTGCCTGACTCTTTTTTCCGCTTCTTTTTCGGTGAGCCCTTTTTCCAGATCAGTTCCGAATTCCTGTTCTACTTCTTTTTCACTCATTTCGTGAAACATCATGAAAATACACTCTCCCCTGCTTCTGCCCATTATTGTCTTAATAGCAACATATTCAGCCCTGTCCAAAAAAATGATATAATTTAACATGCCAACGACCGGCGCAATGCTTAAAACATTGCGCGAAAGAATTGAGGAATGCGATATGTCATTTGACGGATTATTTACAAGAGCGATGGTAAAAGAACTTGTTGATACGATAAAGGGTGGACGGATGAACAGAATCCACCAGCCGTACCAGAATGAACTGGTCCTGATCGTGCGTGCAAACGGGAAAAACCGGCGGCTGCTTTTGTCGGCACACCCGGCCTATGCGCGCATTCAGCTGACGGATGAACCGTTTGACAACCCGCAGGACCCGCCGATGTTTTGCATGCTTTTAAGGAAACATCTGGAAGGCTCCGTGATCGAGGATATCCGCCAGGCCGGCCTTGACCGCGTTGTTGTCTTTGACATCAAAAGCCGCAACGAAATCGGGGATATTTCCTATAAACAGCTGTACGTTGAAATCATGGGCCGCCACAGCAATATCATTTTGGTCGACAAAGAGCGGAACCTGATCATGGACAGCATCAAACACGTCCCGCCGGCTGTGAATACGTACCGGACGATTCTCCCCGGGCATGAATATGTCATGCCCCCTGAGCAGCACAAACGGAATCCGCTTGAAGCAACAAAAGAGGATGTCATCGCAGCGCTCGACTGGAACAGCGGGAAAATGGACAAGCAGATTGTCGCGCAATTCGCCGGGGTCTCCCCTCTTTTGGCAAAAGAGATCATGCACCGGGCGAAATTTTCGAATCCGGAAGCGGTGACGGACGCGTTCTTGTCCGTTATGGAGCCGATTAAAAAGTTTGACCTCCAGCCGGTGATGATCATGGGTGCACAAAAAGAATCATTTTACATGATCCCGCTTACGTCCCTTGAGGGCGAAACCAAAACTTTCCCGACTTTAAGCGCGCTGCTTGACCGTTTTTATGCCGGGAAAGCCGAACGTGACCGCGTCAAGCAAAAAGGCCATGATCTTGAGCGGTTTGTGAAAAATGAACTGGAGAAAAACGAAAGCAAAATCAAAAAGCTGGAAGCCACGCTTGAGGAGGCGCAAAATGCCGAACAGTTCCAGCTGTACGGCGAACTTTTGACAGCAAATTTGTATGCCGTGAAAAAAGGAATGGACAAAGTGAAAGTGCAAAACTATTACGATGAGAACGGGGCAATGGTTGAAATTCCGCTTGATCCACTGAAAACCCCTGCGGAAAATGCGCAAAGCTATTTTTCCCGCTACCAGAAAGCGAAGCATGCGCAAGTCGCAGTGCGTGAACAGATCAAAAAAGCCCGGGATGAAGTGCTGTATTTTGAAAACCTCCTCCAGCAGCTTGAAACAGCCTCGCCGAAAGATATCGGGGAAATCCGCGAAGAGCTGGAAGAAGAAGGCTATTTGAAAAAACGGCACAGCCGCGCCCGGCGGAAAAATGCAAACAAAATCGCCCTCGAAAAATACGAGGCTTCGGACGGCACGGAAATTCTTGTCGGAAAGAACAACAAGCAAAACGATTATTTGACAAACCGGGTAGCCGCCCGCGATGAAATCTGGCTGCACACAAAAGACATTCCCGGGTCGCATGTTGTCATCCGCAGCAAAAACCCGGCGCCGGAAACGATTTTGGAAGCCGCATCACTCGCCGCCTATTTTAGCAAAGCGCGCCAGTCCGCTTCCGTCCCGGTCGATTATACGAAAGTGCGCTACGTGAAAAAACCGAACGGCGCAAAACCCGGATTTGTCATTTACGAGAACCAGCAAACCGTTTATGTCACACCGGATACCGACAAAGTGCTGGCCATGAAAAAAACGAAGGATGCATGAAAAACACGGAATATGTTGTAAACAGCGCAGGCCCAGGCATTGCGCTGTTTTTTTTGGTAAAAAAATGTTTTCGGAAACGAATGATCTAAATAAATCCCAAAATATTGAAATGGCTGCCTTGATTTATTTTGTCAGATATTCTATCATTTTAGAAAACAATTTATATTTGGAGGTCTTCACATGGCAACTTTAGAAAAAATCAGCGCGTTTGCAGGGAAAACGTTCACCGTATGGGTGCTGATTTTTGCAGTCATCGCTTATTTTTTGCCCCAGCATTTTGCGTGGATCGGGAATTATATCGTACCGTTATTGGGCATTGTCATGTTTGGGATGGGGCTGACGCTTGAATTATCAGATTTTAAAGAAGTTTTCAAAAAGCCACTTGAGGTGGCGCTCGGCGTCATCGGCCATTTTGTCATCATGCCGCTTATTGCTTTTCTGCTTGCAGTCGGGCTCAACTTGCCGAAAGATATTGCCATCGGCGTCATTCTTGTCGGTTGCTGCCCGAGCGGAACGGCTTCGAACGTGATGGTGTTTCTCGCGCGCGGAAATGTGGCGCTTGCTGTTGCGATCGCCTCCGTGTCCACGATTCTTGCGCCGATTGTCACACCGCTGTTAATCCTGCTGTTTGCCAGCAAATGGGTGCATGTCAGTGTATGGTCTTTATTCCTTTCGGTTGTGCAAGTGATCATTGTGCCGCTTTTGCTCGGATTTATCGCGAAAAGGTTTTTCGGCAAACAGGCGCGCGCCGGCGCAAAAGCGATGCCGCTTGTCTCGGTTGTGGCGATCGTGCTGATTGTAGCGGGAGTGGTCGCCGGAAGCGCCGAAAAAATCGCACAAACGGCTTTACTCGTTTTTGCTGTCGTTATTTTGCATAACTTGCTTGGCTTTATCATCGGCTTTTTCTTCGCCCGTTTGTGCGGGATGGACCTTGCCAAGCAAAAAGCGGTTTCGATGGAAGTCGGCATGCAAAATTCCGGGCTCGGCGTTGCGCTTGCTACCGCGCATTTTTCCCCGATTGCCGCCGTCCCGAGCGCGATTTTCAGCGTCTGGCATAATTTGTCTGGTTCGTTGCTCGCAAACATCTACAGCCGGATGAAAGATAAAAAGGCAGTAAAACCCGACGCGAACCCGGCCGCAAGCCAGCATGTGTGAGAAAAAGAGGGGCTGCCCTGCGTGCGCAGGCCGGCCCTTTTCTCTTATACGCCCCGTTTGTTCCCCCACACCAATGCATGCAATTGGGGAAGGACATAAGCATCATTCATTTCTTCTGCCTGCAAGGCCAGATTGATCAGCCATTCATATCTTCCGGTCAGCATTTTCGCTAATGCATCCCGGTCAGGCAAAGTAACATCCGGATTGCCGACTTGTAAATAGAAGGGAACAGGCGGATAGCGTTTATGGATCTTTTTGGCGTAATCAAAATCCTCCTCGTCGAAAACAACAATTTTTAAGCAAAAATGGCTCCCCGCCATTGTTAACTGGCCAATCATCCAATCCAAAGCCTCAAAATCTGTGTCCATGCCGGAACTCGGCGGTTTTGGCGAAATGGTCACATCATCAACGTCCGGAAGCCAATTTTGCCAGCGTGATCCCTGTGTCTCAACTGCTGTGCGGATATGATGCGTTTTCAGCAAATCAACCAGTTCGCCAAGGCCTTGCAACAAAAGTGGATTGCCTCCCGAAATCGTGACATGGCTGAAGTTTTCCCCTCCTGTTTCTTTTAGCTTCCGGAAGATCTCCTCTGCCGTCATCAGCGCAATCCGGCTTTTTTCCTCCTTCAATAAAGTTCAATTATCTCTCATTTACTCGCATATTCTCCAAATTTCATAGGTATTTGATTTACACCTAATCGTTGTC
>NZ_ALAS01000047.1 GCF_000290615.1 Heyndrickxia coagulans DSM 1 = ATCC 7050
TTTATTTTTTGTCTGACCGAAATGTCTCCATCCGCATATTTCTTGACTGTTCTCCAGTTAAATCCCGTCCTGCGGACAATTTCGGAAAGCGATAACCCTTTCTTTTCACGCAAATGTTTGATATGATGAATTTCAGGCATTGCTAGCATCCTTTCTTTACCTCCACTGTTTTGTTCTTCACAACCTTAACAGTAGAGGGAATTTTAGGAGCTGGCAAGCCTTTTTTTATGCCATGAAGCTCTGCACTTTTTTGTTGCAGAACTCTGTACTTTCATTTTGCACTAAACA